>NZ_JBLROB010000010.1:0-162936 GCF_047921475.1 Micromonospora sp. SL4-19
CTCACTCCTCGCGCTCACAGGAGGTTCCCCACGACGGTCGCCTCCGGGTACATGCGGCGCTGCTCCTCCCACTGCACGAGCATCGCAGAGAGGAAGGGACGGCAGAGCCGGGCGGTCAGCGTCGCGCTGTCGATCCGGTCGTACACCTCGATGTAGACCGTCGGGATCCGGCGCAGTCGGGCCGCGACCACGAACGGCACGGCGACCCCGGCGCCGGTGGTGACCACCGCGGCCACCCGGCGGCGGCGCATCACCTTGAGCGCGAGGAAGGCGTTGCGGATCAGGTTCTTCATGTTGCGAGTGGTGGGGTGGTGGGCCCACACCACGTCCTCGCCGTCGAGCAAGGAACGGGCGTCGGGGGTGTCGAAGGTGACCCACGCCCGGCGGCGGCCCCGGTACCAGGGTTCCAAGGCCAGCAGTTGGGCGAGATGCCCGCCGCTGGAACCCACCAACAGGACCTGTCCCGAGCCCTCGGTTGACCCGCTCACCAGACGTTCCTCCCCATACGCCACGGCCACGCCCAAGTTTCGTGAATGACGTTCGGACGCGTCATGACAACCTATCGGCGCGGAGGTGGACAACTGAAGGGGCCCTTGGAACGATCTCGTCCCAGTGGTAAGGCCCGGTCCGGACATCCCACCACGGCAGCCTCCTTTCCCGGCGACCGGCCACCTCAGCCGACGCCGCAGTGGCACCGCACGGGCCGGGCCACCCGGCTCGGTCGGGCGTGTGTCAGGATTTCCGTCACCGCTCCGGACGAGGGGTCGACGGCGACGCCGACCTCCGGGGGCAGGTCGGGCCCGAAACCGGAACCCCGCCGATTGGCCAGCGAAGCCCGGCCATACCTACGCGGGCTGCCTACACCTGGGCAGGCTTACCGGAACGTGAGCAGACTTTCCCTCAACGTTCGGATCGGGGACAATCACGGTCACGGTCAGGTCCAGCTGCGCCGTGGACTGCCCGGCTCGGTCGAAAGGGAGCGACAGACTCTGATGCCCTCACCCCACCTGGCCGAGAGCGATTCCGACGGACTTGTCCTGACGGCCTACCTGGGCTGGCTGCGCCGCCGCTGGTGGATTCTGCTCCTCGCCGCCGTTCTCGGCGCGGGCGGCGGGCTGGCCGCGAGTCAGCTCCAGCACGCCCGATACACGTCAAGCACCTCGCTGCTGGTGCGCGCGCTGGGGACCGGCTCGGACAACAACGCCAACGCCAAGGTCAACCTTGACACCGAGGCGCAGGTGGTCCGCTCGCTCATCGTGGCGGAGCGCGCCAAGGACCTGATGAAGAGCGGCACCGCGGCCGACCAGCTCGTCAAGTCGGTGACCGTCACTGTGCCGCCGAACAGCCAGGTCCTTCAGGTGGCATACGAGGCGGACAGCCCCGCCGAGGCCCGGGACGGCTCCCACGCCTTCGCCCAGGCGTACCTGGACCTGCGCAAGGCCACCGCGCAGAAGGCGCTGGAGACGTCGACGACCGCGCTGAAGCAGCAGATCGCGGACGTCAACAAGCAGCTCAACGCGGTCGCCGGGCGAATCGCGGCGGCACCGAACAACTCCGTGGAGAAGGAACGGGCCGAGGCCGACCGGAGCGTGCTGACCAACCAGCTCGCGTCGCTGAACAACCGGCTCAGCCCGCTGCTCTCCACCGACACCGACCCCGGCGAGATCATCTCGGACGCCCGGCTGCCGGAGAGCCCCAGCTCGCCGAACCGCACCCTGAACCTGGCCAGCGGCATGGGCGTCGGCCTGCTCCTGGGCATCGTGCTGGCCCTGGTGCTGGACCGGCTCGACACCCGGGTGCGCCGCGGTCGGGACATCTCCGACCGGCTCGGCCTGCCACTGCTGGTGGAGCTGCCGGCGCAGGCCTCCTCGCTGGCGATGCTGCCGGCCACCCACCAGATCTCCCGTGAGCTGGGCCGGCTGCGCAACGTGCTGCTCTCCGCGGTGCCCCAGCCGCGGGAGGCCGGCCGGGGACGCCAGCTTCTGCTCTGCGACGCCTCGGCCGGTAACGCCGCCGGATTCGTCGCCACCAACCTGGCCGCCGCGTACGCCCGGACCGGCCAGCAGGTCGCGCTGCTGACCACCAAGCCGGACTCGGTGGTGAGCGCCATGACCGGAGTCGCCGAGGGACGGCACAGCCTCGCCTCGGTGCTCCGTCGGGACGTACCGGCGCTCAAGGCGCTGGCCCCGGTGCCCGGCCTCGGCCAGCTCCGGGTGCTGGTTCCCGGCGACCTGGACGCCGAGGTCGAGCTGCCGATCGGCGGCCTGCTGGAGATCCTCCACGAGCTGACCGCGCGCTTCGACCACGTGCTGATCGAGACCGCCCAGCCGACCGTCGCCGTGGAGGCCCAAGCGCTGGGCCGGCACGTCGACGCGGTGATCCTGGTGGCCCAGACCGGCCAGACCCACAGCGGCGAGATCAACACCGCGCGCCAGCAGTTCGAGCAGGTCAACGCCCCGGTGATCGGTGCGGTGCTGGCACCGCGCATGCCCGCCGCGGCCGGCGGGACGAGTCGTCCGGCCGCCCCGGTCAACCGGCCCAAGCCCCGACCGAGCCCCGGCCCGTCCGCCGAGTCGACGTTGGTGCTGCCCCGGATGAAGCCGTCCGACCCGGGTTCCGCCACCGGTTCGGCCAAGCCGGTGCCGCCGGGAAAGCCGACGGTCCCGGGCAAGCCGGTGCCGGTGAACGGCACCTCCGGCACGTACCGGTCGCGCGGTGACGGTACGGGCACCGACGGCCCGGGGCGCGGCTACGCGCTCGAGGCCGGCGAGGACCTGGGGTGAACCGCCGGCAGATGCTCCGCACCGCCCTCGCCCCGGCCCTCGTGGTCGCCCTCGCCACGGCGTGCAGCGAGCCGCAGGCCCCCGTCGACATCGACGTGGTCGACCCGGGCACGCCCGCGACGGCCGACCCGAGCCCGACCCCGAGCCTGCCGGCGGCGCCCCTGACCGGGCTGCCGGTGAGCGCCGCACCGGTGGCCGACCGGCAGGCGGTCGCCGTACCGCTGCGGGTCAGCCCGTCGACGGCCCCGGCCGGCCTGGACGCCGCCGACCTGGTATACGCCGAGTTCGCCGAGTCCGACACGCTGCACCTCACGGCGGTGTTCCACTCCCGGGACGCCGCCAAGGTCGGCCCGGTCACCGAGATCCGCCCGGTCGACATCCGATCGGTCGGCGTGCTCCGCCCCTTCGTCGGCTACGCCGGCGGCCCGAAGGGCTTCCGCTCCCAGTTCGACGAGTCCGGCCTGGCCGGGATCACCCCGGCCGACAACGGCGGCAAGGTCTTCGACTCGGGCTACACCTCCACGGCGGCGCTCTGGAAGGCGGCGCCCAAGGGGGCCCAGCCGCCGAGCGCCTTCCTCGACCACGCGAGTCCCGGCACGGCCCTGGCCGGCCGGGACATCGCCCCGGCCAAGGAGCTCGTCGTCACGGTCCCCGGTGGACCGCCGATGGTCTGGCGCTACGATCCGCAGAAGTCGGTCTGGGTGGCCCGGGTAGGCACCGTCGCGGTCACCGCGACCTCGGTGATGGTGCTGACGACGGAGTACCGGACCGTGACCGTACGCCACCCGTCGCCCCGATCGCTGCCGGCGGCGAAGGTCTTCGGCGAGGGTGCCGCGGTGGCCGTTTCCGGGCCGTCCAGCGCCAAGGGGAAGTGGCGCAAGCCCGGCCAGGAGATGGTCTGCAACGTGATCGACCTCGACGGGGAGCTGCTGCACCCCCTGCCCGGGAACACCTGGCTGATCTACGTGCCGCCCACCGCCAAGGTCACCGTCAGATGACTTCGGTCGCCCCGAACCACCCCGCCCGCGGCTCTGCCCCCGTCGTCGAGGTCCACCCCGTGGCATCGGTACCGGCGCCGGCGCCGATCCGGCCTCCGATCCGGCCGCCAAGCCTGTTGCCGCGGCTGTCCCGGACGTGGCCGCTGACCGCGCTGTTCGTGCTCTACCCGCTCTGGTGGGCGCTCGGGGTGTCGACCTTCATCTTCGTCATCATGGCGGTGCCGATGGCGGTGCAGCTGTATCGGCGCAGGCCGGTACGGGTGCCGCCCGGCTTCGGGATCTGGCTCGTGCTGCTGCTCTGGGTGCTGCTCTCCGCCCTGATGCTCGACCTCAGGGCGCCGAACACCCTCCCCCCGTCAGGTGCCGGCCGGTACGTCGGCTGGGCCACCTGGTTCGCCAACTACGTCGGCCTGACCGTCGTCATGCTCTACGTGCTCAACCTCGGCGAACGGGAGATGCCCCAGCGGCGGGCGGTCCGGCTCTTCGGGTTCATGGCGGTCGTCGTGGTGATCGGCGGCTACCTTGGCTGGCTCCTGCCCAACTTCAGCTTCGTCGCGCCGCTGCGATACCTGCTGCCGCACTCCATCGCCAGCGATCCCTACGTCGCGTCCCTGATGGACGTCCGGTTCGCCCAGGTCCAGCAGGTGCTGGTCGGCGAGGCCAGCTCACCGCGCCCCTCCGCCCCCTTCGAATACACCAACTCCTGGGGCGAGAACATCGCGATCCTGCTCATCTGGCTGCTGGTCGGCTGGGTGATTCTGGGCGGCCCGGTGCGGCGGGTGCTCGGTGTCGCCATCGCGGTGGCGGCGGTGTTCCCGATCGTGTACTCGCTCAACCGGGGCGTCTGGATCGGCCTGGGCATCGCCGCGGCCTACGTGGCGGTCCGGCTGGCGCTGCGGGGCCGGATGGTGGTGCTCGGCGGGCTGGCCCTCGCGATCGGAATGGTCGGCATCCTGATCATCGCCACCCCGCTCGGGCGGACCTTCGACGAGCGCCTGCAGAACGGGCACAGCGACGACATCCGGGCCACCCTCTCTCAGGGCGCGATCACGGCGGCCAACCACTCGCCGGTCCTCGGCTACGGGGGCAACCGGGCGCTGATCGGCAGCAATCGCTCGATCGCCATCGGCAAGTCCGACGACTGCAAGCAGTGCGGCAACCGGAAGCTGGGCAGCAACGGCCAACTCTGGGCGCTGCTGATCGGCCAGGGCTACGTGGGCGCGCTCTGCTACAACGGCTTCTTCCTCTACGGCCTCTGGCGCTACCGCCGCGACCACAGTGCGATCGGGATCGCCGGCAGCCTGGTCCTGATCCTGATGCTCTTCTTCCAATTCACCTATGGTGCGATGGAAGCCACCCTCGCCTACGGCCTGATCTCGGTCGCCCTGCTCGCCCGCAACGACCGGCTGCGCCGGGCCGTCGCGCCGGCGCCCCCGGGCACCGTGTCCGGGTTGCGGGCCCGACTGGAAGCAGCCGGTGAGCGCTGATGGTGTTCCGCGTACCCCCCGACGGCGACGGCCGCGCCGCGTACCTGGGTGAGCTGGCCGGGCTGATCTGGCCCGATCCGGCCGGACCGGCCCTGCGCAAGGGTGGCCGGGGCTGGGTGGTGGTGCCGTCGGCGTCCCGGCCGCGGCTGCTGGTGCCGACCGGCTCCGGCCGGGCCGCGGCGAGCGCCGTGCGGCACTCCACCGAGGCGGTCGGGCGGAAGGCGAAGCTGGTCCGGCAGGGGCTGGCCACCGCGTTCCGGCTCGGGCTGGGGCCGCTGGTGTTCCGCGACCGGCTGGTCGTGGCAGGTGCCGGGCTCGACGCGTACCTGGCCGAGGTGCTGGGCACGCCGGCCCTGGTCAGCATGCACATCGGGCCGGCCCGGGCGAACCGCAAGCCGGTGCTGCAACTGCTCGCCCCGGACGGGCGGGCGCTCGGGTACGCCAAGCTCGGCGTCGACCCGCTGACCCGCGCTCTGGTCGAGGCGGAGTCCGCGGCGCTGCGCCGGCTGGCCGACCTGCCGCTCGGCCCGGTCACCGTGGCCGGGGTACGCCACCACGGCGACTGGCACGGGCACGCGCTGCTGGTGCAGGAGGCGCTGCCGGTGCGGCTGCCCCGGGCCGCCTCGACAGCCGCCGAGGCGGCCGAGCGGGCGGCCATGGTGGCGGTCGCCGGCTGCCTGGGCGTACGCCGGGGGTCGTGGGCCGGGAGCGACCACGCGGCCCGGCTGGCCGACGCGGTGGACGCGCTCGGCGCCCGCCCCGAGGCCGAGCGGCTGCGGGCGGTGCTGAAGACCGTCGCGGACACCGACCCGACGGTGGCCTTCGGCGCCTGGCACGGCGACTGGAACGGTGGCAACAGCGCCGTGCTCGCCGACGGCCGGGTGCTGGTCTGGGACTGGGAACGGTTCGAGGCGGACGTGCCGGCCGGGTACGACGCGCTGCACCGGGCGGTGCAGACCGCTATCGGCCACGACGGGGTGGCCGCGACGGACGCCGCGCGGGCGCTGCTCGCCGGCGCGGACCGGACGCTGGCGCCGTTCGACCAGGACGGTCGGGACGTCGACCTGGTCGCCGTGCTCTACCTGGTGGAGCTGGCGGCGCGCTATCTGCGGGATCGGCAGGCGGAGGCGGGTGCGCGACTGGGACAGGTCGACACCTGGCTGCTGCCCGCCGTGGAGGAGCACCTGGCCCGGCGGGCCCGGTGAGAGTGAGGAGTGGGGACGTGACGGTGGCCAGGGAGCAGGCGCTCCGTGCGGTGAAGTCGGTGAGCCGGACGGTCGGTCGGTTGACCGCCGGGTCGCGGATGGTGCCCGGATTCCTGATCGTGGGGGCGCAGCGCTGCGGCACCACCTCGCTGTTCAAGACGCTCTCCCAGCACCCGGGGGTGCTGCCGCCGGCGTACCACAAGGGCGTGCACTACTTCGACATGGACTACCACCGCGGCATGAACTGGTACCTCGGGCACTTCCCCACCACGGCGAAGGCGGAGGCGGTCCGGGAGCAGCTCGGCGTACGCGGGATCACCGGCGAGTCGAGCCCTTACTACATGTTCCACCCGCTCGCCGGGCAGCGGATCGCCAGGGATCTGCCCTCGGTGAAGCTGCTGGTGCTGCTGCGCGATCCGGTGGAGCGGGCCTACTCGGCGCACTCGCACGAGCTGGCCCGGGGCTACGAGACCGAGTCGTCGTTCGAGCGTGCGCTGGCGCTGGAGGAGGAGCGGACCGCCGGTGAGCGGGACCGGATGACCGCCGACTCGACGTACGCCAGCCATCACCTCCAGCACAACGCGTACCTGGCCCGGGGGCGGTACGTCGAGCAGCTGGAGCGGCTGGAGGCGCTGGTCGGCCGGGAGCGGCTGCACGTCATCGACAGCGACGACTTCTTCGCCGACCCGCGCCCGGCCTTCGACGCGGTCTGCGACTTCCTCGGCCTGCCGCGCTGGGCGGAGATCTCTTTCGGCAAGCACAACTCACGCTCCCGGTCGCCGATGTCGGCCGAGCTGCGGGCCCGGCTGGAGGACCACTTCGCCCCGTACGACGAGCGGCTGGCCACCTGGTGGGGACGCGTGCCGTCGTGGCGGCGGTGACCCGGACGGAGGCCGGTGACGCCCCGGCGTCGACCGCGCCGACCGGCGGACCGGGTGCCGGCCTGGGCGGCGCGGCCCGGCAGGGCTTCGCGAACCTCGTCGGCGTCGGTCTCGCCGCGATCGCCGGCTTCGGGCTGAACATCGTCGTCGCCCGGGGCTGGTCGGTCCGCGAGGCCGGCATGTTCTTCGCGGCCACCAGCGCCTTCATGATCGGCGCGTCGGCGGCCCGGCTCGGCACCGACGTCGGGACCATCTACTTCGTCAGCCGCTACCGGACGCTGGGCCAGCGCGAGCGGATCCGGGGCACGATCCTGGTCGGGCTCCTGCCGGTGCTGGCCGTCGGGGTGCTGCTCACCCTGGTCGGCTGGCTGGCGGCCCCGGCGCTGGCCGAGCTGACCATGCCCGAGGCCGGACCGGGCGGGGTGACCGCGCTTCGGGTCCTGCTGGCGTTCGTGCCGCTGGCCGCGCTCAGCGACTACGCCCTCGCCGCCTGCCAGGGCTTCGGTCAGATGCGCCCACTGCTGACCGTGGAACGGCTCGGCCGCACCCTGGTGCAGTTCGTCGCGGTGGCCGTGGCGGCCTGGCTCGGTCTCTCCGCCACCACCGCGCTGCCGCTGGCCTGGGCCGTGCCGTATCTGCTCGCCGCCGCGGTCGCGCTGGCCTGGCTCGGCCGGCTGGTTCGCCGTGCCGGTCGGGACGTGACCCGGCCGACGCCGGCGGGCGAGCAGTTCGTGGGCTTCTGGCGGTTCACCGGCCCGCGCGCCCTGAGCAGCCTCGCCGCCATCGTCGTGCAGCGCCTGGACATCGTGCTGCTCAGCGCCTTGCGCGGGCCGGCCGACGCGGCCCTCTACACCGCCGCGACCCGCTTCCTCGCGCTCGGCCAGCTCTCCGGTACGGCACTGTCCAGCTCGGTGCAGCACCGGCTGGCCGCCGCCCTTGCTCGCGACGACCGGGCCGGGGCCGGCGAGCTCTACCAGGCCGCGACCAGCTGGTTGGTGCTGCTCTCCTGGCCGGTGTACCTGGTCTTCGCCGCCTTCGCCGGGCCGATGCTGGCGCTCTTCGGCGCCGGCTACGGCGTGGCCCGTCCGGTGGTGGTGCTGCTCGCGCTGACCATGCTGGTGGCGACCGGCTGCGGCATGGTCGACGTGGTGCTCAACATGGCCGGCCGGACGACCTGGACCTTCTACAACGCGATGGCCGCCACGGCGATCAACGTGCTGGCCAACGTCGCCCTCATTCCGGTGTACGGCATCGTCGGCGCCGCCCTGGCCTGGACCGCGGCCATCCTGGTGAACAACCTGGTGCCGCTGACGCAGCTCTGGTGGTCGCTGCAGCTGCACCCGTTCGGCCGCGGCACGCGGGTCGCGATGGCGCTGGCCACCGGCGCGTTCGGGCTGCCGCTGGGGCTGGCGAGCCTGCTCGGCGCGCCGGTGCCGGTGCTCGCCGGTGTGTCGGCGGTCGGCGTGGCGGCCTACGCGGCGGGTGCCTGGCACTGGCGGACCACGTTGAACCTCGACGCGCTGCGTGCCCTGCGCGGTCGCCGGAACGGTTCGGGTCCGGCGCCGATCGCACAGTCGTGACCTGTCCGCCGGGCACCGCCTGACCTCCGCCGGATGGGTAGAGTGCACGAGGTCGTCCGCCGGTCCAGGTGCGGCGCCCTGTTGACGTGGGGCCGGGCCGCTGGCCGTGGGCGGGTAACCGTCCTGGGGAGAGGTTGCGGTGACTCGAGGATCACGACGGACGATGGCGGCTCTGCTCGCCCTGGCCTGCCTGGTGCCGGTGGCGGCCTGCGAGTCGGCGCCGACCCGGCGCCCGTACCAGACGCCGACTCTGCCACCGCCCACGGTGGAGCCACGGACGGCCCCGGTGCGCACCACCGGGCGGGGGCCCGTGCTGCCCAGGAAGGGCGCCTGGCTCGGCGCGTGGGTCAAACCGGAGTTCCACAACCCCACCGGGCGGGCGAGCGCGCTCGACGAGTTCAACCAGGCGGCCGGCGGCAAGCTCGCACTCGCCCACATGTTCAACACCTGGAACAAGCCCTTCCCGGGCCCGACCGAGCGGGCGTTCCAGGCCATGGGGAAGCTGCAGATGATCTCCTGGGCCGGCACCGACACCCGCTCGACGGTCAGCGGCGCCTACGACTCGCTGATCCGTCAGCGCGCCGAGGACGTCAAGGCGTTCGGGGTGCCGGTGCTGCTGCGCTACCGATGGGAGATGGATCGGCCCAACCTGGCCGCCAGCGTCCATTCACCCGAGGACTACATCGCCGCCTGGAAGCACATCCGGGCCATCTTCAGCGAGGTCGGTGCCACCAACGCGGCCTGGGTCTGGTGCCCGCACGCGGACGGCTTCGCCGACCCGAAGCGGAATGCGGCGGCCTACTACCCGGGCGACGACCAGGTGGACTGGCTCTGCGCCGACGTCTACCCGGGTCCGGAATGGGTGAGCTTCAGCGACCGCATGGACCACTTCATGGCCTTCGCCCGGGAGCATCCCCGGCCCGTGGTGATCGGCGAGTTCGGGCTGACGGAAGAGGGCCGGCCCGGCCAGCGGGCCGACTGGCTACGCGAGGTCCGGCCGTACCTGAAGAGGCACCCGCAGATCAAGGCAGCCCTCTACTTCGCGGGGAAGGAGACGAAGCCGTTGTACGACAGCACCTTCGACAACGATCCGGAGAGCGCCACGGTGTTCCGGGAGATGGCGACGGACCCCTACTTCGCTCAGACGCCGCCCGACCTGACCGCCCGGTCCGAGACGCCGTCCGCGCCGGCCCGGTGATCGTTCCTCATCTTTTCGTGTGAGCCGAGCCGTTTTCATGGTCAAAAACCCGGCCCCGGGTGGACGGGCACGGGCCGGATGAGAGAAGGTATTGCTCTCACGTCTGCGGTCGGCTGGACGTACGCCCCACCTCGCGTCGCATTCCGGCCATGACCGCAGCGCCTCCGACCTTTCTCCGGAGTTGCCTGTGGCTTCCTCGTTCCTGAGACACCGCTCGGTGTCCGCGCTCGGCGCTGCCTCCCTCGGCATCGCCGTCCTCTTCACCCCCACCCTCGGGCTCGCCGCCCCCGCGCTCGCCGCTCCCGCGCCGGGCCACACCACGATGGTCGGCGAGGTGCCGTCCGACAAGACGCCGAACATCAACGACGGCAACGTGGTGGCCATCTACGACGCGGGCACCAAGGTCATCGTGGGCGGTTCGTTCACCAAGGCCCAGGACCGTGGCTCGCAGACCACGGAGGTCACCCGGAACTACGTGCTTGCCTTCGACAAGGCGACCGGGAAGATCGACAACTCGTTCGTCCCGGAGCTGGACGGCGAAGTGAACGCGGTGATCGCCGGGCCGACCGAGGGCACGGTCTACCTGGCCGGCAAGTTCAACACCGTCGGCACCGAGAAGTTCCGCAAGCTGGTTCTGCTCAACGTCGCGGACGGCACGCCGGTCGCCGGCTTCAAGAGCCCCGCGTTCGACGGCCTGGTCAAGGACATCGCGCTCGTCGGTGACCGGCTCCTGGTGGGTGGCATCTTCGCCACCGTCAACGGGACGACGGCCCGCACCGGGTTGGCCTCGCTGAACCCCACCACCGGCGCGGTGGACGACTACCTCACCGTGTCGCTCACCGAGCACCACAACTGGACCCCCACCAACGGCGGCGCCTCCGCCGGGGTCGGTGCCGAGAAGCTGGCCGTCTCGCCGGACGGCAAGCACCTGGTGGTCATCGGCAACTTCAAGAAGGCCGACGGGGTGCTGCACGACCAGATCGTCCGGATCGACCTGGGCGACACCTCGGCCACGATCGCCAACTGGAACACCGACCGCTACTCGGCGGCCTGCAAGTACACCGCGTTCGACTCGTACATGCGGGACGTGGCGTTCTCCCCGGACGGCAAGTACTTCATGGTGGTGACCACCGGCGCGCCGTACCCGGGAACGCTCTGTGACTCGGCGGCCCGCTGGAACACCTCGACCAGCGGCGACGGCCAGCAGCCCGCCTGGGTCAGCTACAGCGGCGGCGACACGTTCCTGTCGGTCGGCGTCAGCGAGGAGGCCATCTACGTCGGCGGCCACTTCCGCTGGGCCAACAACCCGATGGGCCGCGACAACGCGGCGGCGGGTGCGGTCCCCCGGGCCAGCATCGCGGCCCTCGACCCGGTGACCGGCCTGCCCTTGTCCTGGAACCCGGGCCGCCACCCGCGCGGCTACGGCGTCACCGAGATGCTGGTGACCCCGCAGGGCCTCTGGATGGGCAGCGACCAGGAGTACATCGGCAACTACGAGTACAAGCGGGGCCGGCTCGCGTTCTTCCCGCTCACCGGTGGCAACGCCCCGCACTCGACCGCCACCAAGGGCCTGCCGGGCAACGTCTACCAGGCCGGCCGCGCGGCGAAGACCGAGGTCCTCTACCGGGTCAACGCCGGCGGTCCGGCGCTCACCGCGACCGATGGCGGCCCCGACTGGGCCGGCGACAGCGCCACCGCGCCCAGCCCGCTGCACAACTCCGGCAGCAGCGTCCTGACCTACAGCACCAACGCGACGTTCGACTCGACCGTGCCGGTGACGACACCGGTGGCGCTGTTCAACAGCGAGCGCTGGGACCAGGCGACCGACCCGGACATGCAGTGGGACTTCCCCGTCGCGGCCGGCACCCGCGTCGACGTGCGGCTCTACCTGGCCAACCGGTACGGCGGCACCGCCGCCGTCGGCAAGCGGAAGTTCAACGTCAGCATCGACGGCGTGCTGAAGCTGAACAACTTCGACCCGGTCGCGGCCGCCGGCGGCACCGACCGCGGCACCATGCGGTCCTTCTCCGTGGTCAGCGACGGCGTGATCGACATCGACTTCGGTCGCGTGCTGGAGAACCCGCTCGTCCAGGGCATCGAGGTGGTCCAGACCGCGCCGACGCCCACCCCGTCCGATGTGCTCTACCGGGTCAACGCCGGCGGCGAGGAGCTGCCCGCGGCCAGCGGGCCGAACTGGGCCACCGACAGCGAGGCGGCGCCGAGCCAGTACCACAACTCCGGCAGCAACGTCCTGGCGTACGGCACCAACGCGACGCTCGACCCGACCGTGCCGGCCGGCACGCCGGTCGCGCTGTTCAACAGCGAGCGCTGGGACCTGGCCACCGCCCCGGACATGCAGTGGGACTTCCCGGTCCCGGCCGGCACCCCGATCCAGGTCCGGCTCTACCTGGCCAACCGGTACAACGGCACCGCCACAGTCGGCAAGCGGAAGTTCAACGTCAGCATCGACGGCGTGCTGAAGCTGAGCAACTTCGACCCGATCGCCGCCATCGGCGCCACCAACCGGGGCACGATGCGGGCCTTCGCCGTCACCAGCGACGGCAACGTCGACATCGACTTCGGCCGCGTGCTGGAGAACCCGCTGGTCCAGGGCATCGAGATCGTCAAGATCCCGCCGGTGCCGGCGGAGACCACGATGGACAACGTGACCAAGCGGTCGTACGACGGGGCGACCACGGTGGGCTCGGCGACCAGCGTCGCGAACGGCGACAACACCCGGTGGTCGGCGGCCAACGGCGCGTTCTGGGTCGGCGGTGACCTGTTCTACGGAATGGCCGGCGAGTTCTACCGCCGCTCGTTCGACGGCAGCACCTTCGGCACTCCGGCCAAGGTGGACCCGTACCACGACGCCAAGTGGGACAAGGTCGTGACGGGCTCCGCCCCCACGGGCCAGACGTACGTCGGCGTGACGACCAACTTCTACGCGGAGCTGCCGAACGTGACCGGCATGTTCTACACCGGCGGCCGCCTCTACTACACGCTCTCGGGCCAGAGCACCCTGTTCTGGCGCTGGTTCACGCCGGACACCGGCACCGTCGGGGCGGAGCGGACGACCGTTACCGGCACGACGGCGTTCGCCGACGCGGGTGGCCTCTTCCTGGACGGCGACAACCTCTACGTCGTGTCCCGGAGCAGCGGCGACCTCTCCTCGCTGGCGTGGTCGGGCGGCACGCCGACCGGCTCCGCCACCGTGCGCAGCGGTCCGGGCGTCGACAACGTGGACTGGCGGGGGACCGCCGTCTTCGTCGGACCGTGACCTGAGGCACCGTACGACGATGGCCCGGCCGGTAACGGCCGGGCCATCGCCCGTTCCAGGCCCGGTTCAGACCCGGGTCGTGGCGTGCTCCCGCGCCCAGACCCGCATCAGGTCACGTACCGAGATCACCCCGGCAACCTCCCCGCCGTCGAGCACCACCAGGTGCCGGAAGCCGCCGCGGGCCATGGCCGCCGCCGCCTCCTGCACCGTCCAGCCCGGGCCGGCGTAGACGACGTCCCAGGTCAGGTGGGCCGCCGTCCGCTCGACATCGGGATCGAGCCCGGCACCGATCGCGTTGAGCACATCCCGTTCGGTCATGATCCCGACCCCTTCGGAGTCCGGGTCGATCACGACCGCCGACCCGACACCGCGGGTCGACATCATCCGGGCCGCCTGGCGGAGCGTGTGCTCCGGGCCGACCACGAGTACGTCACTGGACATCGCTTCCCGAACCTGCATCACGCATCACCCCTGTGGGACGGTGGCCTCGGTACGGACATGGTGGGCCACCGATGCGGCTCGGGACAAGACCGGGCATCGCCACAGGCGGCCCGGGCTCGCTACTGTCGTGACGTGCCCACCGAGCCCCTCCGCTGCGCCGGCGCGCTGATCGTGGACGACGACGGCCGCATCTTCATCCAGCGCCGATCCCCCGAGCGACGCCTCTTCCCGAACTGCTGGGACATCGTCGGAGGCCACCTCGAACCGGGTGAGGAGGTGGCGGAGGCGCTGCGCCGCGAGGTCACCGAGGAGACCGGCTGGAGCGTCTCACACGTGCTCGGTCTGGTCGGTGAATACCGCTACACCGCCGACGACGGGCTGGCCCGGGTGGAGACCGACTTCCTGGTCCGGGTGGACGGTGACCTGAGCCGCCCCCGGCTGGAGGAGGGCAAGCACACCGAGTTCCGCTGGCTGGCGGAGCACGACGTCGCCCTGCTCGACGAGCACCGCGACGTCAACGACGGGCTGATCCGGCGAATCGCCGAGGACGCCTTCGCCGCCCTCCGTTCGATCGGTCTGTGAGCGACGGCGTCGAGCTGCCGCCCCACCGGTTCGCCGGGCTGATCGCCCCGGCGATCGACCGGGTCTTCGTCGCCGGCATGCTCGCCGGCCGCGACGGTGGCGGCGCGGAGCTGAGTTCACGGTACGGCGGCCCGGCCGCCACCGGCTTCCTGGTGGAGCTCCGGACCCGGCTCGCCACGCCCGGCGGGACGGTGAGCGGCCCGGGCTTCGCCGCGGTGACCCGCTACCGGGACCCGGCCACCTGCCAGCGCACCCTGGACAAGCAGGTCGCGTACGGGATGCTCCAGCGCGTACCCGACGGCGGCCTCTGCGCCACCGAGCGCGGGCTCGCCTTCCTGGCCGAGCTCTGGCAGTTGCACGCCGAGGTGACCGAGGAGCTCTGGGCCGGACACGACGACCGGGTGGGCCGCCTGGTGCCGACGCTCGGCCGGCTGCTGGCGTACGCCCTGGTGCTGGCCGAGTCCGACGAGCCCGGCGCCTTCGCCGCGATGGCCCCGCCGCACGAGCCGGCGGGCGCCCCGGCCGCGGTGCTGCTGCTCAACCGACTGAGCGCGCTGCGCTACCACCGGGCGGACGCGCACGCGGCCGCGTGGGCCGCGGCAGGGCACACCGCGACGAGCATCGCCGGCCTGCCGCCGGGGCCGGAACGGCTGGCGATCGAGCAGGAGACCGACCGCCGGGCCGCCGGGCCGTACGCGGTGCTGACCGCCGAGGAACGGCTGGTGATGCTGGCGGACCTGTCCGCCCTGCCGGGCTGAGTCCCGGTTGGCGGCAGCGGTCCGAGCGCTCGGCGCTATCCTCCACCGGGTGAACCGGAGTCGAGATGAGGATGGTGCCGGAATGATCGGGATGGTGCTCGCCGCCGGTGCGGGGCGCCGGCTGCGCCCGTACACCGACACCCTGCCCAAGGCCCTGGTGCCGGTGGACGGGGAGACCACCATCCTCGACATCGCGCTGCGCAACCTCGCCGAGGTGGGGCTGACCGAGGTCGTGATCGTGGTCGGCTACGCCGCGGACGCGGTCCGGCAGCGCCAGGCGGCCCTGGACGAGAAGTACGGCGTCACGATCACTCTGGTGCACAACGACAAGGCCGAGGAGTGGAACAACGCGTACTCGCTCTGGCTGGCCCGGGAGTACTTCTCCCGGGGCGTGCTGCTGGTCAACGGCGACACCGTGCACCCGGTGAGCGTGGAGAAGACGCTGCTGGCCGAGCGCGGCCCGGCCATCCTGCTGGCCGTCGACACCCTCAAGCCGCTGGCCGAGGAGGAGATGAAGACCACCTTCGACGCGGCCGGCCAGCTCACCCGGATCACCAAGCTGATGGACCCGGGCGAGGCGTACGGGGAGTACATCGGCGCGACCCTGATCGAGCCGCAGGTGGCCGACGCGCTCGCCGACGCGCTGGAGACGACCTGGCGGCGCGACCCGAACCTCTACTACGAGGACGGCTACCAGGAGTTCGCCGAGCGGGGCGGCGAGGTGCGGGCGGCGCCGATCGGTGACGTCTCCTGGGTCGAGGTCGACAACCACGCCGACCTGGCCCGGGCCCGGGAGATCGCGTGCCGCTACTAGCCCGGACGATCCTCACCCCGCTGCACATCGACGTACGGCGCGGTGCGGTGGCCGACCTCGCCGCGATCCTCGTCGACGGGCGGATCTCCGCCGGAGGCGACGTGGCGGTGGTGGTCGGCCCGGGCCAGGGTGCGCAGATCGCCGAGCTGATCCGCCCGTCGCTACGTTCGGCGGACGTGTTCACCGTGGCCGGGGCCACCCTCGACGCCGCCGACGATCTCGGCGCAAAGCTGCGCAACCGGTCGTACGACGCGGTGGTCGGCATCGGCGGCGGCAAGACCATCGACGTGGCGAAGTACGCCGCCACCCGGCGTGGCCTGCCCATGGTCACCGTGGCGACCGGCCTGGCCAACGACGGCATCGCCTCCCCGGTGGCCAGCCTGATCACCGACGGGATCAAGGGTTCCTACGGGGTACACATCCCGATCGCGGTGATCGTGGACCTGGACTTCGTGGAGGCCGGACCGGAACGGCACAACCGTGCCGGCATCGGCGACGTGGTCAGCAACATCAGCGCGCTGGCCGACTGGGAGCTGGCCCGGCAGGTCCGCGGCGAGCCGGTCGACGGGCTGGCCGCCTCGCTCGCCCGGATGGGCGCCGAGGCGGTGCTGGCCCACCAGGGGGACATGAGCGACGACGCTTTCGTCACCGTGCTGGCCGAGGCGCTGATCTCCACCGGCCTGGCGATGGCGGCCTGCGGCACCAGCCGTCCGGCCAGCGGCGGCTGCCACGAGATCATGCACGCCATCGACTCGCTCTACCCGGGTACCGCCTCCCACGGGGAGTTGGCCGGGTTGGGGGCGCTCTTCTGCACCTTCCTCCGGGGCGACCAGCGGCGTTTCGCCGAGATGTCGGCCTGCCTGGCGCGGCACGGCCTGCCCCGGCTCCCCGCCGACGTCGGGCTGACCGACGACCGGTTCGTCGAGGCGGTGCAGTTCGCGCCGGCCACCCGGCCGGACCGCTACACCATCCTCGAACACCTCGCGATGTCGCCTACCGAGACGCGGGAACGGCTGGCAGACTACGCCGATGCACTCCGCGACCACCTTGGCTGAGCCGTCCCGCCCCACCGTCGCCGACTTCCACCGGGTCAACCGGGGCGGCGGGCTGTTCAGCGAGTCGATCAGCCAGTGGATCGGGGCGGTCTTCGCGCTGGTCGCCCAGCGGCTCGGGCTGCGCCCCACCGCGCTGACCATCGCCAACCTGGTGCTCGGCCTGGCCGCTTCGGTCACCGTGGTCGCGCTCGCCGGCAGGGTGGCCGCCGGGGACGTCCCGGCCTGGGCGGTCGGGCTGGTCGCCCTGGTCGGCTGGCAGGTCGCGTACGCGCTGGACTGCGCGGACGGGCAGCTCGCCCGGGTCACCGGGCAGGGCACCGCGGCTGGTGCCCGGGTCGACGTGCTCTGCGACGTGGCCGCCCAGATCGCGCTGGTCACCGCCCTCGGGGCGGCCGCCGTGGCGCAGCGCCCCGCGACGCCCACCTGGCTGGTGGCGGTCTTCGCCGGCACCTGGATGGTCAACCTGGTCACCTCGGTGATGCAGGCCGGCCCGAACGCGGCCAGCATGGTCACCTCGACCTCGCTCCCCGTACGCCTGGTGAAGCTGGTCCGCGACTACGGCGCGGTGATCTTCCTGGCCGGCCTGGTGTTGACCTTCGCCCCGGCGCTGACCGTCTGGGTGGTCGTCGCCTTCACGATCGTCAACGGCGGCTTCCTGCTCGCCAGCATCGCCTTCTCCGCCCGCGCCTCGCTCCGCTGACCCGCTCCGCGCCCCCGCGCCCCCGCGCCCCCGCGCCCAAGATCGCGCTCAATCCTGGAAGTAGTGGCATCCCTCTCGCGCCGAGGGCCCTGTTTCCCGGATCGAGCGCGATCTTCACCGGCCCGACGGAGGGCGGGAGCGGGTCAGGCGGCTGGGCCGAGCCGGCGAGTCAGCGGGCTGCAGGGGCCCGGGCGACGTCGGCGTAAATGTCGATCAGGCGTTTGGTGACCACGTCGGGGTGAAAGATGCGCTCGTAGCGGGCGCGGGCCGCCGGGGCGAGCGCCGCCGCGCCGGCCCGGGCCACCGGCAGGGCGGCAGCCAGTGCGGCCGGCTCCGGGGCGACCACCCAGCCCGCCTCGCCCGGCTCGATGCCGTCGGGCAGCGCCGGACCCGCCGACCCGCTGGGCGCTGACGCCACCTCGGCCGGCCCGGTCCCCGCGGGCTCCCGGGGCGCGTCCGCGCCGACCAGGTACGGGATGCCGCCGAGGGCGGTGCCCAGCACCGGCCGGCCGCTGGCCAGCGCCTCGATGATCACGGTCGGCAGCACGTCGTGCCAGGTGGAGGTCGCCAGCACCACGGCGCTGCCGGCCAGGGCGGCGCGCACCCCGGCCCGGTCGAGCGGGCCGAGGAAGGTGACGTCGGCGCGCTCGGCGGCGGCCGCCTCGACCAGTGGGCGCAGCTCCCCGTCGCCGGCGATCCGCAGCGGGCCGAGCGCGCCGTCCGGGTGCCGCCGCCAGGCTTCGAGCAGCAGGTCCAGCCCCTTCTCGGGGGAGAGTCGGCCGAGGAAGAGGAAGCCCTCGCCGAGCGGCGCCGGCGTGCCCGGGTCGGGGATGGCGTTGGGCTTGACCACGATCCGCTCGTCCGGGATGCCGTAGTCGCGGAGGTGGTCGGCGACCGCGCTGGTGAGCGCGATGAACCGGTCCACCGACCGCCAGGTCGGGCGATGCACGGCGAGGGTGGTCGCCATCAGCGCGCTCTGCGCCCGGGAGCCCCGGTAGCAGCGGTGCACGATCGCCGGCACGCCCAGCGCGCGGCCCCGGCAGTCCTGGCAGATCACGCCGTCGCGGAAGTAGAGCCCGGAGGAGCAGACCTGCCGGTAGTTGTGCACCGTCTGCACCACCGGCACGCCGCGCCGGTGCGCCGTCCGCACCACCCACGGCGACAGCAGAGGGTACGGGTTGTGCAGGTGCAGCACGTCGGGGCGGTGCTCGACGAGCAGGCGGTCCAGGTCCTGCTGGGCCTTCGGCGCCCAGATCGGCGAGATCGGCAGCAGCGCCTTGGCCGGCTTCGACATCGCGGGGATCTCGTCGGAGCTGCGCAGGAACGGCAGCACCTCCACCCCGGCCGCGGTGAGCTGGGCGATCTCCGCGTCGACGATGGTGTTCTCGCCGGAGGGCTGGGCTTCCCGGTACCGGTTGTGTGCCACCACGATTCTCACGGGAAAGAAGGCTACCGTTGTACCGTGCCCGAACTACCGGAGGTGGAAGCGCTCGCCGGCTACCTGCGCGAGCGGGCGGTGGGCCGGCGCGTCGAGCGGGTCGAGGTCGCCGCGATCAGCGCCCTGAAGACGTACGACCCGCCGCCGAGCGCGGTGTCGGGCCGGGCGGTGGTCGGCGCGGGCCGGCACGGCAAGTTCCTGGACGTCCGGTTCGACGGCGGCCTGCATCTGGTGGTCCACCTGGCCCGGGCGGGCTGGCTGCACTACCGGGAGGCGTTCCCGTCGGCCGCCCCGCTGCGTCCCGGCAAGGGCCCGATCGCCCTCCGGGTACGCCTCGACGACGGCTCCGGCTTCGACCTGACCGAGGCCGGCACGCAGAAGAAGCTCGCCGCGTACCTGGTGACCGACCCGGCGCTGGTGCCCGGGGTGGCGAAGCTCGGCCCGGACGCGCTCGACGCCGACCTGGCCACCTTCGCCGGGCGGATGCGCAGCCGGCGGGGACAGGTCAAGGGGGTGCTGACCGACCAGGCGGTGCTGGCCGGGGTCGGTAACGCCTACTCGGACGAGATCCTGCACGCGGCGAAGCTGTCCCCGTTCGCGATCACCGACCGGCTCACCGACGACCAGCTCGCCGTGCTGCACGCGGCCACCCGGACGGTGCTCGGCGACGCGGTCCGCCGCTCGATGGGGCAGCGGGCCGCCGAGCTGAAGGCGGAGAAACGCTCCGGCCTCAAGGTGCACGCCCGGACCGGGCTGCCGTGTCCGGTCTGTGGCGACGCCGTGCGGGAGGTCTCGTTCGCCGACTCCAGCCTCCAGTACTGCCCCACCTGCCAGACCGGCGGCAAGCCCCTCGCTGACCGACGGTTGTCCAGGCTCGTACGGTGAGTAATCACACTCGGCGATTACGGAGAGGAATGGACCTCGGATCGCCGAAGGTCACGCTCCGCACCTCTACCGGGGGCGTCATCCATCGGTATAGTGGCTCGGTCCCCGGCTTCACAACCGACACGGAGCCGGCCAGATCCCCGCGAGACCAACGGACGGGTTCCTCCCCTGGGCGGCCTGTCGCGAACGTTCCCGCGTGGGAGACTGGGACGGTGGGCGACCCGGGCCCTCACGGCGAGTGAGGGCGCGCGTCATGCGGGAGGACATGGGTTGAGGTGACGACAAGCCTCCAGCGCCCGGTAACCAACACAGGCCGGAGCAAGAGCGTGCGGCACGTCGACAGCTTCGAGATCCAGCCGCCGACTCCGCCGTCGCACAACGGCGTACCCCGGTCGGCGTGGGCCCGCGCCCGCCGCCGGGTGTCCCGCTGGCACCGCCCCTACATCGCGATCCTGCTCCTGCTCGACTTCGGGGCCGCGGCTCTGGCCAGCTTCCTGGCCATCCAGATCTTCGAGCAGGCCTCCTCCGGCTTCAGGCACGCGCCCCAGTCGTGGTTCTACACGGTCGCGTTCGTGCTGCTGCCGCTCGGCTGGTTGATCATCCTGTGGGGCAACCGGGCCTACGACCGGCGCTATCTCGGCCTCGGCCCGGACGAGTTCAAGCGGGTGATCCGGGCCGGCGTGGCGGTCGCCGCCACCGTCTCCTTCATCGCCTTCGCGACGAAGACCTACTCGCTCTCCCGGTGGACGGTCGGCTTCGCGCTGCTCGGGGCGATGCTGCTGATCCTGCTCGGCCGGATGGTGGCCCGGTTCCTGCTGCGCGTGGTCCGGCAGCGGGCCGGGCACGCCGGTCACCGGATGGTGCTCGTCGGCACGCTGCCGGAGTGCCTGGAGGTCTACACCGCGGTCACCCGTAACCCCGGCGTCGGCCTGGTGCCGGTCGCCATCCACCTGACCGACGGCTACGCCGCCGCCCGCGGCATCGAGACCCCGGTGCCGGTCTACGCCGGCCGGGACGTGCTCGCCCTGGTCCGTGAGGTGGGCGGGGACACGATCGCGGTCTGCGGCTCGGCCAGCGCCGAGCCGGGCGAACTACGCCGGCTGGCCTGGCAGCTCGAGGGCTCCGGCGTCGACCTGGTGGTCGCCCCCCAGCTCACCGACATCGCCGGCCCCCGGGTGCACATCCGCCCCATCGAGGGCCTGCCGCTGCTGCACGTCGAGGAGCCGACCCTGTCGGGTCCGGCGCTGCTGGTCAAGAACCTGATGGACCGGGTCGCCGCCGGGCTGGGCCTGCTCCTGCTGATCCCGCTCTTCGTCGCGATCGCGGTCGCCATCCGGATCTCCGACCCCGGGCCGGTCTTCTTCCGACAGCCTCGGGTCGGCCACGAGGGGCGGACCTTCCGGGTCTGGAAGTTCCGCACCATGTACGTCGACGCCGAGGAGCGGCTGGCCAGCCTGGTCGACCAGAACGAGACCGACGGCATGCTGTTCAAGATGAAGCAGGACCCGCGGGTCTTCCCGGTGGGCCGGTTCCTGCGCGCCTCCTCGCTGGACGAGCTGCCCCAGCTGATCAACGTGCTCTGGGGGGAGATGTCGCTGGTCGGGCCGCGCCCGCTGCCCGCCGACGACGGCGACTTCCTCGGCGACGTCCGCCGCCGGCTGCTGGTCCGGCCGGGCATCACCGGGCTGTGGCAGGTCTCCGGCCGCTCCGACCTCTCCTGGGACGAGGCGGTGCGGCTCGACCTCTACTACGTCGACAACTGGTCGTTGGCGTACGACCTGAGCATCCTGTGGCGGACCGTCGGGGTGGTGCTGGCCCGCAAGGGCGCGTACTGACCCCTCGGGGGCTGGCGAAACCGCGGTTGCCCCGCCAGGATCTGGGCCGTGGGTGGCAACCTGTCCGCTTTCTTCGGCGTCGTCTCGCTCGGCACCGCGCTCGCCGCGGCACTCTGGGCGGTGTTGCGGCTGCGCGCCCGGCGGGGCATCGCCACGGCCACCCAGCGGGCCACCTACGAGGTGCTGCACACCGCCGGGCTGGCCGCCGAGCCGCTGCGGGCCGGGCTGAACCCGGCAGGCGCGGCGAAGGCCGTACGCCATCTGCGGGCCCTGGTCGGCGCGGCCGGCCTGGCCCTGACCGACCGGGAGGCCCTGCTCGCCCTCGACGGCCGAGGCGCGCACCACGGCAACCAGCTGCTCGCGGCGGCCCGGCGGGCGGTCGGCACCGGCCGGTCGACGGTGCTGCGCGAGTCGGAGCTGCGCTGCGACCTGGTGGACTGCCCGGTGCGGGGCGCGGTGGTGGCGCCGCTGAGCGCGGACGGCCGGGTGGTCGGGGCGCTGGTGGCGGTCGCCGACGAGCAGCCCGCCCCGGGGCTGGTGCAGGCGACGCTGGAGACCGCGCACTGGGCCGGCGACCAGCTCGCCCTCGCCGAGCTGGACTCGTCCCGGGAGCGCCTGGCCCGGGCCGAGGTACGCGCCCTGCGCGCCCAGATCAGCCCGCACTTCATCTACAACGCGCTGACCGCGATCGGCTCGTTCGTCCGGACCGACCCGGAGCGGGCCCGGGAGCTGATCCTGGAGTTCGCCGAGTTCACCCGCTACTCGTTCCGGGCGCACGGCGAGTTCACCACGCTCGCCGAGGAGCTGCGGTCGATCGACCGGTATCTGACCATCGAGCGGGCCCGGTTCGGCGAGCGACTCCAGGTCCGGCTGCAGATCGCCCCGGAGGTGCTGCCGGTGACCCTGCCGTTCCTCTGCCTCCAGCCGCTCGTGGAGAACGCGGTCCGGCACGGGTTGTCGCGCAAGCCGGGCACCGGCATGGTGAGCATCGAGGCCCGGGACGCGGGCGCCGAGTGCCACATCACGGTGGAGGACGACGGAGTGGGGATGGATCCGACGACGCTGGCCGCCGGGATCGCCGAGCTGGCGGGCGCCGGCAGCGACCCGACCGACGACCCGGGGCAGCACGTCGGCCTCTCGAACGTCGACGAGCGGCTCCGGTCGGTCTTCGGGGACCGGTTCGGCCTGGTCGTCGAGACCGGCCTGGGCTCCGGTACGAAGGTGAGCATGCGGGTGCCGAAGTTTCACCCCGGCGTGCGGGTCCACTCGTGAGCGAGCGCAGCGAGCGAACCGACCGCATCGGCTTCGTGAGTGAGCGCAGCGAGCGAACGACGGGGGCAGCGCTGTGAACGCATCGGGTTTCCTCAGGGTGCTGGCGGTGGACGACGAGCCACCGGCGTTGGACGAGCTGGCGTATCACCTGCGGGCCGACCCCCGGGTGGCCCGGCTGCACACGGCGGGCGACGCGACCGAGGCGCTGCGGGTGCTCCGCGACGGCGACGTGGACGTGGTCTTCCTGGACATCCGGATGCCCGGGCTGGACGGCATGGAGCTGGCCCGGGTGCTGCGGCGGTTCGCCCGGCCGCCGGCGATCGTCTTCGTCACCGCGTACGACGACGGCGCGGTGGACGCCTTCGACCTGGGCGCGACGGACTACGTACGCAAGCCGGTGCGGGCCGAGCGGCTGGCCGAGTCGCTGCGGCGGGTGATCAGCTCCCGGGTGGTGCCCTCGCATCCGGCGGCGCTGGCCCGGGCAGAGGAGGACCCGACGATCCCGATCGAGCTTGCCGGCACGACCCGGATGCTGCCCCGCTCGGCGGTGCGGTGGGTCGAGGCACAGGGGGACTACGCCCGGCTGCACGCCGCGGACGGATCGCACCTGGTCCGGGTCTCGCTGGCCACCCTGGCCGAGCGGTGGGCGGACGCGGGTTTCGTGCGAATCCACCGGTCGTACCTGGTGCAGCTCAAGCTGATCGCCGAGCTGCGGCTGGTCAACTCCGGCTATGTGGTGGTGATCGACGGTACGGAGCTGCCGGTCAGCCGCCGGCACACCCGTGAGCTGAAGGACAAGCTGGTCCGGGCGGCGAAACAGGACTGGAACCGCTGAATCGCCCTCGTCCGGTCGCGTCGCGACTTCGGCGTACGCTGTACGGTACGGCTTACGACAACGGGAGGTCGCCGTGATCACATTCGACCCCGTATCCGAGTTCGACCGTCAGGTCGACGGGCTGGTCCGCCTGGGCTACCCGGCCCTCGCCGGGCGCTCCGAGGAGGACTTCCGCGATCTGGTCGCCCCGCTGCGGGACCGGGCCGCGGCGGGCGCGGACGGACTGGCCGCACCAACCGAGGCCCGTGTGCCGTTCCTGCTGGTGGTCACCCGTGATCTGGTGTCGGTGCCGGAGCGGCTGGCACTCACCACGCTCGCCGGCAAGCGCAAGCCTGGCTTCCTGGACCGGAACTTTCCCCTCGACGACCTGCCGAAGTTCGACCCGATCAAGGAGCTGGAGGTGCCGGCCGGGCCGGCGTACCTGCTCTTCGACGTGGACCGGGGCGAGGAGTTCCGCAACCTGCCGCCGGCTGCGGCCATGGAGGGGATGACCGCGCAGGGCCGGCTCCCGCTCACCATCGACGAGGGGATCGCGTTCATCACCCACTTCCCGGCCGCGCTGGCGAGCAACCGGTGCTTCTCCCTGGTCGGCTCCCGCTGCGGCGACAAGCGGGTGCCGGCGCTCTGGATCAGCCAGGGCGCGCCGAAGCTCGGCTGGTGCTGGTACGGCAACCCGCACACCTGGCTCGGATCCGCCACCGCCCACCCCGTCCGGGTGGGGCTGGAGTGACCGTCGCCGGGCCGGCCGGGGTCGAGCCCCGGCCGGCCCGGCCTGAACGCTCCTGCCCGGCGTCAGTCCGGGAGGCGGAACCGCGTCCAGTCCTTGCCGTCCGTGGTGAGCTGCACGTGGTCCGCGCCCAGAACCGTCATGTCGTCCCGGCCGTAGAGCCACACATACCCGGGGGCACCGCCGGCCGAGCCGTCCAGCCGGTCGTACTCGAGTGCCGTGGTGAAGTGCCGCCCGGCGTCCCGGCTGACCAGGGTTTTCGACATGCTCGACGTCATCTGCATGTGCCCCGACTCGGCAAGCAGCAGCGAGCCGTCCGAGCCGACGACGAGAGACCTGTCCTCCAACGAGGCGGGCAGGTCCGTGTCGACGTCCGCCCAGGTCCGCCCACCGTCCGTGGTACGCAGCAGCTGCGACGTGCCCTCGGCCCGCATCGGCTGAACACCGGGCACCGGTGGAGATGCGATCAACAGGTACGCCTCCCGGTCGCTGACCCCTGTCACCGCGATCACGTCCGTTCCGGCGGCCGGCCGCCAGGTGTCCCAGGTGGCCCCTCGGTCGGTGCTGCGCGCGACCACCATGACGTTCGGTTCCCCCGGCCAGTAGGTGACCCAGATCGTCCCGTCGGCAGCCGGGTAGATGCTGGACGGCGGATACGGCACCGGTGCCCTACCGTTGAGCCGGTACACCGTCCCCGTCGACGGGTCCACGGCCACCGGCTCGCGCAGCGCGCCGCAGTTCCTCTGGCAGAAGACCGGCTGGGCCTTCTCGGGAAAGGCGACGACCGCCACCATAGACCGTTCGGCGTCCCGCCAGGTGCGGCCGTAGTCGGTCGAGAGCCGGAGCCGGTCGCCGTCGCGAACCAGGTAGGAGCGCTGCCCGAGCACCGTGAAGTCAGCGGAGGCGAACGGGTTTCCCTCAGCGTCCTTGCCGCAGCGGGTGCTGTCGTAGCGGGCCGCGTCGAAGTCGGTCCAGTTCCGCCCGCCGTCCTCGGTGTGGGTGAAGAGCAGCAGGCCGCAGGCGTCGTCTCGCTGTTGCACGAGGACGCCCGACTCTGGGCCGGTGATGAAGAGCTGGCCGCCCCGGTCCTGCCTCACCCGAGGCTGGTCTGGGCCGGCCCACTCGACGCCGCGGGTGCGGGCGGCCAGGGGCAGGGCCGCCATGCTGGCGAAGGCGATGACGAGGGCCAGGGCCACCCCACCGGCACGGCGTCGACGGCGGGCGTAGGCGGCCGTCCACAGGTCGTCCAGGGGTGGCTGCCGGACGGCGTCGGCGACCGTGTCGACCTCGAAGCCGGTGAACTCACGATCGGACATCGATCCTCCCGGTGCTGCACGTGTCGGCGGTGTCGGTGTCGGCGAGCAGCGCGGCCAGGGCCTGCCGCCCGCGGGAGAGTCGGGACTTGACCGTGCCGGCCGAGACTCCTAGCGTCGCCGCGACCTCGTCCACCGGCAGGTCGACCAGGTAGTGCAGGGCCAACGCGTGGCGCTGCCCCGCGGGCAGGTCGCGCAGCGCGGCCAGCAGGGCGAGGTGCTCGGGTGACCGGTCGGCGACGGCGGGCGGCGGACCGATGCGCCGCAGCAGGGTGTCCAGCAGCCGGCGGCGGCGGTGCCGGCTGCGTGCGACGTTCAGCGCTACCCGACGCAGCCAGGCCTCCGGGTTGTCCAGGCCAGCGAAGCGGCGCGGAGCGCCCACCGCGCGGGTGAACGCCTCCTGGACGGCCTCCTGCGCCTCGTTCAGGTCGCCGGTCACCGCGTACAACTGGACGACCAGCCGGCGGTAGCAGGCGGCGTACACCTCGGAGATCAGTTCGTCCGACACCGTCACCTCCCCTCTCCACCACTTCCACTCACGGGTAGAGAGAAAGGTTCCGGGAATCGGTCAGAAGATGTCGGCCACCGCGAACGCGAGCGGGAAGGTCGCCTCGGCGCCGGCATCCCGACCTGGGCCACCCTGACATCCCCACCCGTCGTCCACAACGAGCCCCCGCTCATCCACCGGGTTATCCACAGGAGTGACGCGTTCTCCACAGGTTGTTCACAAGGCGAGCCACTGATCTCCACGGCCGCTTCCTAGAGTCGGACGTCATGAGGGAACGCCGGGTACTGGTGGTCGAGGACGAACGGACCATCGCCGAATCGGTCGCCGCCCGCCTGCGGGCGGAGGGCTTCACCGTCGACATCGCCGGCGACGGCCCGAGCGCCGTCGAGAAGTTCCGGGCCGGTCAGCACGACCTCGTCGTCCTCGACGTGATGCTGCCCGGCTTCGACGGGCTGGAGGTGTGCCGGCGGATCCAGGCCGACCGTCCGGTGCCGGTGTTGATGCTCACCGCCCGGGACGACGAGACGGACCTGCTGATCGGGCTTGCCGTCGGCGCCGACGACTACCTGACCAAGCCGTTCTCGATGCGGGAGCTGGCGGCGCGGGTGCACGTGCTGCTGCGCCGGGTGGAACGCGCTGCCAACACCGGTCCGGCCACCCTGCAGCTGGGCGACATCGAGATCAGCCCGGACGAGCGGCGGGTGGTCAAGGACGGTGTCGAGGTGCACCTCACACCCACCGAGTTCGACCTGCTGGTGCACCTGGCCGCCCGGCCCCGTACGGTGCTGCCCCGGGAACGGCTCCTCGCCGACGTCTGGGGCTGGGCCGACGGCTCCGGCACCCGTACGGTCGACAGCCACATCAAGGCGCTCCGCCGCAAGCTCGGCGCGGACCTGATCCGGACGGTGCACGGCGTCGGTTACGCGCTGGAGGTCCCGGCGTGACTGCCCGGTTGGTGGACTGGCTGAACCGGGTGCTGCCCCGCCCGCTGGACCCGGTCCGCTCGATCAAGGTGAAGCTCGGCGTCCTGCTGGTCGCCTCCTGGGCGGTCGCCGTCGGCTACTTCTGGTGGGGCATCGGCTGGCTGCCGCCGGGCACCGCGATCACCGCGATCGCCATCGCCCTGCTGACCGCACAGGTGCTGGCGCACGGCATGACCTCGCCGCTGAGGGAGATGACCGCCGCGGCCGGGGCGATGGCCCGGGGCGACTACACCCGTCGGGTCCGGGCCACCTCCCGCGACGAGGTGGGCGAGCTGGCCCACGCGTTCAACAAGATGGCCGCCGACCTGGCCGTCGCCGACCAGCGCCGGCGCGAGCTGATCGCGAACGTCTCGCACGAGCTGCGTACGCCGATCAGCGCGCTGCAGGGCGTGCTGGAGAACCTGGTCGACGGGGTGGCCACCCCGGAGCCGGCGGCGCTGCGCGCCGCGCTCACCCAGACCGAGCGCCTCGGGCACCTGGTCGCCGACCTGCTCGACCTGTCCCGGCTGGACGCCGGTGTGGTCCCGCTGCGGCGGGTCCGGATCGACGTCGCCGACTTCCTCGACGAGGCGGTGGAACAGGCCGCCGCCACCGCCGCCGGGACGGGCCGGGACGTCCGCTTCCGACTCCGGCCGCTGCCCGCCCCGCTGACCGTGCACGCCGACCCGTGGCGGCTGCACCAGGTCTTCGCCAACCTGCTCGACAACGCCGCCCGGCACAGCCCGCCCGGCGGGACGGTGCTGGTCGCCGCCGAAGAGCGGGCCGGCCAGCTGCACGTCGAGGTGAGCGACGAGGGTGAGGGCATCCCGCCGGCCGAACGGTCCCGGGTGTTCGAACGCTTCACCCGGGGCGAGCGGACCGCCGGCGGTGGCACCGGGCTCGGCCTGGCCATCGCCCACTGGGTGATCGAAATGCACGGCGGAACCATCCGTGTCGCCGACCCGCACCCCGCCGCGCCCGGTGCCCGCGCCGGCTGCCGCATCGAGGTCACCCTGCCGCATACCGAATCCGCCCGAGGAGAGGCCGCATGACCACCGCACCCCCACCGCGACCGCCCGTCGATCCCCGGCCGGCGCTGCCCCGCCCAGCGGGCCCGCACTCCCAGCTCGCCCCGCAGTCCGTCGCCCGGCCGGCAGCGCAGCCGTCCGTGTGGGAGCGGCGCTGGCCGGGAGCCACGGGAGCCGCCCGGCCGGTGGTGCTCGGTGCGGTGGCAGTGGCCGCCGGGGTGAGCGCCTCCGTGGTGCCGATGGACCGGCCCGGGCTGGGCTGGCTGGTCGCCACCGTCGCCGGGGCCACCGCCCTCGGCACGGCCGGGTCGCCGCAGGTCGGCGTACCCGATGAGAGCGGCACCACCGCGGGGGCCGGCGCGGTCGCCCGTCCCGGCGCCACGGGGGCGTCGGGCCGGGCGGCGCGGCTGGCCTGGGCGGTCGCCACCGTCGCCCTGGTCGGGGTCGGCACGGTACGCGCCGCCGGCTGGCTCTTCGCGCTCTGCCTCCTCGCCGCCGTCGGCACCGCCTCGCTCGCCGTGGCGGGCGGGCGTACGCCGCTGGGCCTGCTGACGGCCGGGGTGCTGCCACCGATCGCCGGCGTGCGGGCGCTGCCCTGGGCGGTCCGGGGGCTGCCCCGGCCCCGGACCCGGCCGGACGGCCCGAGCGTGGGCCGGAGTCTGGTCAGCCTCGGGGTCACCGCCGTGCTGCTGCTCCTGTTCGGGCTGCTCTTCTCCTCGGCCGACGCGGTCTTCGCCGGCCTGGTGGCCGACGCGCTGCCCGACGTCTCCACGGTGGGCGTGTCCGGTTGGCTCCTCCGCCTGCTGCTGGTGGGCGCGGTGCTGCTCGGTGGGGCGTACCTGCTGGCGGCGCCGCCCGACCTGGAGCTGCGCACCGGGCCGGCCCGGGCGGTCCGGCGGCTGGAATGGGTGCTGCCGCTGGCCCTGCTCGACGTGCTCTTCGCCGCCTTCGTGCTGGTGCAGCTCACCGTGCTCTTCGGCGGCTCGGACCACGTGCTGGGTACGGCCGGACTGACCTACGCCGAATACGCCCGCGGCGGATTCTGGCAGCTGCTCGCGGTCTCCGCGCTGACCCTGCTGGTGATCGCCGGGGCGATGCGCTGGGCGCCCCGGGGCACGGGGGCGGACCGGGCGCTGATCCGGGTGCTGATCGGCGGGCTGACCGTGCTGAGCCTGGTGGTCGTGGCCTCGGCGCTCTACCGGATGCGGGTCTACACCGACGCCTACGGGGTGACCCGGCTGCGCCTGGTGGTGGCGACCGTGGAGCTCTGGCTGGGCCTGCTCTTCGTGCTGGTCGGGGTGGCCACGGTGCGGCTGCGGGGCGCCTGGCTGCCCCGGCTGGTGCTGGGCGCCGGGGTGGTCGCCCTGCTCGGTCTCGCCGTGGTCAATCCGGACCGGCTGATCGCCGACCGGAACGTCGACCGCTGGCAGCGGATCGACCGGCTGGACGTGGAGTACCTGTCCCGGCTCTCGGCGGACGCCGTACCGGCGCTGGACCGGCTGCCGGAGCCGATGCGCTCCTGCGCGCTGCGGGAGATCGCCGCGCAGCTCCCCGAGGACGGCTGGCGGGCCGCGAACGTGGGCCGGGCACAGGCCCGCGCCGTGCTCGGTCGGGTCGAGGCGGACGCCACGGGGTGCCCGTACCGGCACCCTTGACATTTACGGTGATCAGGCGAGACTGCCGGGGATGACCGGAGCGGATGAGCGGGGCGTTCCGGGGCGGCCGGCCGAGGCCGCTCCGGTGCCGGCCCCGCGCGTGGCCGAGTCGCGCCGGCGTACCCGGATCGTGCTGGCCGAGGTGTCCCGCGCGGGCAGCCGGGCGGACCGCACCCGCTCCGAACTGACCCAGCAGACCCGGGTCGGCGAGGCGCTGGTCCAGGGGCTGGTACGGGCCCAACTCGCGCTGGCGCTGCGGCTGAGCCTGCTGGTGCTGATCGGGCTCGGCGGCCTGCCCTGGCTCTTCGCGATCGCACCCTCGGTCGGTCGGGTCACCGTACTCGGGGTCAACCTGCCGTGGCTCCTGCTCGGGGTGGCCGCCTTCCCGTTCCTGATCGCCGTCGGCTGGGCGTACGTGCGGCTGGCGGAGCGGAACGAGCAGGACTTCACCGACCTGGTCCACCGGCCGGAGCACTGAGGTGAACAACGCGTACGTCGTCCCGGCGATCGTGGCGGTCACGCTGGTCACGGTCGGGATCGGCTTCTACGGGCTGCGGCTGGCCCGGACCACCTCCGACTTCCTGGTCGCCTCCCGGACGGTCAGCCCGACCTGGAACGCCGCCGCGATCGGCGGGGAGTACCTGTCGGCGGCCAGCTTCCTGGGCGTGGCCGGCCTGATCCTCAAGTACGGCGTGGACGTGCTCTGGTACCCGGTCGGCTTCGCCGCCGGCTACCTGGCGCTGCTGCTCTTCGTGGCCGCCCCGCTGCGCCGCTCCGGGGCGTTCACCCTGCCGGACTTCTGCGAGGTGCGGCTCGGTTCGCGGCGGCTGCGGAAACTGGCCACGGTCTTCGTGATCTTCATCGGCTGGCTCTATCTGGTGCCGCAGCTCCAGGGTGCCGGGCTGACCCTGGCCACCCTCGCCGGCTCGCCGTACCCGGTGGGGGCGCTGCTGGTCGCCGTGGTGGTGACCGGGAACGTGGCGCTGGGTGGGATGCGGGCGATCACCTTCGTCCAGGCGTTCCAGTACTGGCTGAAGCTGACCGCACTGGCCGTACCGGCGATCTTCCTGGCGTTGCAGTGGCAGGCCGACGCCCGCCCTGCGGTGACCCCGCCCGACGGGCCGGCGTTCCGGACCGCGACCACCGTCGTGGTCGAGCACCGCGCGAGGCTCACCTTCGCCGACGGGGACGTCCGGGAGGTACGCCCCGGCGACCACATCGAGTTCGCCGCCGGCGACCCGGTGCCGGAGGTCTCCGGCACGGCCATCGGCGCCACGGACTGGCTGCTGCCGGACACCGCCGAGGACGACGATCGAGGGCTGTTCGCGACGTACTCGCTGATCCTGGCCACCTTCCTCGGCACCATGGGGCTGCCGCACGTGCTGGTCCGCTTCTACACCAACCCGGACGGGGCCGCCGCCCGCCGCACCACCCTGGTGGTGCTCGCCCTGGTCGGCGTCTTCTACCTGCTGCCCACCATCTACGGCGTGCTGGGCCGGATCTACACCCCGCAACTGCTGGTCACCGGCCAGACCGACGCGGTGGTGGTGCTGCTGCCCGAGGCGGCGCTCGGCGACGGCGCGACCGGCCGGCTGCTCGCCGCGCTGGTCGCCGCCGGGGCGTTCGCCGCGTTCCTGTCCACCTCGTCCGGCCTGCTCACCAGCGTGGCCGGAGTGATCTCCACCGACGTGTTCGGCCGCGGCTCCGTACGCGGCTTCCGGCTGGCCACGGTGCTCGCCGGCGGGGTGCCGGCGGTGCTCGCGCTGAACGTCTCCGGGCTGGACGTCTCCGAGGTGGTCGGGCTGGCCTTCGCGGTGGCCGCGTCGAGCTTCTGCCCGCTGCTGGTGCTGGGCATCTGGTGGCGCGGCCTGACCGACCTGGGCGCCGCGGCCGGGGTGCTGGTCGGCGGCGGCGCCGCGATCGGTGCGGTGCTGCTCACGGTGCTGGGCCCGCCGCTGACCGGCTGGCCGGCCACGTTGACCGCCCAGCCGGCCGCCTGGACGGTGCCGCTGGCGTTCACGGTGATGGTGGCGGTGTCGATGGCCACCCGGCGTCGCCTGCCCACCGACGTCGGGGTGACGATGCTCCGCCTGCATGCGCCGGAGGCGCTGCGGCTGTGAGCGGCCGCGCCTCCTGCTCGGGTAGGAGGCCGAGGTCGTCCCAGGGCGGGAGAGATCATCAGCGACGGAGAGATACGGTCTGATGCATGACCGATGAGTATCCCGCGCTGTCCCTCCGTGGCCTGGCCAAGCGGTTCGACACCAAGGTCGCGGTCGCTGGGGTCGACCTGGACGTGCCGACCGGCTCGTTCTACGGGCTGCTCGGCCCGAACGGAGCCGGCAAGACCACCACCCTGTCGATGGCCGTCGGCCTGCTGCGGCCCGACGCCGGGCAGGCCCGGGTGCTCGGACACGACGTCTGGACCGACCCGGTGCACGCCAAGGGCCTGCTCGGCGTGATGCCGGACGGCGTACGGCTCTTCGACCGGCTCAGCGGGGCGGAGCTGCTGGCCTACCACGGCCTGCTGCGCGGCATGGACCCGGCGGTGGTCGACCAGCGCGCGGCGGAGCTGCTGGACGTGCTGGCGTTGACCGACGCCGGCCGCACCCTGGTGGTCGACTACTCGGCGGGCATGAAGAAGAAGATCGGCCTGGCCTGCGCACTGCTGCACGGCCCCCGGCTGCTGGTGCTCGACGAGCCGTTCGAGGCGGTCGACCCGGTCTCGGCGGCGCTGATCCGCGACATCCTGCACCGGTACGTCCTCGGTGGCGGCACGGTCGTCTTCTCCAGCCACGTCATGGAGGTGGTCGAGCGGATCTGCTCCCACGTGGCGATCCTCGCCGACGGACGGATCAAGCAGGTCGGCACGCTCGAGCAGGTACGCGGCGACCGGTCCCTGGAGGAGGTCTTCGTCGAGGTGGTCGGCGGGCGGACCGCGACCGGCGAGGAGCTGTCGTGGCTGTCCCGGTGACCGCGTCCGAGCGGCCGGCCCGGAGGGTCTCCGCCCGGCACTTCGTCCGACTCAAGCTGCGGGTGCTGGGCAACAACTTCCGTGGACAGCGGTGGCGCATCGCGCTCTTCGTGGTGGGCGTCGTGGTCGGGCTCTGGTTCGCGTCCGGCGGCTTCGTCGGCCTGGCCGCGCCCGGCCTGGCCGACCAGCCCCGGTACGCGCTCATGGTCGCGGCCTTCGGCGGGGGCGTGCTGGTGCTGGGCTGGCTGCTGATGCCGCTGGTCTTCTTCGGCGTGGACGAGACCCTGGACCCGGCCCGCTTCGCGCTGCTCCCGCTCTCCCGCCGCACCCTGGTCACCGGCCTGTACGCCGCCGCCCTGGTCAGCGTCCCGGTGCTGGCGACGCTGATTGCGGTCACCGGGCTGGTCGTCACGGCCGGTGTGCTGGGCGGCTGGCCGGCCGCGCTGGTCGCAGCCGTCGGGGTGGTCGCCGGGCTGCTGCTCTGCGTGGCCGCCGCCCGCGCGGTGACCAGCGCCTTCGCCACCATGCTCCGCTCCCGCCGGGTACGCGACCTGGCAGCCGTGCTGCTCGCGGTGCTCGCCGCCCTGCTCGGGCCGTTGCAGATCGCGGTGCTCGCCGCCGTCCGCCAGGCCGACTGGGACCGGCTGACCGGCGCCGCCCGGGTCGTCGGCTGGACTCCGTTCGGCGCGCCGTGGACCGCCGGGATCGATGTGGCCGAGGGTCGGGCCTGGGCCGGCGTACTCAAGCTGCTGATCACCGTGCTGGCCATCGGAGCACTGATGTTCTGGTGGTCGCGCTCGCTGGAGTCGGCAATGGTGGGTGCGGCGAGCGCCGGCCCGGCCCGGAACCGGCGCGGGGCGGCCGGCAGGGCGGCCGGCGGGGCGATCGCCCAGCTCTTCCCCTGGGCGGTCGGCTGGGCGCGGCAGGATCGCTTCGGCGCGCTGGTGGCCCGGGAGGGCCGCTACTGGTGGCGGGACGCCCGTCGGAGGGCCAACCTGATCACCATCGCGGTGGTCGGGATCTTCGTGCCGGTGATGGTCAACCTGGGTGGCTCCGGCTTCAACGCCGACGGCAAGGAGGGCTTTTCCCTCAGTGGTGACCCGTCGCCGGTGCTGGTCAGCCTCTCGCTGATCTTCGTCGGGGTGCTCGCGTCGCTCACCCTGGCCAACCAGTTCGGCTTCGACGGCAGCGCGTACGCGGCCAACGTGGTCGCGGGCGTACCGGGGCGGTTGGAGCTGCGCGCCCGGATGACCGCGTTCTCGATCTACGTGCTGCCGCTGCTCGCCGCGGTCGCGGTCATCCTCGCCGCGGTGCTGCGACACCCCGAGTGGCTGGGGGTGATGGCCGGCGCGCTGCTCGCCTCGTACGGCACCGGGTTGGCGATCAACGCCTTCATCTCGGTGCTCGGCGCGTACTCGCTGCCGGAGACGAGCAACCCGTTCGCCATGAACACCGGCGCCGGGGTGGCGAAGAGCCTGCTCTCCCTGCTGTCCATGGTCGCCTCGGCGACCGCGGCGGTGCCGATGGTGGTCGCCGCGGCGCTGCTCGGGGACGTCTGGCTCTGGCTGGCCCTGCCGGTCGGCCTGGCATACGGGCTGGGCGCCGCGCTGCTCGGCACCTACCTGGCCGGGGACGTGCTGGACCGCCGCCAGCCGGAACTGCTGGAGGCCGTCACACCCCGCCGCTGAATGAGAGCACCAGGCAGCAGGACGGCCCGGGGAGCGGTGCGGGCGCTTCCTCGGCTGGGCGCGAGCCCCGGGCGGCACAATGTTTCACGTGAATCATGAGCCGGGCGCCGAGATCCACCACACCGACCCGTTCGCCGTGCCGACCGGGCAGCGGTCGCCGGTACGCCGACTGCGGGGTCGGCTGGCCGCCCCGGTCACGCTCTGGGCGGCGCCCGGACCGGCGGGGCTGACCGTCTCGTCCACCCTGGTCGCCGAGGGGGAGCCGGACCGGCTGCTCGGGCTGATCGACCCGGAGTCGGACCTGTGGGCGGCCGTCGAGGAGGCGGGGCGGTTCGCGGTCGCGCCGCTGGGCCCGCCGCACCGGCAGCTCGCCGACCGCTTCGCCGGCATCTTCCCGTCCCCCGGTGGCCTCTTCGCCATCGGTTCATGGACCGACACCCCGTACGGGCCGGTCCCGTCGGACGCGGGCGGGTGGGCCGGCTGCCGGCTCGACGCCGCCCGGGAGTACGGCTGGGGCCTGCTGGTCGAGGCCACCATCGAGGCGGTCGAGCTGGCCGAGGAGACCGCCCCCCTCCTCCATTACCGCGGTCGGTATCACGAACTGGACAGCCGGTGACCGGAGTGACCTGGGTCACTCGGCGCAGGAGGGCGACCGCTCGGCGCAGGGGGTGACCGAGGTCGATCTGCACCTTCCCGGGCGGGGAGCGCGCTCTTTACCGTGCGCGAAACTCCCCCACGACTGCGAAGGTGGTGATCCACAGATGTCCACGGACACACCCGCGTCCGCGCCGGCCGAATCCGCCGCGGAGCGGTATCTCGCCGTACAGCGGTCGGACGAGTTCGCCGGGTTGCGGCGCGCGCTGCGCGGCTTCGTCTTCCCGATGACCGTCGCGTTCTTCCTGTGGTACGCGCTCTACGTCATCCTCTCCGCGTACGCGCGGGGCTTCATGGGCACAAAGCTCGTCGGGAACATCAACGTCGCCCTGGTCTTCGGCCTGCTCCAGTTCGTCTCGACGTTCCTCATCGCCTGGCTCTACGCCCGGTTCGCCGACCGGCGGATCGACCCGGTCGCCGACCGGATCCGCGCCGAGCTCGAGGGAGATGACCGATGAGCATCGTCCTCGCGGCTGATCCGCACAGCACCACCGCCCGTAACCTCACCATCACCCTCTTCCTGGTCTTCGTGGCGATCACGCTCGCCATCACCGTCTGGGCCAGCCGGCAGACCAAGACCGCCACCGACTTCTACGCCGGCGGCCGGTCCTTCTCCGGCTTCCAGAACGGCATGGCGATCGGCGGCGACTACATGTCGGCCGCGTCCTTCCTCGGCATCGCCGGCATCATCGCCCTGTACGGCTACGACGGCTTCCTCTATTCGATCGGCTTCCTGGTCGCCTGGCTGGTCGCGCTGCTGCTCGTCGCCGAACTGCTGCGCAACTCCGGCCGGTACACGATGGCCGACGTGCTGGCGTTCCGGATGCGCCAGCGTCCGGTCCGGACCGCGGCGGCGGTCTCCACGATCACCGTGTCGATCTTCTACCTGCTGGCCCAGATGGTCGGTGCGGGCGCGCTGGTCGCCCTGCTGCTCGGCATCAAGCCGGGCACCACCTTCCTCGGCATGGACGCCGACACCGCGAAGGTCGCCACCATCATCCTGGTCGGCGCCCTGATGATCATCTACGTCACCGTGGGCGGCATGAAGGGCACCACCTACGTGCAGATCGTCAAGGCGTTCCTGCTCATGAGCGGCGCCATCGTGATGACTCTGTTGGTGCTGGCGAAGTACGAGTTCAACCTGTCGTCGCTGCTCGGCGACGCGGCGCACGCCTCCGGCAAGGGGGCCGCCTTCCTCGAACCCGGGCTCCGCTACGGCGTGGAGACACCCGGCGACGCGTTGAAGACCTTCTACAGCAAGATGGACCTGCTCTCGCTCGGCATCGCCCTGGTGCTCGGCACGGCCGGCCTGCCGCACATCCTGATCCGCTTCTACACCGTGCCGACCGCGAAGACGGCCCGCAAGAGCGTGCTCTGGGCGATCGGCATCATCGGGCTGTTCTACCTGCTCACCCTCGCCCTCGGCTTCGGTGCGGCGGCGTTGGTCGGCGGGAAGGCCATCACGGAGCAGGACAAGGCCGGCAACATTGCCGCGCCACTGCTCGCCGAGGCGCTCGGCAAGGACTTCCTCGGCGGCAGCCTGGGCGGCGCGACACTGCTGGCGATCATCGCGGCGGTCGCCTTCGCCACCATCCTGGCGGTGGTCGCCGGGTTGACCCTGGCCTCGTCGTCCAGCCTGGCGCACGACTTCTACAACAACGTGATCAAGAACGGGCAGGCGTCGGAGCGGCAGGAGGTGGGCGTCGCCCGGATCTCCGCCCTGGTGATCGGCGCGGTCGCCATCGTACTGTCGATCTTCGCGCAAAGCCTGAACGTCGCGTTCCTGGTGGCGCTGGCCTTCGCGGTGGCCGCCTCGGGCAACCTGCCGGCGATCCTCTACAGCCTGTTCTGGAAGCGGTTCAACACCTCGGGCGCGGTCTGGGCGATCTACGGCGGCCTGCTCGCCGCCGTGGTGCTGGTCTTCTTCTCCCCGGTCGTCTCCGGGGCGCCGACGGCCATGTTCCCCGAGCACGACTGGCACTGGTTCCCGCTGTCGAACCCGGGCATCATCTCGATCCCGATCGGCTTCCTCTGCGGCTGGATCGGCACCCTGCTGTCGAAGGAGCACGACGAGGAGAAGTACGCCGAACTGGAGGTGCGCGCGCTCACCGGCGCGGGCGCCCACTGATCATGCGGTGGCGGTGGGCCGGAGCCGACGACAGCTCCGGCCCATCCGCTTGAGTAGGCTTGCCGGTATGAACGTTGCTCCTCGTTTCGGCCCCGGGCACCGCATCCTCGTCACCGGCGGCGCCGGCTTCGTGCCATCACACCTGGTCGACCGGCTCATCGAACGTGGCTGCACGGTCGTGGTGCTGGACAACTTCATCACCGGCACCAAGGACAACATCTCCCACCTGCTGGAGAAGCCGACCTTCACGCTGATCGAGGCGGACATCTCCGAGGGCCTGCCGACCGACCACCCGGCCATGACCGACCGGTTCGACGCGATCCTGCACATGGCATCTCCGGCCAGCCCCACCGACTTCGAGAAGTTGCCGGTGGAGATCCTGCGGGTCGGCTCGGTCGCCACCCTGCACCTGCTGGAGCGGGCCACCGCCGACGGCGCCCGGTTCCTGATGGCCTCCACGTCCGAGGCGTACGGGGACCCGAAGGAGCACCCGCAGCGCGAGACGTACTGGGGCAACGTCAACCCGATCGGCATCCGGAGCGTCTACGACGAGGCGAAGCGCTTCTCGGAGGCGGCCACCATGGCCTACCACCGCAGCCGGGCCACCGACACCGCGATCGTCCGGATCTTCAACACGTACGGGCCGCGGATGCGCCCGGACGACGGCCGCGCCATCCCGACCTTCATCTCCCAGGCCCTGCGCGGCGAGCCGATCACGGTGCACGGCACCGGCAACCAGACCCGTTCGATCTGCTACGTCGACGACCTGGTCCGGGGCATTCTGCTGCTGCTCGACTCGACCGAGACCGGCCCGATCAACTGCGGCACCGAGCACGAGATGTCGATGCGGCAGCTGGCCGAGACGATCGTGTCGCTCACCGGAAGCCCGTCCGAGGTGGCCTTCATCACCCGGTCGGCCGACGACCCGGAGATGCGCCGCCCCGACCTCACGCTCGCCCGCGAGCGGCTCGGATACGAGCCGGCCGTTTCGCCCGAAGACGGCCTGCGACGCACGATCGAGTACTTCCGCGAGCGGCTAGGGTACTGAACCCGGCTGGAAGGAGCCTGACATCCGGTCCGGCCTGAGGGTGGGACTGGTCCGAGCGACCTACCCTCGGTTCTATGTCAGCGACCACGTCTGCCGGCTTTCCCCTCCCGTACCTGAGGAGCGCGGGCCGCGCCCAGGTTCCCGGCCCCGGCCGGGGCACCGCCGGGCGCGCCCGCGTCACCGACGCCCGCCGGTACCCGTCGTACGACGGAGAGCCGCGCCCCGGCGGCCCGGGCGGACCAACCGGACCTGGCGGCCCCGGTGGACCGGGCGGCGCCGGTGGCCCCGGACGGCGTGGTCCCCGCCCGCGCTGGGGGCGGATCGGCCTGGTGGCCGGCGTGGCGGTGCTGGTGCTCGCCCTGCTCGTTGGCGTGGGAGCGTGGTTCTACGCCCGTAACCTCGACGATGATCTGGCCCGAACCGACCCCTTCTCGGAGATCACCGGCGGGCGGCCGGCCAAGAAGGTCGACGGTGCGCTGAACATCCTGCTGGCCGGAACCGACTCCCGCGACCCGGACGCCCCGATGGACACCGCCGGGAAGTGGCGGGCGGACACGCTGATCGTCATGCACATCCCGGCCGACCACAAGGAGGCCTACCTGGTCTCCATTCCGCGTGACCTGTACGTGCCGATCCCGCAGAACGCCGGTGCCCCGTGCGACTCCGGCCAGCGCAACAAGATCAACGCAGCCTTCGCGTTCGGTGGCCTGCCGTTGGCGGTGAAGACCGTGGAGTGCTTCACCGACGTCCGGATCGACCATGTCGTGGCGATCGACTTCGCCGGGTTCAAGGAGGTCACCGACGCGCTCGGCGGCGTCGACCTCAAGGTGGACCGCACCATCACCTCGATCCACAAGCCGCACCGGAAGTTCACCAAGGGGGTGAACCACATGGACGGCGCCGAGGCCCTCGACTGGGTGCGGCAGCGCTACCAGTTCCCCGAGGGAGACTTCGCCCGGATGCGCCACCAGCAGGAGTTTCTCAAGGCGCTGATGGACAAGGCGACGAGCACCGGCACATTGACCAACCCCCGGAAGTTGAACAGTTTTCTCAAGGCGGTCACCAAGGCGATCACGGTCGACAAGGACTTCTCGCTCACCGACATGGCCCTGGAGTTTCGGAGCCTGCGCGGCGAGAACCTGACCTTCATCACCAGCCCCAACCTGGGCGGCCAGAACGTCGACGGCCAGTCGGTGGTGGTGTCCGACCGGGAGAAGGCGCTGGCGATGTACCAGGCCATCGCCTCGGACACGATGGCCGACTGGGTGAAGGCCAACCAGCCGAAAAGCAGCGGCGGCTGACGCCCTCCCGGAAGCATCCCGCCTGGTCGGCGGTCAAGGTCGTCCCGCGGCTGGCCAACCGCCGACCAGTTGCTCTTGATTGACCGTTCGGTCAATTCGTCAGGACAAGCGCTGGGTTGTGCGGGAATGGTCAGCGGACGGGTCGCGAGAACGGGACCTGGTACGTACAGTTGTCCCGCCCCCGACCATAGAGCTGGAGCACGCATGCCGGTTCAGACCAGCCGTCGCCCTCAGTCACCGGAGCCCGGAGCACCCGGGCGGGTGCCGCCGAAAATTCCATCCCAGGCCGGCCCGGGCGGTCGCGGTGCCGGCGGGGCGAAGAAGCGGACCAAGCGCAAGGACCCCCTCTGGGCCCGACTCACGGTGATCTTCGGCGCGGTGCTGATGATGACCAGCGGCGTCGCGATCGTCGGCAGCAAGGCGGTGATCGGCCAGGCCACCAAGAACATCGAAGAGCGCAACCTGCTCGGCGACGCCGGCAAGACCGAGGCCGAGGGCGGCAAGAACCTCGACGGCCCGATCGACATGCTGCTGCTCGGCGTCGACGCCCGGGCGCGCTGGGCCGCCGACGACGTCCGCTCGGACACCATCATCATCCTGCACATCCCGGCCAGCCACGACCAGGCGTACCTCATCTCGATCCCCCGGGACACCGAGGCGGAGATCCCGGGGCACGGCACCGACAAGATCAATGCGGCCTTCTTCCACGGCGCGCAGAACGGTGGCGGCTGGGAGGGCGGCGCCCAGTTGATGGCCAAGACCATCAAGAAGATGACCGGAATCAGCTTCGACGGCGCCGCGATCATCAACTTCGGCGGCTTCAAGAACGTCATCGACGCCCTCGGCACCGTGCGGATCTGCGTGAGCCACGAGGTCACCTCGCACCACATGAAGATGGTCGACGGTAAGCCGATGTGGAACGCGGACGCCAAGAAGACCGGCAAGCCGATGAAGCCGGTGGTGCACGAGAAGGGCTGCAAGGAGATGGAGGGCTGGGAGGCCCTCGACTTCGCCCGCCAGCGCTACGGCCTGCCCCGCGGCGACTACGACCGCCAGCAGAACCAGCAGCAGCTGATCAAGGCGATGGCGAAGAAGGCCACCGCGAACGGCATGCTGAGCAACCCGATCAAGCTGAACAAGCTGACCCAGGCGGCCGGCAAGGCCCTCGTCCTGGACACCGGCGGCGTGCCGATCGCGGACTACATGTTCACCCTCAAGGGCGTCACCGGCAACGACCTGATCACCCTGCGCACCAACGGTGGCAATTTCGCCTCCAACGGCAACGGCCGGGAAACGCTCAACGACCTGAGCATGCAGATGTTCAAGGCGGTCAAGGACGACAAGCTCGACGACTTCGTGATCGCGAACCCGGAGGTCCTCTCCACCAGAAAGTGACCGTGACCTGGCGGCAACAGCGGCGAAAGCCAGCACCGCCGGGTGTCCGGACCGTAGCCTGACGTGAGTGGCTCTCACGTCACGGCTGCGGGAGGGGTGTCACGATCAGGGCAGCACGGACCAGACGCGGGCGGGGGCGACCCGCCCGCTGGCCCCGGTTCCTCCTCGGTGCCGGCCTCGCCCTGGTTTTGCTCGCCGTCCTCGGCTTCGCGGGGATGCACTGGCTCACCCACCGGTACGACCGCACGGTGGCCAAGGAGCAACTGCTCGACCGGGCGGCCCGGCAACCGCGTACCGACCTGTCCCACGCGCTCAACTACCTACTGGTCGGCTCGGACCACCGGCCCGGCGCCCACCCCGAGGACGAGCGCTCGGACAGCATCATGATCGTGCACGTGCCGGCCGGCGTGCGGCAGGCGTACCTGATCTCGATCCCGCGCGACCTGCTGGTCACCATCCCGGCGGCACCGGGGTACGGCGGTGGCCGGGACAAGATCAACGCGGCAATCGAGCACGGCGGTGGCGGTGAGGCCGGAACCCGGCTGCTCTCCGCCACCCTGACCAAGCTCACCGGGGTACGCTTCGACGGTGCCGCGCTGGTCGACTTCTCCGGCTTCAAGGAGGTCATCGACCTGCTCGGCGGCATCCGGATGTGCGTCGACGCCGAGGTCCAGTCGATCCACACGAAGACCCTGTTCACCCCCGGCTGCCAGCAGATGGACGGCGCCCGGACCCTGGACTACATCCGCCAGCGCTACAACCTGCCCGGCGGCGACTACGACCGGCAGCGACACCAGCAGCAGATGCTCCGCGCGGTGCTCGACAAGGCCGGCGAGACGCACCTGCGCGACGACCCGGTGAAGCTCGACCAGGTGCTCCGGGCCGCCGGTGCCGCGCTGACCGTGGACACCAACGGCATACCGCTGGACGAGCTGCTCCTCGCGTTCCGGTCGCTGCCGGCGGACGCCCTACGCGGAGTGCAGGTCCCCTCGTATCCGCAGATCATCGACGAGGTTTCGTACGTGGTGCTGGACAACGGGGGCAGCGGCCTCTTCGATGCGCTGCGGGCCACCCGCGTGCCGGAGTGGGCCGGGGCGAATCCCCGCTGGGTCAACCAGTTGTGACCGCAATGACGGTCTAGGCTTGATACCCGTGTTCGGACCCCAGGTTCCCAGCGTGCCCGCGTCGGCCGTGCCCGACGACACCTACCTGCTCGACGTCCGGGAGGACGACGAGTGGGCCGCCGGCCACGCGCCGGCCGCCATCCACCTGCCGATGACCGAGCTGCCCGCCCGGCTGGCCGAGGTGCCCGACGACCGCGAGGTGGCCGTCATCTGCCGCTCCGGCGGGCGGTCCGCGCAGGTCGTCGCGTACCTCATGCGCAACGGGTGGGACCAGGTGCGCAACGTCGAGGGCGGGATGGGCGACTGGGCCGCCGCCGGCCGCCCGGTGGTGACCGACGACGGGCAGCCGGGCCGGGTCGCCTGAGGCCGGCGAGCGGCATGGCCACGCCCCTGGTCTTCGCGCACCGCGGCTCCTCGTACGACCTGCCCGAGCACACCCTCGCCGCGTACCTGCGCGCCCTCGACGAGGGCGCCGACGGGCTGGAATGCGACGTCCGGCTGACCCGGGACGGGCACCTGGTCTGCGTGCACGACCGCCGGCTGGACCGGACCAGCAACGGTCAGGGGCTGGTCAGCGCGCGTACCCTCGCCGAGCTGGAGATGCTGGACTTCGGCTCGTGGCACCCCGGCGGAGTGCCGGCCGAGGGGGACGAACCGCTCGACGAGTCGCACACCCGGCTGCTCACCCTGGAACGACTGCTCGACGCCGTGCTGGCCGCCGGCCGGCCGGTCCGGCTGCTGGTCGAGACCAAGCACCCCTCCCGGTACGGCCGGGACGTGGAACGTCGCCTGGTCGCCCTGCTGCGCCGGTACGGGCTCGCCGACCCCCGCCCGGATGATCCGGTCCGGGTGACCGTGATGTCCTTCTCCCCGCTCGCCGTACGCCGGATCCACGATCTCGCGCCCGCCCTGCCCACGGCGCTGCTGCTGGAGGTGCTACCCCGCTGGCTGCGGCTGGGCCGGCTGCCGTTCGGTACCCGGATCGCCGGGCCGGGGATCGGCCTGGTGCGAGCCCGGCCGCGGCTCGTTCCCGCGCTGCGGGCCGCCGGGAACCAGGTCTACGTCTGGACGGTGAACGAGCCGGAGGACCTGGAACTGGTGCTGACCGCCGGGGTGGACGCCGTGATCACCGACCGGCCCGCCCGGGCGCTGGCCCGGCTGGGCCGTTGAGCCCGGTCGATCCGCCCGGCGGCCGGTCCCGCCCGCCCGGCCGGGGGTGTCCCGCGGACCGGTCGGCGGGGCAGACTCGGGACATGCCGGAGCGAACCGACTATCGCGCCCTCATCGCCGGGCACACCCGGGTGATCACGATGATCAACTTCGGGGGCTCCGGACTGCCCGTGCTCACCCGTCTGCTCCGGGTGGTGCAGTGCGCCGTGGACGCGGCCGGCCTGGTGTTCGTGGAGTTCGCCCCGAGCGGGGGGCGGGTGATCGCGGCGACCGGCGGTGCCGAGTTCATCGTCGGCCGTCCGCTGCCGGCCAGCGACCCGGCCACCGTCTGCCTGCTCTCCGGCCCCCCGGTCCGCGAGGTTCGCGTGGACCGCATCCCCGGTGCGCTCGCCGACGAGGTGGCCGGGCGAGGGCTACGCCGGATGATCGCGGCGCGCGCCGAGATCGCCGGCCTCACCGTGGGCAGCCTGCACGCGCTCTATCCCGAGGGCGAGCCGCTCGACGACTCCCAGCACGCCGTCATCCGGTACGTCGCCGCCTGCATCGCCCACATGTACGGCGACCAGACCGGCCTGCCGGTGCACGGCGACGGCCCGGTGGTGGCGGCACTCGCCGACGGCCTCGCGGTGGTGGACCGCGAGCACCACGTACGACTCTGGAACCCGGCCGCCGCGCAGGTGACCGGCCGCCCGTCCGGCGAGGCACTGAACCGCCCGCTCCCGTTCCCGCTGCCCCCGTCCGGGCAGGTGCTCGACCACCGGATGCCGGACGGCCGCTGGCTGCGGATCACCGCCGGGGAGCTGCCCGGCCCGGGCACGCTGCGGGTGGTCACCTTCCGGGACGTCACCGATCAGCAGCGCCGCGACCGCGACCGGGACCTCTTCGTCGCGGTGACCAGCCACGAGCTGCGTACCCCGGTCACCGTGATCAAGGGGTACGCCAACACCCTCACCGACCATTGGGAGTCGCTCAGCGACGACGACCGGCGGCACGCCGCCCGGATCATCGGGCAGCGCGCCAACGACCTGGCCCGGCTGGTCGACCGGCTGCTCACCGCCGCGCCCGAGAACCGACCCGGCGGGGAGCCGTCCGCCCCCTTCGACCTCGCCGACGCGCTGCGGGCCGCGGTGATCGACCTGCCGGCGGACGTCCGGCACCGGATCGTCCTCGACCTGCCGGCCGACCTGCCCAAGGCGCTCGGCGACCGGCACAGCCTGGCGACCGTGCTCACCGAGCTGAGCACCAACGCCGGAAAATACTCCCTGCCCGACACCCCCGTCGAGGTCAGCGCCGAGGCGAACGAGCGGACCGTCTCCTTCCGCGTCGCCGACCGGGGCATCGGCATCCCGCCGGAGCACGTGGAACGGGCGTTCGACCGGTTCTGGCAGGGCGAGTCCGGCGACCGCCGGCGCTACCCCGGGGCCGGACTGGGCCTCTATCTGGTCCGCCAGATCGTTGAACAGCAGAATGGATGGGTATCCCTCCGGCCGAGGGCCGGTGGGGGTACGGTCGCAGAGGTGCGGCTGCCCCGGGGCTGACCAGGGCATTCCCGCAGGCGGGGGGACGACGGTGTCGACGGGTTCGGCTGAGCGATCGTGGTGCGTGGTGGTGCCCCACCACGCGACCGGCGCGCGCCTGGCCCGGCACCGGCTCGCCGACGAACTGGCGGACGTCGTACCCGCGGCCCTGCTGGCGGACCTGGTCGCGGTCCTCGCCGAGCTGGTGGGCAACGCCGTACGTCACGCCGATCCGCTGCCCGGCGGTGTGGTCCGGGTGGCCTGGCGGCTGCACCCGGCGGCCCGCGGGCAGCGCGTCCAGCTCCGGGTGACCGACGGCGGCTCCGCCTCGGGCCCGCTGCTGCGGGCGGCCACCCCGGACTCGGTCGACGGCCGCGGCCTGCACATCGTCTCCGGCCTGGCCAGCCGCTGGGGGGTCGACCGTGACGGCCTCGGCCAGAGCGTCTGGGCCGAGTTCGAACCGGTCGCCTCGCCCCGACCGGACCTGATCGCGGCGGGCTGACCGGTCCGAGAGGCGGGTCCTCCTGACGCCGGCACGGCACGGCATCTAGGCTGTGTCGCCGTGAGCAAGCGTCGAAAGAGCCAGCGGGCCGCCGAAGCCACTCCGAAGCGGGAGAAGGTGCGCGACGTCTTCGTGCCCCGACCGTTCGAGGGGTTGGTCGACGAGCCGGAGTGGATCGCGCTGCGCGAGCTGGTCCCGGCCGCCTCCGCGCCGCTGCGGCTGACCCCCGAGCTGGTCGAGGAGTACGGCGAGCGTCCGGTCATCCTGGCCACCGTGCTGCCGATGGCCGCCCCGGCGATGACCAAGCCGGACGGGCGGATCTTCATCGGCCTGCAGCGGCACCAGCAGTCCGGCGACGTCTCCCGGGACCTGGCCGACGCACTGCTCTGCGCCCTGCGTACCGAGCCGGGCGGCCAGGTGGCGGTGCCGCCGCTGCCCGGCCCGGGGCCCCGCCTGCAGGACATCCTGGTGGACGGCCCGCTGGAGATCAGCATGCACGACGGGTTCGAGTTCTGGCTCGACCCGGGTGCCGCCGACGACCCGAACGTGCAGGCGTCGCTGGAGCGGGCCAACGCGGCGGTCTACCCGACCGTGAAGCTGGCGGCGGCGCGGGCCGCGTACTGGTGCCAGGTGCCGGAGAAGGCGCACGTGCGCTGGGTGCTGCCGGACGACGAGGACGCGGCGCTCGACGCGCTGTCCCGGCTGAGCGTGGCCGGCACGCTGTCCCTCGGCGACAACACCCGCTTCGCCGGCATGTTCCGGGCGCACGGCCGCCTGGTGCCGGTCTGGGACCTGCCCGAGGACGTCCCGGCCACCGACTGGGAGGAGCCGGTGACCGAGTTCGCCAAGCGGTACGCCGAGGCGCTGGCGGAGAAGGAACCGCTGGATGCCGCCGGCCGCCGGGCCCGTCAGGGCCTCCTCGGCCGCCAGCTCACCCTGCGCTGACGAGGCAGGACCCGGGGCCCCATGTCGACGCCTCGCGTTGACCAGGGGCCCCGGCCTTTCAGCGGTGCAACGGCTCCCGGACCAGGGGGCAGGACATGCAGCGCGGGCCGCCCCGCCCGGAGCCCAGCTCCGAGCCGGCGACGGCGATCACCTCGATGCCGGCCCGTTCCAGCTGTGCGTTGGTCTCCACGTTCCGCTCGTAGCCCACGCAGAGCCGGGGCGCGAGGGCGAGGGTGTTGTTGCCGTCGTCCCACTGCTCCCGTTCGGCGGTGACCGGGTCGAGCCCGGTGTCGATCACCCGGAGCTGGTCGAGGTCCATCGCGTCGGCGGCGGCGCGCAGGAACGGCGCCGGACCGTCGACGCGCGGCTCCTCGCCGTCCACCCCGCCGATCACGGTGTACGCCGACAGCGAGCTGGCGATGTTCGGATACATGAGCACGGCGTCCACGTCGACCATGGTGCAGACCGTGTCCAGGTGCATGGTGGCCCGCTCCTGGGCGATCGGCACCACGAGGATGGTGTGCGCCAGACCTGCGGCGAAGACCTGCCGGGCGAGGCGTTCCGCCCCGGCCGGCGTGGTCCGCTCGCCCACCCCGACGGCGAGCACCCCGGGCGCGAGCAGCAGCACGTCACCGCCCTCCAGGTGCTCCAGCTCGGGGTGGTAGACGAACTCCGTGCCGGCGAAACGCGGGTGGTGGCGGTAGATGGCGTCGGTCAGCGTGGTCTCCCGCCGCCGGGCCGGCATGGCCAGGCTGGTCACCCCGACCCGGTCCCCGATCCAGATCGAGGAGTCCCGGGTGAACAGCAGGTTGGGCAGCGGGTCGATGACGAAGTCGTGCCGGTCCATCAGGGCCCAGACCAGGCCACCCGGTCGGTCCTTGCCGACCCGCAGCTCCTCGTGGGCGAGCCCGGCGATGAACACGTCGGCCAGGGCGGACGGATCGAGGTACGTGAGGTGGTCGGCGACGCGCTGGCGCAGCGTGTCGCCCAGCCGGGGCGAGCGCAGCACGAGTTCGGTCAGCTCCGCGCGGGCGTCCGGCACGGCGAGCGTCTCGGCCAGCAGCGTGGCCAGGTAGAGCACCTCCACCCCGCGGGAGCGCAGGGCGGCGGCAAAGGCGTCGTGCTCCTCCTGCGCCCGGCCCACCCAGGGGATAGCGTCGAAGAGCAAGGCGTCGTTGTTGCGTGGGGTGAGCCGGGCCAGCTCCGGCCCGGGCCGGTGCAGCAGCACGGTGCCGAGCCGACCGACCTCGCTGTCCACATAGTGGGTCACCTTCGCAGCGTAGGACAGGACTCCGCACCATCCGGGAAAAGAAGTGTGAATGAATGCGGCATTCATCCACACTCATTCCGGAGCTCCAACTTGCCCAACAAGGGGGTGCACAACGTAGGGTAGTGGAGGCATAACTTCGAGAGACCTTTTGCCGGAGGTCGCGATGACTGTCTTTCCCGCTCGCCGAGCCGTGCCGACCCGGGCACTGCCGCCGGTCGCGGTGCCTCAGCCCCGGGCCGAGTCCACCTCGGTGCTCGAACCGGCCCGACCAACCCCGCTGGAGTGGGCCCGCCGCCGCCGGGCCGAGCGGGGCGCCCGCCGGTTGGAGGCGGCGGGAGCCCGGGCGCTCGGCCAACTCGACCACCTCGGTCCCGCCTGGCACGTCATCGAGTGGCCCCGGACGGACGCCTCGGACGTCCTCCTCGACCGCAGCCAGGACGAGCGGGCCGGGTTCCTCGCCATCGGGCCGAGCGGACTCTTCGCGATCACCATCGCCGACCACGGCCGCGCGCGGGTGCTCGTCGCCGGCGACGTGGTGCAGATCAACGGTAAGCGTCCGTCCTATGTGGCCGACGCGCGTCGGGACGCCAAGCGGGCCGGTCAGGCCCTCTCCGAAGCAGTCGGCCTGCCGATCCCGATCACCCCGGTGCTGACCTTCGTCGGGTCCGGGGTCATCAGCGTGTACGGCCTGCCGAAGGACTGCCTCATGGCCACCCATCGGGAACTGGACCGCCTGCTCGTGGCGGGCGGCAACCGAATCAGCCCGGCCACCGCCGAGAAGCTCTCCCAGGTCGCCCAGCACCCGTCCACCTGGCTCAACGGCACGTACCGTCCAGCAGCCGACTACCGGTGGTACGAGGACGGCCGAACGGCCGCTGACAAGCGGGCCGCCCGCCGGTAACGTCTGCGGCGACGCCACGGTCCACGGCTCCGCCTTCGGTGGTTCCGTCGGCCCGCGCCGTCGCCGGTCACCCGACACCGGGCACCCGTCGCACCGACACCTGTCCCACGGCCCGCCGACGCCCCAGGAAACCCCTGCGCAGCACCGGCGGCCGGTTGATCCAGCGCGGTCGCACGGTCGGCGTGACGACCGGCTAGCGTGGACAGACCGTCGGTGTACATAGGAGGCGCGGTGGCCCACGTCGAACTCTCGCTCTCGGAAGCGTTCGTGCCCGCGCCGGGGACACCGACCGAGCAGGGGTCCGGCAACTTCGGGCAGTGGTCGGACACGGTCTCCCGAGCCGCCGAGCCGTGCCTGCTGATCGACGCGGAAACGACGGTGGTGGCGATCTCCTCGTCGGGCTGCGAGCTGCTCTGCCTCGGCGCGCCGGAGGACGTGATCGGGCGTCCGCTGCTGGAGGGCGGGCTGCGGCTGGTCGACTTCACCGCCAAGCCCAGCGAGCTGACCGAGCAGGAGACCGACAAGATTCCGCCGCTGCTCGCCCTGCACTCCGAGCGGCTGGCGCGGGGGCTGCTGCGGGTCCAGGGGGCCGGCACCGACGCCGGCACCACCGTCGACGCCATCTCCACCCCGGTGCTCGCCCACGGCGAGGTGGCCGGCTCCCTCACCTTCTTCTCAGCAGTCTGACCTTCGCAACGGGTGGCCGCGAAGGTGCCTCACGGGTGACCTTCACCCGATCAGGGGATCCTCCTACGATGGGCTCGGCCCGCAGGCCACAACGATGTCCGCCGATATTGAGGATCGGACGTGCCACCCACCCCACCCCGCCTCGCCCTCCACCGGCCGCTGGTCGTCCCGGCGGCACTGATCGCGCTACTGGCCATTGCCTCCTGCGGCACTCCGCCCGAGCTGCGGCAGTCGGCCGCCCCGACGGCCACCGCGCCGGCCGCCACCGGCACACCCACGCCGGTGACGCCGACGCCGGACACCCCGACCCGGCCGGCCGTACCCACCCCCACGCCCACCGCCGGCGATGCGGTCGCCCAGCCCTGCCGGTCCGGCCCGTCCGGCGACCGGGTGGTCTCGCTGCTGCGCGGGCCCGCCCGGGTGCTGCCCCGCGGCGTACGGGTCAAGGTCCGGACGGGGCCACTCTGCGCCGGGGACTGGCAGTACACGGTCCTGGAGGTTTCCGGGCACGAGGAACTCCAGGCGGTCACCCGGGGAAAGCCGGCCGCCCTGGAGCTGGTGACCGCCGGGACGGATGTCTGCTCCGCCGAGGTACGCGCCGCGGGACCACCCGGCATCCGCACCCTGGCCTGCGACGGCACCCCAGGTGCGTAGGCTGGTCGCCATGCCGGGAACACCACCGACCCGCTTCGTCTACCTCGGTCCCGAGGGCACCTTCGCCGAGCAGGCGCTGCGTACCGTGCCCGCTGCGGAGCGGGGCAGCCGCACGCCGGCCCGCAGCGTCGGCGAGGCCCTGGACGCCGTACGGGCCGGCGAGGCGGACGCGGCCATGGTGCCGCTGGAGAACTCGATCGGCGGTGCGGTCGGGGTGACCCTCGACGAGCTGGCCGAGGGTGAGCCGCTGGTGATCACCCGAGAGGTGATCCTGCCGGTGGAGTTCGTGCTCGCGGCCCGCGCGGGCACCCCGCTGGCCGAGGTGCGGAGCGTGGCTGCGCACCCGCAGGCGTCGACCCAGTGCCGGAGCTGGCTCCGCGAGCATCTGCCCGACGCGAGCGTGGTCGACGTCCTGTCCAACGGTGCGGCCGCCGCGGGCGCGGCCGGCGGCGAGTACGACGCGGCCATCTGCGCCCCGATCGGCGCGGCGCGGCACCGGCTGACCGTGCTCGCCGACAAGATCGCCGACCATCCGGACGCGGTTACCCGCTTCGCGCTGGTGTCCCGCCCGGGCCCGCCGCCGCCCCCCACCGGCGACGACGTCACATCGCTGGCGGTCTACATCGCCCACGACCGGGTGGGCGCGCTGCTCTCGGTGCTGACGGAGCTGGCCGTACGCGGGGTGAACCTGACCCGGATCGAGTCCCGCCCGACTGGTGAGGCACTCGGCCGGTACGTCTTCGTCCTGGACTGCACCGGGCACGTCGCCGACGCCCGACTCGGCGAGGCGTTGCAGGGGCTGCGCCGGATCTGCGCGAACGTTCGCTTCCTCGGGTCGTACCCCCGGCACCGCTGGAGCCCGACCGCGAGCGACCGGCCGGTCCCCGCTCCGGCCGGTCTCTCCGACGCCGACTACGCCGACGCGGCGGCCTGGCTGGCCCGACTACGCGTCGGCGAGTTGAGCTGACCGGGCGGGGATACCCGGACCGGACGCCCCGCGTGCCGGGCGGGTCACTGCAACAGGCCGCCGAGCAACCCGCCCTGTTGCTGCTGCTGGGCGCCGCTGCCGTGCCCCGGCCGCTCCTCGGACGGCTGAACCACGACGAAGCCCTGGCCGGCGAAGCTCATCGTGAACGCCTCACCGGTGGTCCGGCCGATCAGCGTGCCGAGGCCGAGCTGCTCGGCCCGGTGGTAGCCGGTCTGCAGGTTGGCCGACCAGCAGACCGCGGCCTGCGGATCGACGTACGTCGGGGCGTCCACGTTGAGCACCACCGGGGTGCCCTCGGTGGTGATGGCGATCCGGCCGTGGCCGGTGAACACGCAGTTGAACAGCCCGGAGGCGGCGAACCCCACGCCGCTGACCATCTTGATGTCGTAGGTCAGGGTGGAGTCGAAGGCGAGCACGCTGGAGCCGTTGATCGACAGGGCGTCGCCGGGCTCCAGGTCGATGATGTGCACGTCCTTGGCGAAGTCGGCGAGGAAGACGTCACCCTGGCCGGTGAGCTTCATCAGCGGGACACCCTCACCGGTGAGCCGTTGCTTGATGAACTTGCCGATGCCTCCGGAGCCGAGCGCCTGGAACTGCACCTGCCCCTGGTACGCCACCATGGCCCCCACGCGGGCCATCGCCTCGCCGTTGAGCTCGATCTTCAGCATCTTTGAGTTCTGCAGCCGCATACCCGGCTGGTGGGACTCCTTCTCAAGGTTCTCGGCGGAGAACAGCGCGCTGCGCATGGGTTTCCCTCCTGCGACGGGGTGTGCCTGCACCCGCAGATTAGGGGAACCGCGCAACGCCGAGGATCGGCCGCGCGGGGCGCAGACGAGCCCGGTCAGCCCCAGCCGAGGGCGTGCAGCCGCTCGTCGTCGATGCCGAAGTGGTGGGCGATCTCGTGCACCACGGTCACCGCGACCTCGTCGACGACGTCCTCTTCCGTGTCGCAGATCTGCAGGATCGGGCGGCGGTAGATGAGGATCCGGTCCGGCAGGACGCCGGAGTAGTCCCAGCCCCGGTCGGTGAGGGCGTGCCCCTCGTAGAGCCCGAGCAGGTCCTCGCCCGGGGGTGGGTCGTCCTCGACCAGGATGACCACGTTGCTCATCAACCCGAGCAGCTCCTCGGGCACCTCGTCGAGGGCCTCGCCGACGAGTTCCTCGAATCGCTCCCGGCTCATCTCCACGGCCACACCCCCATCCTCCCCGACCGCCGCCCGGCCTCCAAGATCGGCACAGGTTCACGGAAGGAGCGGCCACCGCCGCTCCGTCGGGCACTCCTTCCGTGGCGGTGCGGCCGCGCGACGGGTGGCGTGTCAGCCGAGGCGGGCGTTCAGGGTGATCTGTGCCCCCGGGGAGAGCAGCCGCGAGATCGGGCAGTTCTCCTTGGCCGCCTCGGCCAGCTTGGTGAACTGGGCCTCGTCCATGCCCGGGACCTGACCGACGGTCTCCAGGTCGATCCGCGTCACGGTCATGCCCGCGTCGGTCTTGTCGAAGTGCACCTTGGCGGTGGTCTCCACCGCGGCGTCGGTCGCGCCCGCGTCGGCGAGCTGCTTGGAGAGGGCCATCGAGAAGCAGCCGGCGTGCGCGGCGCCGATCAGCTCCTCAGGGTTGGTCCCCTCGCCCTCCTCGAAGCGTGACTTGAAGGAGTAGTTGCCGGTCAGGCCGCCCTTGCCGGTGCGGACCGTGCCGGCGCCCTCGGTGAGGTTGCCCTGCCAACGTGCGGAAGCGGTACGAATAGGCATGGTGCCGACGCTAGCCCAAACCGGGCGGCCCCGCACCGGGCAGCGGAGAGCCGGAGGCCGGACTCGCCGGGCCTGTCGCCGGGTGCCGGCTGTGTCATGATTCGACGCAGGCCCCCGCGCGGAAGGGTGAATCGATGTCCCAGGATCTCCCCATCCCCAGGCAGGACGACCGGTCCGACGGCACGACCGTCGTGGAGTGGGGTGCCGACGAGAGCGCGCCGCCCGGCCGGGTCGGCCGCTCCCTGGCCGGCCTGGGGCGCGACCCCCGCCTGCCGCTGGTGCTCGCCGGGCTCGGCGCGGTGGCCGCGGTCGCCTCGCTGGCCGGGGAATGGCTGGTGATGCACATCCCGAACGGCGAAGGCGGGCCAGCCTCCACCATCCGACTGCCCAGCGGGGTGGGGGACGTGGGCGGTTTCGGGGTGGGCTACCTGATCGGGCTGCTCGGCCTGTCCAGCGCGGTGGCGCTCGCGTTGCGTGGCACCGGTGCGATACGGCAGAACGTCCGGGTGGCCGGTCTGGGCCTTGCAGCGGCCGTGCTGGCCATGTTGACCGGTGCGGCCTTCGCCTTGGATGACTCGGGTCAACGCACCTTCTTCTACGCACAGCAGGAGGAAGGGTTCCGGGCCGAGTACGGGCGAGGCCTGGTCACCGCCTTCGTGTCCACCGTGCTGTTCGCCGCCGCCCTGTACCTGTCCGGCCGGGTCGTCGCCGAGGCACCGGACCGGAAGGACGAGCCCGGTGACGGGGCACTGCCGGCGGATCGCGGACGGCCGGAGCGGGGGCGGCGCCGGGCGACCGGCGACGAACTGCCCGTGCCGGCCGACCTGACCGTCCAGCCCACCACCCCGTTCGCCCGCCCCGAACTGCCGCACTGACCCGGCCCGAACCGGCGCGGTCGTTCCGGGCCGCCGCGCTGCCCTGAGGGGACCGGCACGCCGAGCGCGGCCGAGGGTCGGACACCTGACGTCCGTCGCGGGTTGGTGCCCGATTCGCCGAAAAGCCATGGTTGCGGCCTGTTCCGCGAGATACGGTTGCTGCCCGCCGTCCAGCGGCCACGGCACCGAGGACCAGGACGGCCGGCGCGACGGCGGCGGGCGAAGGAGGAACCATGACCCGCCCGGGACTGCCCAAGCTGATCGCCACCGACCTCGACGGCACGCTCGTCCGCAGCGACGACACCGTCTCCGCGTACACCCATCAGGTGCTCGACCGGGTGCGGGCCGCGGGGATCCCGGTGGTCGGCGCGACCGGCCGCGGACCGCGACTGACCGAGCTGACCCGCAACGACATCCGCGCCGCCGACTTCCTGGTGATGGCCGGCGGAGGGCGGGTGGTCGACCAGAGCGACCCGGAGGGGCCGCTGGTGCTGCGGGACGAACGTCTCTCGGGCGCGGTGCTCGCCCGAATCCTCGCCGACCTGGAGGGCGCGGTCGGCCCGCTGACCGTCATGGTGGAGGCGTCGGACGAGCACGACGCGCCGCTCTGGGGCGACTACCACCCCAGCTGGCCCTACCAGGACCGGTTCGAGGCGCGCAGCCGCGAGGAGTGCCTCTCCTGCGACGTGATCAAGGCGTTCGCGCGGACCGCCGACCACCACGTGGACGAACTGCTGGCGGCGGCCCGCCGGATCGTTCCGCCGGAGCTGGCCACGCTCACCCAGGCCGGGCTCGGCTTCATCGAGATCTGCCCACCGGGAGTGGACAAGTCCACCGGGCTCAGCGTGGTGGCCGAGCGGCTCGGCGTCGATCCGGCGGAGGTGCTGGTCTTCGGGGACCAGCCGAACGACCTGCCGATGTTCGGCTGGGCCGGCTGGGCGCGGGTGGCGGTCGCCAACGCCCACCCGGAGGTCCGGGCGGCGGCGGACGAGATCACCCTGCGCAACGACGACGACGGAGTCGCGGTCTACCTGGACCGACTACTCTCCCGGTGATGGGAGAGGCACCTCGGCTGATCGCGACCGACATCGACGGCACACTGCTCCGGGACGACCGGACGCTCAGCCCGCGCACCGCCGGCGTCCTGGCCCGGATCTCCGCGGCGGGCACGCCGGTCGTGCTGGTCACCGGCCGTCCCATCCGCTGGCTCCAGCTCGTGTACGACCAGCTCGCCGAGCCACTGCCGGCGATCTGCGCCAACGGGGCGGTGGTGTACGACCCGTTCGCCGACGAGGTGCTCCGGGCCGACCCGCTGGCCCCCGAACTGCTCGCCGAGGTGGCCCGGCGGCTGCGGGCCCAGGTGCCCGGGGTGAGCTTCGCGGTGGAGATCGGGGACAGCCGGCAGATGCGGCACGAGACGCACTACCCGCTGCGGTGGGACGCCGACACCGACGCGATCCGGGCGATCGAGTCGCCGGAGGAGCTGCTGGCCGTCCCGGCGGTGAAGCTGCTGGCCCGGGCCGGCGAGCAGGACCCGGACGTGTTCGTACGGGTGGTGGCCGGGGCGCTGGAGGGGCTGGCCGAGGCGACCCACTCCTCGTACAGCGGGCTGGTGGAGATCTCCGCCGCGGGGGTGACCAAGGCGGCCGGCCTGGCCTGGTACGCCGCCCGGCTCGGAATCGACGAGCAGGAGGTGCTGGCGTTCGGAGACATGCCGAACGACGTGCCGATGCTGACCTGGGCCGGCCGGGCGGTGGCGGTCGCCAACGCACACCCGGCCGTCCTGGAGATCGCCGACGAGGTGGCCGGGTCGAACGCCGAGGACGGCGTGGCGACGTACCTGGAGCAGGTCTTCGGGGTGGGCTGAGCACGACGGCTCCAGCGACGGCTTCAGGTCGCCGCGCGGCGTCAGACGCGCCGACCTGAAGCCGTCGTAGCGGCTCGGCGACAGACCGGCGTGTGCCGGGGCGCGAGTGCGCCCCGGCCGTCAGAGGTACTGGCCGGGGGCGTGCCCCTCGTTGGTCCCCGGCATGCCGGGCATGCCGGGGGCCATCCCGCCGGGGCCGCTGGGCAGCGCGGCCCGGCCGGAACGCATCTGCTCGAGCTGGACGCGGGCAGCCATCTGCTGGGCGACCAGGGCTGCCTGGATGCCGTGGAACAGCCCCTCCAACCAACCGACCAGTTGGGCGTGGGCGATCCGCAGCTCGCTCTCGCTGGGCGCCTTGTCCTCGGTGAAGGGCAGCGAGATGCGTTCCAGCTCCTCGCGCAGCTCGGGGGCGAGACCCTCCTTCAGCTCGACGATCGACCGCTCGTGGATCTCGCGCATCCGGTGCCGGCTGGCGTCGTCGAGGGGGGCCGCCTTGACCTCCTCCAGCAGCTGCTTGATCATGCTGCCGATCCGCATCACCTTGGCCGGCTGCTCGACCAGGCGGGTCGGGTCCTCGCCCTGCCCCTCCTCGGTCTGCACCGTGCCGACCGGCCGACCGTCCGGCCCGACCACCACCACCGTGCCGGGGATGCCGTCGTTGTCCTGTTCGTCATACTGTCCGGCGGAACGCGCATCGGTCATGGCACCCATCTTCGCCCAACGCCGCCCACCGGCGCGCGCCGGGATCGGCTCCCGGGCCCGAACCACCCGGCCGGGCGCGCTACCGTCGCCGTCATGCCCGCAGACCCACGCGCCGTGCTGACCCGGCCGGCCCCGCCGCCGGACGTCACGGTCGCGTACGGCGATCGCCCGGAGCAGCTTGCCGATCTGCGCCGACCTGCCGGCGGCGGGCCACCCCGGCGCCTGGTGGTCGTGGTCCACGGCGGCTTCTGGCGGGCCGAGTACGACCGCACCCACACCGGCCCGATGGCCGCCGCGCTGGCAGCGCTCGGCCATCCGGTCGCCCAGGTCGAGTACCGGCGCACCGGCCAGCCCGACGGGGGGTGGCCCAACACTCTCACCGACGCGCTGGAGGGGGTCGCCGCACTGCCCGGGCTGGCCGCCGCCGCGCTGCCCGGTCTGGTGGCACCCGCCCCCCCGATCCTGGTCGGGCACTCGGCGGGCGGGCACCTGGCGCTCTACGTGGCCGCGCACGCTCCGGCCGCGGTCGGCGGCGTGCTCGCGCTGGCGCCGGTCGCCGACCTCGCCGAGGCGTACCGGCTGGACCTGGACGGGGGCGCGGTGGCCGCGCTGCTCGGCGGCGGCCCGGCGGAGGTTCCCGACCGCTACGCGGCAGCGGATCCATCGTCTTTGGTGCCCATTCAGGCGCGCACAGTAGTCGTGCACGGCACTCTCGACCGCCAGGTTCCGGTGGAGATCAGCCGCTCCTGGGTCACCGCGGCCCGCGCCGCCGGCGCCCCCGCCACCCTCGTTGAGCTGCCGGAATGCGAGCATTTCGGGCTCATCGCCCCCGACTCGGCAGCGTGGCCCCGGGTTGTCGAAGCATTGCGTTCCCTGCACGATGATCTTTCGGGCATTGACGCAGCGTCGCGGAGCCGGTAGAACGCCGAAGGGGTGTGCGGCCCTCGAAGGCCCATGGGGAAGGAAATCTGTGTCGCAGATGAACCGCCGGCAGGCGCTACGGCTGCTGGCCGCACTGGGTACCACCGGACTGGTGGCCGGCTGCGGCTCCGATTCCGAGGACACCACCACGCCCGGCAGCCCGATCAAGATCGGTCTCATCGTGCCGGGCAGCGGCCCGAACAAGGCCGTCGGGGACGAGATCGCCAACGGGTTCCAGCTCTTCCTCAGCCTCAACGACCAGCAACTCGGCGGGCACCCGGTGACGCTGGTGACGGCCGAGGAGGGCGACGACGCCAAGAGCGGCCAGGCCGCCGTCGACCGGCTCCTCAAGGAGGGCGTGCTCGCGCTCACCGGCGTGGTCAGCCCCACCGTCATGTTCGGCATCCGCGACGCCGTCGAGCAGGCCCGGGTTCCGCTGATCGGCTCCAACGCCTCGCCGACCAGCCTCCAGAGCGTCGTCTACATCTGGCGGACCTCGTACGTTCTCAGCGAGCCGGGCCAGGCCCTCGGCCAGTACCTGCCGCAGCTGCCAGATGCGCCCAAGGGGAAGGCGGCCAGGGAGAACGCGGCCGCGGAATACGCGCCCGAGAAGATCGCCATCTTCGCGCCGGACAACACGAGCAGCCGGGATGTCATCACCGGCTTCAAGAACGCCTACGAGCAGAGGGGCCGGCTCAGGGACCCGATCTACACCCCCGATCTCCCCAATCTGGGCAAGGCCGCGTACTCCACCGCGATCAGGAAGGGGCTGGCCGGAAAGCCCGACGCGGTCTTCTGCCACTACGCCGGCACGGCCGCCGTGCAGTTCATCAAGCAGCTCTACAGCGAGGGCTACCGCGGCCCGATCTATGCGCCCGGGTTCCTCACCGAGGGTGCCGTGCTGAGCCAGCTCGACGACGGCGAGGGAGGCGAGGGGCGGGCGGAGATCCAGAAGAACCGGATCATCACCACCCTGAACTACTCGGCCGACCTGAACAACTCGGCCAACCAGGTGTTCGCCTCGGCGTACCGGAAGACGCACAACACCAGCCCGACCACCTACGCGATGGCTTCGTACGATGCCGGGCAGGTCCTGGACAAGGCGATCCGGCTGGCCGGGGAGCACCCGACCCCGCAGCAGGTCAACCTGGCGCTCGGCAAGATCGGCCAGGTCGACAGCCCGCGCGGGGCCTGGCAGTTCAACCAGTCGCGCACCCCGCAGCAGAAGTGGTACCTGCGCAAGGTCCAGCTCGACGGCCGGATGCTGTCGAACATCGTGGTCAGCGAGCTGGCGACGCTCGGCTGACCCCCTTCGTACGCGCAACGGGCGGCCTCCCCACCGGGAGGCCGCCCGTTGTGTGCTCGGCGCGGGACGCGCGTCAGTGGCGCAGTTCGGCGATGCAGCACTTCACGCTGCCGCCGCCCTTCTTCAGCTCGGCCAGTTCGACCGGGACCGGGTGGTATCCGGCCGCCTTGAGCTTGCCGGCCAGCCGGGTCGCCTCGCTGTTCAGCACGACGTTGAGCCCGTCGCTGACCAGGTTCAGGCCGAATGCCAGGGCGTCCTCGTCGTCGGCGAGCACCGCGTCCGGGAACAGCTGGGCGAGCACCTTCTGGCTGGCCGCCGAGAAGGCGCCCGGGTAGTAGACGACGTTCTCGTCGTCGATCGAGGCAAGCGCCACGTCCAGGTGGTAGAAGCGCGGGTCGACCAGGCGCAGCGAGACCACCGGCCGGCCGAGCGCCTCCTGCGCCTCGGCGTGCGCCGCCAGCTCGGTACGGAAGCCGTGGCCGGCGAGGATCAGGCCGCCGTGCGCCTCCGGCAGGTACGCGAAGTCGCCCTCGCCCTCGTTGGTCTCGCTCGGCGCGATGAACCGCCAGCCGTTCTCCTCGTAGAACGCCCGGTGCGCGGCGGCCTCGGCAGCCCGCTGCTCGTGCTTGAACTGGGCGCCGTAGACCGTGCCGTCCACCACGAACGCGCCGTTGGCCGCGAAGACCATGTCCGGCAGCCCGCGCTCGGGAGCGAGCAGGTGCACCTCATGGCCGAGGGTCACGAGCGCCTCCCGCAGGCGGTCCCACTGCTTGACCGCCAGCTCCGCGTCGACCGGCGCGGTCACGTCCATCCACGGGTTGATCGCGTACTCGACCGCGAAGTGCTCGGGCGAGCACATGAGATATGTCCGCTTTCGCGGGACTCGCTGCTGGTTCACGGTCACCAAGAGTAGGTACGGTACAACTTTGGTAACAGCCACAACCATTGCTTCCCTGAGGCGGAACGTTGCAGATAGACGCGGTCGACCAGCGAATCATTGCGTTGCTCGTGGCGGATGCCCGCGCTTCGTACGCGGACATCGGCGCCCGGGTGTCACTCTCCGCCCCGGCGGTCAAGCGACGGGTCGACCGGCTCCGATCGGCGGGGGTCATCCGGGGATTCACCGCGGTCGTCGACCCGGCCGCCGTCGGCTGGACCACGGAGGCGTTCGTCGAGCTCTTCTGCGCCGGCCGGACCACTCCGGCGCAGATCGGGGCCGCCGCGCGCCGGCACCCCGAGGTGGTCGGCGCCTACACCGTCTCCGGGGAGGCGGACGCGCTCGTGCACCTGCGGGCCGCCGACATCGCCCACCTGGAGGAGGCGCTGGAGCGGCTGCGGGCCGAATCCTTCGTCACCTCGTCCCGCAGCACCATCGTGCTCTCCCGCCTGGTCGAGTCGCCCGGCGTCGGCCCCTCCACCGGCTGAGCGCCGGGCCTTGACCTCAACCCCGCTTGACGTTGTGCACTCGGAGCCGGGACGCCACGGGGTGCTCCGGGACGGGGGCGACATGCGAGCGGTGTGGTTGCGGGAATTCGGCGGTCCGGAGGTGCTGGCCCCCGGGCCGGCACCGGACCCGGTGCCCGGTCCGGGGCAGGTGCTGATCGAGGTGGCACACGCCAACCTCACCTTCGTCGAGACGATGTTCCGGGCAAGCGGATTCGGCCCGTTCGCCCGGTCCCTGCCGCTGATCCCCGGCAACGGCGTCGGCGGGACCGTCACCGGTGTCGGCCACGGCGTCGACCCGGAGCTGGTGGGGCGACGCGTGGTCAGCGGCACCGGCGGCGCCGGCGGGTACGCCGAACGCGTGGTGGTGGACCGCGACGCGCCGGTCCCGGTGCCGGACGGGTTGCCGCTGGACGAGGCCGTCGCGCTCCTCGCCGACGGCCGCACCGCCCTCATGCTGGTGCGGGCGGCCGGGCTGCGGGCCGGCGAGCGGGTGCTGGTCGAGGCGGCGGCGGGTGGGGTGGGCAGCCTGCTGACGCAGCTCGTCGCGGCGGCCGGCGCGCGGGTGGTGGCCGCCGCCGGTGGTCCCCGCAAGGTCGCCCTGCTGCGCGAGCGCGGCGTGGGCGTGGTGGTCGACTACCGGGAGCCGAACTGGACCGACCGGGTACGGGCGGCCACCGGCGGGGTGGACGTGGTCTTCGACGGGGTGGGCGGGTCGCTGGCCCGGGCGGCGTTCGACCTGCTCGGCACGGGCGGGCGGATGCTCAGCTACGGGCTGGCCAGCGGGGCCTGGGCGGAACTGCCCGCCGACCTGGCCGCCGCCCGGGGCGTGGCCCTGCTCCGCCCGGGCGCCTCACCGGCCGAGCTGCGTGCCCTCACCGAGCAGGCGCTGGCGGAGGGGGCGGCCGGGCGGCTCCGGCCGCTGATCGGGCAGCGCTTTCCCCTGGAGCGGGCGGCCCAGGCACACGCCGACATGGAGTCCCGCGCCACGATCGGCAAGACCCTCCTCGACGTCCGCTGACCCGACGCCCGTCCCCGTGAGCTCTCCGGCCACGGCCACGGCCACGGCGACGCGGCCGGCGGGTGCCCGGTCAGAGGTACATACCGGTGCGGTGTTCCGGCTGGGAGCGGGACGCCTTGTCGCCCTCGCCGAAGAAGCGCTTGCCACCGAACTCACCGTGCAGCCGGTCGTCCAGCTCGTCGGCCAGGCCGGTCATCACCTGCACGGCGAGCATCAGGTGGGTCGGCTGGAAGTTGCGGCCGAAGACCGGGATCGAGGCCCACACCGTGTCGTCCGCGCAGTAGAGGCGGCCGATCGGCATCCGGTTGGTCAACTCGGACAGCTTGACGTAGAGGCGCTCGGTCGGCTCGACCTCGGTGAGCACCGGGGAGAAGACGTCGACCAGGGGCGGGTTGTCGCGCACCCGGACGAAGACCATCGCCGAGCCGGCGCGGATGTTGATGTCCCCGTCCGAGTCGACCTGCAACTGGTCGGACTTCGACTTGAGCATCGTGGAGACGACCGTGCGGACCCGCTCCTCCAGGGCGAGCACGTCGTTGTCGACCTCCTGGCGGGTGGCGGCGGCGGCCAGCGCCTCGTCGAGGTCGGCCTCCACGTGGTGGTCCGGGCCGAACTCGCTGCGGGCGGTGCCCAGCGGCTCGACCGGCAGCGGCTCCTCCTCGGCGTCGTACGCCAGGTAGACCAGGAAGGCGGGATGCGGGGCGCCGTAGACGTCCCGGAGGGTCCGGGACAGCACGGCCGCCAGCCGGGTCACCTCGGCGACCGCGCCGTCCAGGCCGAACTGGTCGCCGGAGCCCTCCACCACCCCAGGCGGGGACCAGCCCAGCGCGATCATGTCGGCCACCGCCGCCCGGTCCAGCCGGTAGCCCGGCGGCAGCGTGGCGTTGCCGACCGCCCGTGCCGACAGCCGGCCCCCCTCGCCGACGTCCACGCCGATCGAGTAGACGGCGTCCCCGGTGCCGGAGGCGGTGGGGTCGAGGGTCAGCTCCAGGTGCGCACCGGCGGGCAGGACGCGCAGCCGGTCGGCCAGCGCACGGGCGAACTCCCGCCAGGCCTCGGTCACCTTGGACCGGAGGTCGGCCGTGGTCGGCTCGTCCAGCAGGATCGACTCGTACTGCTCCGGCGTTCCGCCGGCGGGCTCATCGGTCGGCACCGAGGGGTGGTCTGCCGTCATGATCGCCTCCGTCCGTCATCGCCACCCTACCCACGGACGGTGGGGGTCGAATCACGCCGGGACCGGGATCGGACAGCGGGTCGGTGAACCCCCGGAGCGGACTATTCGGCCGGCACGGTTCCGTCCAGCTCGACCGGCCAGGAGCCGGCCAGTTCACTGAGCCTGGCGGCCGTCGCGGCAGGGTCGGCCCCCCGCCCCACGGCCACCCCCAACAGGTACGCGGTGACCGGCGCGCCCGGGCGCAGCACCTGGTGGGCGACGTCCCTGGCAAGATCGAGCACCACCGGCACCGGCACCTCACCCGGGTCCAGTCCCAGCTCGGCGCAGGCCGCCGTGACCCACTCGTCCATCACCGTCATCGCGTCCACTCCTCGGCCCGACGTACGTCCTCGTCAGTGTCGCAGTCGAACCAGGGCGGCGGCCCGGAGCCGGGCCAGGACACCTCCCGGACGGCCGTCCCGGCCAGCAGCCCGCGCACCGGCGCCCCGTCGACCGTGCCGCCCCGCTCGGCGGCCAGCCGGTCGACCGCGGCCCGCAGCCCAGCGACCCGCCACACCCCGCAGAGCTGCTGCCGGCGGCCCTCGCCGTCGACGTAGCAGGCGGCGTCGGCCGCCGACCCGTCGAGCGCGCGCAACAGGTCGGCCACCGCCTCCGGGGTGAGCAACGGCAGGTCACCGGCGAGCAGGGCGACGATGGTCGTGCCGGGGTCGAGCAGGGCCAGCCCGGCGGCGATGGCGGCGACCGGGCCACCGCCGGCCGGCTCCTCGCGGGTCACCCGTACACCGTCCGGGAGCGGGCCGGCCGGACCGACCACGATCCGCGGCGCCGCGTCGGTGACCGCCGCCAGCACCCGGTGCAGCATCGGCCGGCCGCCGACCGGGCGCGCGGGCTTGTCGATCCCGCCCATCCGGCGGGCCCTGCCACCCGAGAGCACCACCGCCGCGTACGTCACCGTGCCACGGTAACCAGGTCGACGCAGCCTCGCCGGGACGGGCCGGCGGGGGTCGGCCGGCGACGGGCGGGCGTCGCCGTGCGGGTGGCCGACCGGGCGGGGCAGGATGGCGGGATGGGACGGGCGACTGACCGGCGGGGCGTGCTCCGGATCGACCTCGACGCGGAGGCCGACGGGCGCACCCAGGTACGGCGGCCGGACACCCTGGCGGTGGAGGAGCCACTGGAGCTCCGGGTCGGCCCGGCGGGCCCGGGCCGGCGGAAGCCGCTCGCGGTGACCATGCGGACCCCCGGCGACGACCTGGACCTGGCGATCGGTTTCCTGCTCGGCGAGGGGCTGATCCGGTCAGCCGACGACGTGCACACCGCGCAGCTCTGCGCCGGCGCGGAAACGCCGAACACCTACAACGTGGTCGACGTGGTGCTCGCTCCGGGCGTACCGGAGCCCGCCACCGACCCGTCCCGCAACTTCTACACGACCAGCTCGTGCGGGGTGTGCGGCAAGGCGAGCATCGAATCGGTACGCACCCGGTCGCGGTTCGCCGTGCGCGACGATCCGCTCCGCGTGCCCGCCGAGGTGCTGGCCGCCCTGCCCGACCGGCTGCGCGCGGCGCAGCGCGCCTTCGACCGGACCGGGGGCCTGCACGCGGCCGGGCTCTTCACCGCTGACGGTGAGCTGGTGGTGCTGCGCGAGGACGTCGGCCGGCACAACGCGGTGGACAAGGTGGTCGGCTGGGCGGCCCGGGAACGCCGGCTGCCGCTCGCCGGGCACGTGCTGCTGGTCTCCGGCCGGGCCAGCTTCGAGCTGACCCAGAAGGCGTGGATGGCGGGAGTGCCGCTGCTCGCGGCGGTCTCGGCGCCCAGCACCCTCGCCGCCGACCTGGCCGAGGAGGCCGGGATGACCCTGGTCGGCTTCCTGCGCGGACGGACCATGAACGTCTACACCGGCGCCCATCGCCTGGCCGTGACCGCCGGCTGAGCGCGGGCCGGGAGCGGGTCAGATGCTCCGGCGGGGGATGCGCCGGCGTACCACCCCGGGGGCGCCGACCGTGGGCCAGCCGTCCAGCTCGGACGGCGGCAACCCGCGGCGGAGCATGTCGTCCAGGAGTTGGGCGAGCGAGTAGTCGGGGCGGGCGGCGAGCACCCGTTCCACGGCCACCGCCGCCAGGGCACCGTGCCCGGCGCGCCAGGCCGCGAAAGCCAGCAGGCTGCCGGGAGCGGCGGTCAGCTCCGGCTCGGCCCGGCGCAGCACGTCCGTCCAGAGGCTGATGTCGGCGTCCCGCCCGTCGGTCCGCTCCCAGGCGTGGTCGCGTACCGGGAGGTGGGTGAGGAGCACGCTCAGCCAGGCCACCTCGTCGTCGCCCAGTCGCTCGCCGCGCCGGTGTCGGCGGAACGCGCCACGCACCGCCACCACGCCGGCCGAGCGCACGGACCGGCCGCCGACCAGGGCGGTCTCGGCGGCCTCCTCGGTCAGCCTCGCCAGCCGGCGCCGGGCCCGGGCGGTGGCCCGGCGCATGGCGACCCGGACCGGCCCGTCGAGCGGGGACACCTGCGCGATCAGCGCGGCCCGGTCGGGCAGGGCGACCTGGCCGGCGAAGACGGCCGCCGCGCTGACCTCGCTGGCCCCCGGGTCGTACGGGGTGCCGTCGGGCGGGCAGCACTCCGCCTCGGTGCACAGGTATGACCACCACCGTCCGTCGGTCACCCGAAGCGTGTCGAGGACGAGCAGCCCGGACGCGTCCAGCGCCGCGCCGACCGCGTCGACCGCCCCGGTCACCCGGGCGGCCGGACCGTATCCGATCACGGTGGCGGACTCGGTGCCCTGCCGGGCGACGACCCCCGCGAGGTGCCGGGCGGCCGGACGCGGGTCGGAACCCGGGTCGGGCAGGTCGCCCCGGGCGGCGAAGACGACCCGCCGGCCGCGCAGCGCCACCACCACCACGCTCTCGGCGGGATGGAAGCCGAGCAGGTACGGCACGGCGGCGATCAGGTCGGCGGGTGAGCGGACGACGAGCCGGGGACGGTCGGTCGGAGTCATGCCGGCAGCCTCCGGCGGAGGGCCGCAGGCCCGACAGGCCCTGTGGACGACACGCGGGTTGTCCACAGATACGGAGCGTATCGGCGCAGGTGAACCGCGATACGGCAGGCGCCGGAACGGCGCACGACCCCGCGGGAATCGGCCGGACCGGCTACCTTGCGCTCATGGACCTGGCGTACCTGCGGGCGCACCCGGAACATCTGCCGACCTTCCTGACCCACCAGCGGATCCGCGAGACGCCGGTGTCCGGCGGGGACGTCTGCGCGGCGTCCCGGCTCACCCTCGACGACGGGCACTCGGTCTTCGCCAAGACCTGGCCGGAGCACGCCGGGCGGCCGGTGCCCGAGGGCTTCTTCGCCACCGAGGCGGCCGGGCTGGGCTGGCTGCGCGAGCCGGGTGCGGTGGCCGTACCGGAGGTGCTGGTGGCGCTGCCGGAGCTGCTGGCGCTCGACTGGGTGGAGCCCGACGAGCCGACGCCGGAGGCGGCCGAGCGGTTCGGCCGCGAGCTGGCCGGGCTGCACCGGGCCGGGGCGTCGGCCTTCGGCGCCGAGTGGCCCGGCTTCATCGGCGCGCTGCCGCAGGACAACACCCCGGACCCCGGCCCGTGGTCGGAGTGGTTCGCCCGCCGCCGGTTGCTGCCCTACCTGAAAGGGTCGGTCGACAACGGCGCGCTGAGCGGTGCGGAGGCCCGCCTGGTCGAGGAGCTGATCGACCGGATCGGCGAGTTCGGCGGCGACGAGCCGCCGGCGCGGATCCACGGCGACCTCTGGCCCGGCAACCTGCTCTGGGGGGCCGACGACCGGGTGTGGCTGGTCGACCCGGCCGCGCACGGCGGCCACCGGGAGACGGATCTGGCCCAGCTGGCGCTCTTCGGCGGCGCACCGCACCTGGACCGGGTCCTGGCGGCCTACCAGGAGGCGTGGCCGCTGGCCGACGGCTGGCGGGCGCGGGTGCCGCTGCACCAGCTCCACCTGTTGCTGGTGCACACCGCTCTGTTCGGCGCGGCCTACCGTGACGCGGTGGACTCCGCAACCCGCTCCGCACTGCGAAACGCCGGACGCGCTACGGTCGACGGGTGACCGCCGCCCCGACCACGAACGACGGGGTCCTCGTCGACCGGTACGGCCGGGTCGCCCGGGACCTGCGGGTCTCGCTGACCGACAAGTGCAACCTGCGTTGCACGTACTGCATGCCGGCCGAGGGGTTGCCCTGGCTGGCCGGGCCACAGCTGCTCACCGACGACGAGATCGTCCGCCTGGTCCGGGTCGCGGTGCACCGCCTCGGCGTCACCGAGGTCCGCTTCACCGGCGGGGAGCCGCTGATCCGACCCGGGCTGGTCGGCATCGTGTCGGCGGTGGCGGCGCTGGAGCCCCGGCCCCGGATCTCGCTGACCACCAACGGCATCGGCCTGGACCGCCTCGCGCCCGCCCTGCGCGCCGCCGGCCTGGACCGGGTGAACGTCTCGCTGGACACCCTGGACCGGGCCCGGTTCGCCGAGCTGACCCGGCGGGACCGGCTCGATGACGTCCTCGCCGGGCTGGCCGGCGCGGCGGCCGCCGGGCTGACCCCGGTGAAGGTCAACGCGGTGCTGATGCGCGGGGTCAACGAGGACGAGGCACCCGCGCTGCTCCGGTTCGCCCTGGCCCACGGCTACGAGCTGCGCTTCATCGAGCAGATGCCGCTGGACGCCCAGCACGGCTGGGACCGCGCGACGATGGTCACCGCCGAGGAGATCCTCACCGCCCTGCGCGCCGAGTTCGAGCTGAGCGCCGACCCGGCCGAGCGGGGCGCGGCGCCGGCCGAGACCTGGCTGGTGGGTGGCGGGCCGGCACGGGTCGGAGTGATCGGCAGCGTGACCCGGCCGTTCTGCGGCGACTGCGACCGGACCCGACTCACGGCCGACGGCCAGGTCCGCGCCTGCCTCTTCGCCACCGAGGAGTCCGACCTGCGCGGCGCGCTGCGCGCCGGGGCGGACGATGCCGAGCTGGCGCGACGCTGGCGTGCCGCGATGTGGGGCAAGCGGGCCGGGCACGGCATCGACGACCCGGCGTTCCTCCAGCCCGCTCGCCCGATGTCGGCGATCGGAGGCTGAGGGGTGCAGCTCACCGTCCGCTACTTCGCCGCCGCGCGCGCCGCCGCCGGCCGGTCGGAGGAGACCGCGCCCGCGGGCCGGTCCCTGGACGAACTCGTGGACGAGCTGGCCGCGCGGCACGGCGATCGGCTGGTCGCCGTGCTGAAGGTGGCAAGCTTCCTGGTCGACGGCGTGGCCTGCCACGATCGTCAGGCACCGCTGCCGGCCGAGGTGACCGTCGACGTGCTGCCACCCTTCGCGGGCGGCTGAGGGAGGCCCTGCGTTGGTGATATTCATCGGCTTCGTCCTGCTCACCCTCGTCCTGATCCACCTCTACCTGTGGAAACGCCTGGTCCTGGACACCACCCTCCCGGGGCGCCGGCGCAGGGTCGGCGGCATCGTCGTACTGCTGTTGGCGCTACTGGTGCCGGCCACGTTGGGCACCAGCCGCGCCGGCATCGACTTCCTGGCCTGGCCCGGCTTCGTCTGGGTGGCCGTGATGTTCTACCTGCTGGTGCTGCTGCTGGTGCTGGAAGTGCCGATGGCGGTGGCGAAGCTGGTGCTGCGTCGCCGGGCGACGATCGCCGAGCCCACCATTGCCGCGCCGGAGCCGGCCCTCGTCGGTGCCGGCGACCCTGCCGGCACCGACGAGCCGCCGGCCGAGCACCCCGCCGACCCGCCGGTCGCCCCGCCGGTCGCCCCGCCGGTCGCTCCGGCGGCCGGGCAGCCGGACCACGACCCGTCCCGACGGCTGCTGCTCGCCCGAGGTGCCGCGATCTTCGCGGGGCTCACCGCCGCCGGCGTCACCGGATACGGCGTCCGCACCGCGATGGGCCCGCCCCAGCTGGACCGGGTGCAGATCGCGTTGGCCAAGCTCCCCCGCAGCATGGACGGCCTGCGGATCGCCACCGTCTCCGACATCCACCTCGGGCCGCTGCGCGGACGCTCGCACACCGAGCGGATCGTGGCGATGATCAACCGGCTCGACGCCGACCTGGTGGCGGTGGTCGGCGACCTGGTCGACGGCTCGGTGGCCGAGCTGGGCGAGGCGGCGGAACCCCTGCGCGACCTGCGAGCCCGGTACGGCAGCTTCTTCGTCACCGGAAACCACGAGTACTACTCCGGAGTCGAGGAGTGGGTCCGCGAGGTGGACCGGCTCGGCCTGCGGGTGCTCCAGAACGAACGCCAGGAGATCCGCGCCCGGGGTGGCGTCCTCGACCTGGCCGGGGTGAACGACGTGAGCGCCGCCGGCACCGGGCTGGCCGCCCCCGCCGACTACGCCGCCGCCCTCGGCGACCGGGACCCGAGCCGCCCGGTGGTGCTGCTGGCCCACCAGCCGGTGGCCGCGCACGAGGCGGCGAAGTTCGGCGTGGACCTGCAACTCTCCGGGCACACCCACGGCGGCCAGATGGTGCCGTTCAATTTGCTGGTGAAGCTCCAGCAGCCGGTGGTCTCCGGCCTCGGCAAGGTGGACGGCACCCAGGTCTACGTGACCAACGGCGCCGGCTTCTGGGGCCCGCCGGTCCGGGTCGGCGTGCCGCCGCAGGTGACCCTGGTCGAGCTGCGCGCCCCATAGCGCGCCCGGGCCGCCCAGTCCAGCACCGGATTGCTCAGGTCACGAGTACGCGTGGCGGCGGGCGTACGGGGGACCGGGCGTGACAGGATGCGGCGTGCCTCCGTTCAGCGCCGCACCCCCCGGTGGCCTTTCGCCGTTCGTCGCGGATCTGCACATCCACTCGAAGTACTCGCGCGCGTGCAGCCGCGACCTGACCCTGCCGAACCTGGGCTGGTGGGCCCGTCGCAAGGGCATCGGCGTACTCGGCACCGGCGACTTCACCCATCCCGCCTGGTACGACCACCTCCGCGAGACGCTGCACCCGGCCGAGCCCGGCCTGTTCCGGCTCAGCCCGGAGGCGGAGCTGGACATCGCCCGCCGGCTGCCGCCCCGGCTGGCCAGCGAGGCGGAGGCGGACCCGGTCCGGTTCATGCTCAGCGTGGAGATCTCGACGATCTACAAGCGGGACGATCGGACCCGGAAGGTGCACCACCTGATCTACCTGCCCGACCTGGACGCGGTGGCCCGGTTCAACGCCGCGCTGGGGCGGATCGGCAACCTCGGCTCGGACGGCCGGCCGATCCTGGGGTTGGACTCCCGGGACCTGCTGGAGATCACCCTGGAGGCCAGCCCGGACGGCTACCTGGTGCCGGCGCACATCTGGACCCCGTGGTTCTCCGCGCTGGGCTCGAAGTCCGGCTTCGACGCGATCGCCGACTGCTATGCCGACCTGGCCGAACACGTCTTCGCCGTGGAGACCGGGCTGTCCTCCGACCCCGAGATGAACTGGCGGGTCGGCAGCCTGGACCGCTACCAACTGGTGTCCAACTCCGACGCGCACTCCCCGCCGGCGCTGGCCCGCGAGGCCACGGTCTTCACCTCGGCCCGCGACTACTTCGCGATCCGGGAGGCGCTGCGGACGGGCGACGGGCTGGCCGGCACCCTCGAGTTCTTCCCGGAAGAGGGCAAGTACCACGCCGACGGGCACCGGCTCTGCGGCGTCAACTGGTCGCCGGACCAGACCCGGGCGGCCGGCGGGCGCTGCCCGGAGTGTGGCAAGCCGCTGACGGTGGGCGTCTTGAGCCGGATCGAGGAGCTGGCCGACCGACCGGAGGGGCACCGGCCGGCGCACGCCCGCGAGGTGACCCACCTGGTGCCGCTGGCGGAGATTCTCGGCGAGCTCAACAAGGTGGGCGCCCGCTCGAAGCGGGTCGAGGGGAAGCTCAACGAGCTGGTCGCCGCGCTCGGCCCGGAGCTGGACATCCTCACCAGCACTCCGCTCGACGAGATCGGCCGGGTCGGCGGCGAGCTGCTCGCCGAGGGCATCGGCCGGCTGCGCCGGGGCGAGGTGCGCCGGGTGCCGGGCTACGACGGCGAGTACGGCGTCATCACCCTCTTCGACCCGGCCGAGCTGGGCGTCGGCGCGGCCACCGCGCAGGAGACGCTCTTCGACGTACCCGTGCCGGCGCGGCGCAAGCCCGCGGAGCCGGCGCCGAAGTCGAAGGCCGCGCGACCGCCGGCGGCCAGGGCGGAGTCGAAGCGCAGACAAGCCCCGCCGCCTCCGCCACCGATCGCGCCGGTGCCCTCCCCGCACGAGCCGTTCGAGCCGATGCTCGCCGGCATGGAGGAGGTCGGCACCGGCCTGCTGGACCGGCTCGACGCGATGCAGCGGGTGGCCGCCTCCGCGCCGGGGGGCCCGCTGCTCATCGTGGCCGGGCCGGGCACCGGCAAGACCCGCACGCTGACCCACCGGATCGCATACCTCTGCGCGGAGCTGAACGTCTTCCCGGAGCAGTGCCTGGCGATCACCTTCACCCGCCGGGCGGCCGAGGAGCTGCGGCACCGCCTGGACGGGCTGCTCGGCCCGGTGGCCGAGGACGTCACCGTCGGCACCTTCCACTCGCTGGGGCTGACCATCCTGCGGGAGAACGCGGGGGCCGCCGGGCTGCCGGCGGACTTCCGCATCGCCGACGACGCCGACCGGGGGGCCGCCCGCGCCGAGGCCGGTGACGACGACGACCGGTACACGTCGTTGCTGCGCAAGCGGGACCTGGTCGACCTGGACGAGCTGCTCACCCTGCCGGTGGCGCTGCTGTCGGCGGACCCGAAGCTGGTCCGCGAGTACCGGGAGCGCTGGAAGTGGATCTTCGTTGACGAGTACCAGGACGTCGACGCCGTCCAGTACGAGCTGCTGCGGCTGCTCAGCCCGGCCGACGGCAACCTCTGCGCGATCGGCGACCCGGATCAGGCGATCTACTCGTTCCGGGGCGCCGACGTCGGCTACTTCCTCCGCTTCTCCCAGGACTTCGCCGACGCCCGGCTGGTCCGGCTGAACCGCAACTACCGCTCCGCGGCACCGATCCTCGCCGCCGCGGTGCAGGCCATCGCGCCGTCGTCGCTGGTCCGCGGCCGCCGGCTCGACCCGGCCCGGCTCGACCCGGAGGCCCCGCTGGTCGGTCGCTACGCCGCGACCTCCGCCGCCGACGAGGCCGACTTCGTGGTACGCACCATCGACGAGCTGGTCGGCGGCCTCTCCCACCGCTCGCTCGACTCCGGCCGGATCGACGGCCGGTCGACCTCGTCGTCGTTCTCCGACATCGCGGTGCTCTACCGCACCGACTCGCAGGCTTCGACCATCCTGGACGCCCTGGCCCGGGCCAACATCCCGGTGCAGAAGCGCTCGCACGACCGACTCCGCGACCGGCCCGGGGTGACGGCCATCGCCCGCGAGCTGAGGCACGCCGACGACCTCGGCGGTGGGCTGCCCTCCCGGGTACGCCTCGCCGGCCAGGTGCTCGCCGAGCGTTTCGCCACCCCCACCCTGGACGGCTCCGGCGCGGTCCGCCCCGAGGACGTGCGTGCGGCGGTGGACCTGCTCACCCCGTTGGCCCGGCGCTGCGGCGACGACCTCGGGCTCTTCCTCTCCCAGCTCGCGACCGGCGCGGAGGTGGACGCCCTGGATCCCCGGGCCGAGGCGGTCACCCTGCTCACCCTGCACGCGGCCAAGGGGCTGGAGTTCCCGGTGGTCTTCCTGGTCGGCGCGGAGGACGGGCTGCTGCCGCTGCGCTGGCCAGGATCGGAGCCGGACAACGACGCGGTCGCCGAGGAGCGGCGGCTCTTCTTCGTCGGCCTCACGCGGGCCCAGGACCGGCTGTACGTCAGCCACGCCGCCCGTCGCACCCGCCACGGCACGGAACGCGAGTGCCGCCCGTCGCCGTTCCTCGACGTGATCGACCCGGGGCTCTTCGAGCGCTTCGGTGAGACCGCGCCCCGCCGGCCCAAGGACCGCCAGCTCCGCCTGATCTGACAGTGGTGGCCTGCGCGCCGGCCACGCGGCTCAGGCGAACAGGACCGCCAGCCAGGCACCGGCGAGGATCGCGGGGCCGAACGGCAGGGCGGTGTCCCGGCGTACCTTGCGGGTGGCCAGCAGGGCGAGCACCACAACACCGTTGAGCAGATGCGGCAGGAGCAGGCCGAGCGCCAGGGTCGGCCAGCCCAGCCAGCCGAGCGGGAGGCCGAGCGCGACGGCGAGCTTCACGTCGCCGAAGCCGAGCCGGGACCCGGGCAGCAGCGCGAGGAGGACGTACCCGGCGAAGGAGGCGGCCGCGCCGGCCAGCGCGGGGAACAGCCGATCGGGGGTGCCGGTGATCAGCGCGACGGCAACCAGACCGAGCCCGCCGCACCCGACGGCGAGAGCCACCAGCGGATCGGGCAGCCGCAGGCAGGCCAGGTCCACCAGCGCAAGCACCAGCCCTACCGCCGCGACCAGCAGAAACACCGGCAGCGCCGGGTCCGCCTCCCGGACCAGCGCGAGCCCGCCGAACACCACCGCGCCGACGGCGGCCACCGCGAGCCGGCCGACCCGTCGGCCTTTGTCGCCCGGGTCGGAGCCGGCCGCCGCCAGCACCCCGGCCGGAGCCTCGCCTCGCTCCGCATCCGTGAAGCGGCCGGCGAACGGGATGGCGGCCCAGCCGGCCAGCGCGCCGAGCAGCGCGGCAACCGACACCAACCCGGCAGACACGGGCCGAGATGTTACCGGCGGGCCGCCTCCAGGGTCGCCCCGTCGGCCGGGCCGCTCGCTGGTTTGCGGGGACGCTCGGTGCTCACCACCACCGCCACCCCGGCGACGATCACCGCCCCGCCGAGCAGCACCTGGGTGGTGACCGGCTCGCCGAGGAGCAACGCGCCGAGCGCCACCGCAACCACCGGGTTCACGTACGCGTAGGTGGCGACCAGGGAGATCGGAGCGTGGTGCAGCAGCCAGACGTACGCGGTGAAGGCGATCAGCGAACCAGCCACCATCAGGTACGCCAGCGCCGCCCACGAGCGACCGGTCACCTCGGCGGGGGAGAAGCCGTGCAGCTCGCCCCGGACCGTGGCGATCACGGCGAGCACCAGCGCGCCCGCGGCCATCTCGTAGACGGTGGCCACGAACGGATCGGCCGGCATCCGGATCCGCCCGGAGAGGAAGGAGCCGACCGACCAGCAGGTGGCCCCGACGACCACGGTGAGCGCGCCGGCCACCGGCACGGTTCCCGGCCCGCCGGTGGGGAGGACGAGCAGGACGAGGCCGACGAAGCCGAGCGTCACCCCGGCGAAGGTCCACAGCCGGGGGCGGTCGCCGCCGAGCGTACGCAGCACCACGACGAGGAGCGGGACGGTGGCCACCAGCAGCGCCGCGATGCCGGAGGGTACGGCCACCCCGGCCGGGCCGGACTCGGCGAGCACCACGAGCCCGTTGCCGCCGGCGAGCAGCAGCACGCCGACCAGGGCGGCGGACCCGAGTTGCCGCCGGTCGACGCGGAGGGCCCCCGGTCCCCGACGGAACCGCAGCACCAGGGCGAGCACACCGGCCGCCGCGGCGAACCGCGCCGCCGCGGAGGTGAGCGGCGGCAGCGACTCGACCGCGACCCGGATGCCCAGGTAGGTCGAGCCCCAGAGCACGTAGACGATGACCAGGGCGGTCCAGACCAGGGCGGGACGGGCGGCGGTGGGGGCGTGGGCGACGGGCGATGTCGCACTCAGGGGGCGTGAGCTCATCGGTCGATCACGCTACGGTGGCCACGGCGTCGGTGTCCCGCGTTGGTGGCCGGCCTCTCAGCAACGACGTACCCAGGAGGGCGTTCATGGCGAACTTCGGACCACCGGGCGGCGGCTCGCCGGAGCCGTGGGGTGGTCGGCGGCCGGAGGACGGGTACGGTCCGCAGGCGGACCCTCGCTACGACCCGGGGTACTCCCCACAGCCGGGCGGCTGGGACGAGCCACCGGCCCACCGGTACGGGCCGCCGACCGAGCGGTACGAGCCGCCGACCGAGCGGTACGGGCCACCCACCCAACGGTACGAACCACCAGCCCAGCGGTACGAGCCGGCAGCCCCCTGGGACGCCGGGCAGCCGACCGGGCCATACCAGGGATACCCGGCGGCGGACTCCGGATACGGCGGGCAGGCGCCGTACGCCGAACCGACGCCGCCGAGGCGCGGCAAGGGCCCGCTGGTCGCGGTGCTGGCCGTGCTCGCGCTGCTCGCGCTCGGCGGAGCCGGGGCGTTCTGGTTTCTCGGCCGGGACAAGCCGGGCCCGGCGAGCGGGACCGGTGCACCCGCCTCGCCGGCCACCGACCCGACGGCGCAGGCAACTGAGCCGGACGAGCCGGCGGCCACGACGCCGGCGCCGGCGGCCACGACCGATGCGCGCTTCGTGAAGGCGGGCCAGTGCCTGCGCAACGAGGGCGCGGCCGCTCAGCCGAAGCTGGTGATCACCGAGTGCGGAGCGAAGACGTACCAGGTGCTTCGCCGGATCGACGGCGAGACCAGCGGCAAGAAGGACGCCGAGGCGAAGTGCGCCAAGGTCGAGGGCTACACCGACTGGTACTTCTTCGACAGCGAGCTGGACACCCTCGACTTCGTGCTCTGCCTCAAGCGGCGCTGACCAGCCGCGCCAGCCGACCGTAACCAAAACTAGGGCTGTCTAGCATCCATGCTAGACAGCCCTAGTTTTGCCTCGACGGCTCCGACACGCCGGTAGCCTCATCTACGGATGTCTAGCCTCGCAGCTAGACGGCCCGATACTGTGCGATTCGTGGATCCGGTCCGCAACCCGTACGCCCCCGGCGCCGGCCAGCGTCCGCCCGAGCTCGCCGGGCGGGGACGGGAGCTGGACGTCTTCGACGTGGTGTTGGAGCGCATCGCCCGGGGCCGTCCCGAACGCAGCCTGATGCTCACCGGCCTGCGCGGGGTCGGCAAGACCGTCCTGCTCAACACCCTCCGCTCGGAGGCGATCAGCCACCTCTGGGGCACCGGCAAGATCGAGGCCCGGCCCGACCAGTCGCTGCGCCGGCCGATCGCCGCCGCGCTGCACATGGCGGTCCGCGAGCTGGCGCCCCGGCACCGCGCCCCGGATCGGATCGACGGATTCCTCGGCGTGCTCAAGGCGTTCGCCCAACGCACCGCACCCGCCGGGCGCGGCGGGGCGGCGCCGAAGCTGCGTGATCGCTGGCAGCCCGGCATCGACGTGCCGGCCAGCAGCGGCCGGGCCGACTCCGGGGACATCGAGATCGACCTGGTCGAGCTGCTCACCGACGCCGCGGCGGTCGCCACCGACGTGGGCACCGGCATCGCGATCTTCATCGACGAGATGCAGGACCTCGGCGCGGACGACGTCTCCGGGCTCTGCGCCGCCTGCCACGAGCTGTCCCAGCTCGGCGCGCCACTGATCGTCGTCGGGGCGGGGCTGCCGCACCTGCCCGCGGTGCTGAGCGCGGCGAAGTCGTACTCCGAGCGGCTCTTCCGCTACCAGCGCATCGACCGGCTCGACCGGATCGCCGCCGACCAGGCGCTCTGCGCGCCGGCCGAGCGCGAGGAGGTCGAGTACGAGCAGAAGGCCCTCGACCTGCTCTACGAGAAGTCCGGCGGCTATCCCTACTTCGTCCAGGCGTACGGGAAGGCCACCTGGGACCACGCTCCCCGCTCGCCGATCACCGCCGCCGACGTCCGGGTCGCCGCACCAGAGGCGGAGGCCGAACTGGCCGTCGGCTTCTTCGGCTCCCGGTTCGAACGGGCCACCCCGGCCGAGCGCGAGTACATGCGGGCCATGGCCTCCCTCTCGCTGGTCGAGGGGGAGGAGAGCGGCCGCGACGACATGGACGCGGCGGTGCCCACCGCGGAGATCGCCCGCGCGCTGGGCCGGAAGCCGGCCAGCCTCTCGCCGGCCCGGGACGCGCTGATCAAGAAGGGGCTGATCTACTCCGGCGAGCGGGGCACGGTCGCCTTCACCGTCCCGCATTTCGGCCGCTACCTGCGTACCCAGCCGGCCTGACGATCGCGGCCGGCACGGGGAACGGCGACCGGAAGCCGACCGTCAGACCTTCGACCAGGGCGGCGGGAAGACGACCTCGCCCGGCGGCGGCGGGGCCTCCTCGCCGGTGGACGGCGGCAGCTCCATCGCCTGCCACGGCTCCCCCAGCCCGGACCACGGGCTGGTCAACCCCATCCGGTCCGCCCGGCTGAACCCGAAGCGACGGTAGAACGCCGGGTCCCCGAGCACCACCACCAGCCGCTCGTCCAGCTCGGCGGCGGCGTCCAGGGCCGCCTGCACCACCGCCGTGCCGTGCCCGATCCGCTGCCGATGCGGCGCGACCGCCACCGGGCCGAGCGCCAGGGCCGGAAACGAGCCGCCGTCGGAGCACACCCGGACCCGGGTCAGCAACGCGTAGCCGACCACCTCGCCCCCGTATTCGGCGACCATGGCCAACTCCGGGATCCAGGCGCCGCTGTGCCGAAGCTCGTCGACCAGGCCCACCTCGGGCGGCGCGGCGACGTCGGGGCGGGCGAAGGCGGCGGCCAGCACCCGGCCGACCGGTCCCTCGTCCGCCGGATCCTCGGGTCGCAGCCGCAGCGTCGTCACCCGCGCGACCTTACCGCGCGTGTCCGGTCCATCCGCGACGGTCGCTGAAATCGTTACGCTCAGCAGCCGGTCCGGACGTCCACGTCGGCCGATCCCTTTCGGGCGTTGCCGGGGTGGCGACCGTCGCGACGGGGTATGACTGAGCCATGAAGCCCGTGCGTTCCCTCGCCCGCGTCATGCTGAGCGGCATCTTCGTGGTCAGCGGTGCCCGCAATTTCAAGAACCCCGGCCGCCTGGTCCCCGCCGCGAAACCGGTCACCGACCGGGTCGCCCCGCTGATCCAGAACCTGCATCCCCGGATCCCGACCGACACCGAAGCGCTGATCCGGGCCAACGCGGCCGCCCAGGTCGCCGGCGGTTTGATGCTGGCGACCGGCCGGTTCGCCCGGCCCGCCGCGCTCGTCCTCGCCAGCACCCTGGTGCCGACCACCGTCGCCGGTCATCCCTTCTGGGACACCGACGACCCGGTGGCGCGGAACAACAACCAGATCCACTTCCTGAAGAACCTCGGGCTCGTCGGTGGCCTGCTCCTCGCCGCCGCGGACACCGGAGGAAAGCCCGGGCTGCGCTGGCGCGCGGGCCACCGGATCGACCACTCGCGACGCTCGGTGCAACGCGCGGTCCGGACCGCCCGCCGGGAGGCGAAGATCGCCGTGCGCTCGGCGGCCACCGGACGCCGATTCCCCGGCTGACCTGCATCAATACGGCCATCACCCCCCGCAAGCCCATCAATCACCTGAACCGTCCGACACCCGTTAACGCGGTGGAAATGTCAAGAACATGTGTGGGATCGGACACGGTCGCATAACGCGGGAGGGAGCAACGTGAACCACCGTTCTAGGCTCCGTGCTGGACCTGGACGGGCAGGACGATCTTGGTACGGGGGTGGCCACACCATGCCGGCGACCGTCGGGAGACGGACGGACCGACCCGCTCCAGTCCGTTACGGACCGCGCGGGCTCGATCGGTGGACGGTCGTACGGACCGGCATCGTCGCCGCTGTCGCCTACGCCGCCTGGCTCGCCATCGGCGCGTTCGGTCGGCCGTACAACTTCTTCGACATGAAGATCTACCACGGTGCCGTGGTGTGGTGGGCGAACGGCAACGAGCTGTACGACTTCATCGCACCCTCGACGAACCTGGGCTTCACCTATCCGCCCTTCGCCGGGCTGGTCATGCTGCCGATGTCCTGGCTGCCGGTCGAGGCCGCCGGCTGGCTGAACGCGCTGGCCAGCATCGCCGCGCTCGCCGTCGTGCTGGCCGCGCTGCTGCGCCCGATCGTCGACCGGCTGGGCTGGCCGCTCTGGTTCACCGTCGCCATCGCCACGCCGATGGCCCTCGCGATCGAACCGTCCCGGGAGACCCTCGGGTACGGCCAGGTCAATCTGCTGCTCTTCGCGCTGGTCATGGCGGACCTGGTCGGCCTGCGCTGGCGGGCGAAGCGGGGCACCCACCACGACACCGCCGACTCGGCACTGGCCCGGTTCGTCTACAGCGGCAGCTGGGCCGGGGTCGGCATCGGCCTGGCCACCGCGGTCAAGCTCACTCCGGCGCTGTTCATCGCGTACCTGATGATCACTCGGCAGTGGCGGGCGGCGATGATCGCCGTCGGCACCACGATCGGCGTGACCCTCGGAACGTTCGCGCTGGTCGGGCAGGAGTCACGGGCGTACTTCACCGGCGTGCTCTGGCAGACCGAGCGGGTCGGCGCAGCGGACATGACCGCCAACCAGTCGCTCGCCGGCCTGCTGGCCCGGCTCTACGACTCCATCCAGACGCCTGGCCTGCTCTGGCTGGCCTTCTCGGTGCTGGTGCTGGCACTGGGGCTGTCCCGGGCGGCCAGCGCCCGCGCCGACGGCGACGAGCTGACCGCGTTCACCCTCGTCGGACTGACCGCCAACGTGATCAGCCCGATCTCCTGGTCGCACCACCTGGTCTGGGTGATCCCGGCGATCATCGTGCTGGCCGACGCCGCGGTACGCCGCCACGAGGCGAGCCGCGGACTGCCGCCCCGGGTCACCGCGGCGCCCCCCACCGGCGGGGTGCCCGCGCTGCGTCCGCCGATCTGGTACCCGACGCTCACCGGCGGTCGGCATGGGGCCGGCGCGCTCGCGTTCTACCTGCTCTTCCTGGTCTCGCCGATCTGGCCGTACGAGCACCAGCTTCCCGAGGTGTCCCACTACCAGGACGGGCTGTTCGGCGCGCTGATGGAGAACTCCCTGGCGATCGCCCTGATCGTGCTGGTCGCGGCGCTGCCCTGGCGGCCGGGCGCCGAGCCTGCGTTCTACCACGACCGGCTGATCCGCGCCGCCCAGCTCACCGCCCGCCGCTGACCGTCCGGCCCGGCCGCCGCCGGTCCCGCCAGGGCACTGCCGGCACCGGGGGCGGGCCGGTCAGGGGCAGTTCACCCACTCCTCGGTACCGTCGGCGAAGACCTGCCGCTTCCAGACCGGCAGCCGCGCCTTCACCTCGTCGACCAGCCGGGCGCAGGCCGCGAAGGCCGCTGCCCGGTGGGCGGTGCTGACCGCGGCGACCAGGGCAACGTCGCCGATCTCCAGCCGGCCGATCCGGTGCGACACGGCCACCGCGTGCACCTCCGGGTCGGCGGCGATCTCCGCCGCCACCTCCCGCAGCACGGCCTCGGCGGTGGGGTGGCCCTCGTACTCCAGCAGGGTGACCGCGCGACCGTGGTCGTGGTCGCGGACCACGCCCTGGAACGAGACCACCGCGCCGGCCCGGCGGTCGGCGACCGCCGCCTCGTGCGCGGCCAGGTCGAGCAGCCGGTCGGTCACCGCGCCGATCACGACGGCCTCGGCCTGGCTCACTGTTCCTCCTTCGTTCGCGACCGCGGGGTTCGCAACCCCGGCTCACTCCTCGCGCTCACCAAGCCCGCTCTCCGGGAAGCAGCGGAACCGGTACGACCGGCACCCGGTCCCCGGCCTCACCGCTGGTGCCGGGCCGGATCACCGCGAAGCCGTCCGCGCCGGCCAGGCCGCGCAGCATCGCCGAGCCGACGTGACGCACCGGGTGGGCGGTGCTGGCGACCCGGTCCAGCCGGACCAGGGCGAGATGCGTGAAGTCGCCCCGACCGGGGACCGGCTCGGCGAGGGTGGCCTGCGGCAGCACCGGCATCGGCCGACCCGCCAGGCCGGCAAGCAGGGGCGCGACGAGCGAGACCAGAGCGACGACGGCCGACTGCGGGTTGCCCGGCAGGCCGGCCACGAAGCGGACCCGGCCGTCGCCGTCCACCAGCCGGGCCAGCAGCATCGGGAAGCCCGGACGGACCGCCACGGTGTTGACCACGTACTCCGCGCCGAGGGCCTGCAGTGCCGGGTGCAGGTGGTCGACCGGGCCGTGCATGGTGCCGCCGGTGGTGCAGACCAGGTCGGCGTCGGCGAGCGCGCCACGCAGGGCCGCCACGTGGGCGGGAAGCGTGTCGGCCACCGGGCCCACGACGTCGGCCGGGCGCACCTGGCAGCCGTAACGGCGCAACCAGGCGGGCACCGTCGGGCCGAGCGCGTCGCGAACCCGGCCGGCGCCCGGCGGGCCGGAGGTCAGCAGCTCGTCGCCGAAGACCAGCAGCGCGGCGCGTGGCTGTCGTCGGACCCGCAGCGTGTCGTGACCGCAGGAGGCGGCCAGGCCGATCAACGCCGGGTCGACCGGCGTACCGGCAGGCAGCAACTCCTCCCCGGCGTACGCTTCCTCGCCCGGCTGCCGCCACTCGGGCATCGGGCGCGGCGTGCCGTCGACCCGGCCGTCGGCGGTCCGGGTCGACTCCTCGATCCGCAGCACGGCGGTGGTGCCCTCCGGGACCATCGCGCCGGTGGCGATCTCGGCGGTGGTGCCGTCGGTGGTCAGCGGGGGTGAGGATTGCCCGGCGAGCACTCGTCCGACAACCTGCCACGGGCCGTCACCGCGCACCGCCCAGCCGTCCACGCTGGAGGTGGGGAACGCCGGCAGGTCGGTCCGGGTGGTCAGCGGCTCGGCGAGGGTGTGGCCGTCGGCGTCGGCGAGCGGGCGGTCGATCGCGGGGAGCGCGGCGGCGAGGCCGACCGCGTACACCCGGGAACGGGCCTCCTCCCACCCGGCCGGCGGCGCGGCGACCTGTGCCGCGGCGGCTGCGGTTTCCGTGCTCATCCGGCGAGCCTATCGCCGGTGCGGCGGCCGGGTGCCATCAGTGGTCGCCGCCGCGGAGCTGATCGACGGCGTGACGGAGGATCGGCCCGAGCACGGCAAGGCCGTCCTTCGCCCCGCCCCGCGAACCGGGCAGGTTGACCACCAGCGTCCGGCCGGCCACGCCGGCCAGCCCCCGGGACAGGGCGGCGGCGGGAACCGTGTCGCGGCTGTGGGCCCGGATCGCCTCGGCGATGCCGGGGATCTCGTAGTCGAGCAGGGCGCGGGTCACGTCGGGCGTCCGGTCGGTCGGGGTGATGCCCGTGCCGCCGCTGGTCAGCACCACGTCGACACCTTCGTCGCGGGCGGCCCTCAGCGCCACGCCGACCGGCTCGCCGTCCGGCACCACCACCGGCTCGTCGACCTCGCAGCCCAGCTCGCGCAGGCCGGCGACGAGCAGCGGGCCACTGGTGTCCGCGTACACGCCGGCGGCGGCCCGGTTGGAGGCGACGATCACCCGGCCCCGGATCACGGCCGGTCCTCCGGCCGGACCCACTCGCCGGTCTTGCCGCCCTCCTTCCGGAGCACCCGCACCGCGTCCACCGAGGCTGCCGGGTCGACGGCCTTGACCATGTCGACCAGGGCGAGCCCGGCAACGGCCACCGCGGTGAGCGCCTCCATCTCGACGCCGGTCCGGTCGGCGGTCCGCGCGGTCGCGGTGATCTCGACGGTGTCGGTGGTGAGCCGTAGGTCGACGGTGACGCCGTGCAGGGCGATCGGGTGGCAGAGCGGGATCAGGTCGGGGGTCCGCTTGGCCCCCATGATCCCGGCGAGCCGGCCGACCGCGAGCGCGTCACCCTTGGGCAGACCGTCGCGGCGCAGCAGCTCCACCACCTCGGCGGTGGTGCGGAGCCGGCCGGCGGCGACCGCGAGCCGGCCGGAGACGGGCTTGGCGGAGACGTCGACCATCCGGGCCGCGCCGGCCGCGTCGACGTGGGTGAGCTGCGCGGAATCGGTCACGGCCGCGAGCCTATCCCGGATACGACGTGCCGCCCGCGTCGTACCCGTCGGTGGGGAGGAGCGCCGCGCTGCAGGTGCCGACCCGTGCGGCGCTCCTCCCTCAGCCACCCGCAGTCCAGTCGCTGGGGGGAAGCTGACGGCGGGCGTCTCGGCGACCCGGTCCCGCCCCGATGGCTGGACCGCCCCTGTTCGGCCGACACGCGGGGGACGGTAGCGAGCCACGCGATAAGAAATCGATAAGTTCCTCACCTGTTATGGGACAGCCTCGACCCGGCCCCGTCCACAGCGTCGACGGCGGCGAGGCGCCGTTCGAGATCAGTTCGCTCGGGTGCACCCATACGACGGAAGATCGCTAAGGCGCGCTGCCGGTACCGGCGGGCCTGCTCCCATTCGTCATCGCCGAGGTGATCGGCCAGAGCGACGAGGGCCCGACCCTGCTGATACGGATGCCCGATGCGGGTCGCGAGCTCAAGGGCATGCCGGTGTGCGGCCATCGCCTCATCGATACTGCCGCTGAACGCCAACGTCACACCAAAGTCATTCCACACAGCTGCCTGCACGTGACGTTCCCCCGAGTCGACCGCCAGTTCGAGCGCCATTTCGTGCTGCTCACGTGCGGTGTCGATCCGACCCAGGTGTCGATACGCGATCCCCAGGTCGTTGCGGGCCTCCGGCTCTCCGGACCGGTGCCCGGTCCGGTCGCGGAGCCGCAGGGACGCGGCGATGAGCCGGACGGCCTTGGAGAAATGACCGAGCCGGTTCTCGACGGCTGCGATATGGCCGAGGGCGTTCGAGATGTCGTACTGACTGCCACGGCACCGAGCCATGAACAGGTGCATCCGGTGGGCCTGGATCGCCTCCTCGTAGCGCCCCATACTGGCGAGCGCGATACCGAAGTTCGCCAGCGCGAGAGTCGATTCCACGGCCACGCCACCCGGGCGCTCCCGCATAAGCTGCCGGCCGAGATCGACCGACTGGGACAGGTTGCCCGCCAGCCAGTGGACGACGGTGAGGTTTGCCCGGTACCGGTGTTCGTTGAGGTGGTCGCCGAGTTCGCGAGAGATGGACACTGCCGCCTCGAGGTGCCGCAGCGAGTCCAGACAGCACCGGCCACCAGTGGGCCTCGCCACAAGTGTTCGCTCTGCGCCAGCAGTCTGTCGGCGGCTTCCACATCCCCGCCCGCCCACGCACTTGCGGCGGCGTCGACGAGATACTCAAATAGCCCTATATGAGCCGATTCGTTGCTCAGGTCCAGCTGATAACCACCAGATGATCGAGAGAGGGTAGGACCTTGGTGCTTATCGAAGGTTCGCCGGAGGTTGGCGGCGTACGTACGCACGTTCGCCACGGCCGAACGCGGGGGCTCTTCTGGCCACAGCTCGTCGACAAGCGACTCGACAGTGACGATGCGCCCGCTGTGCACGGCGAGCATGGCCAAGACTAGTTGCTGCTTCGGTGTCCCGAGACGGGGACTCCGCCCTTGAACCCATACCGTTAGGCCACCCAGGACTCGAATTTCCACAAGAGCCGACTCCGGTTTAGCTGGCCGCAACCAATCGCTCGAGATCCTACCGATGATCGCAGCGGGAGGGGAGCCGACGCGACGCCATTGAACCGCTGATCATCCCGCAGAGGTTCCTCCGTATCGACGCACTGAGGCACCCGAAGCACGGTTGAATTGCGCCCGGACAGCGGCCAGGCTGGCAGGCAAGGATGCATGTCCCACCTCGTTGGGATTGCTCTCGGCGAGCAGGTGCCTACGCGCAGGACGCGAACCACTCCGCTCCGCACAGCATTGATGGACAGAACGTCATATAGCGCAACAGGGTTCCTTATCTTGCGCATACCGACATTTAATCTTTGATATCCCCCATCTTCCCCCTAACCTGCCCCTCAGAGAGCATGGATGCCGTTAGGCGCCATGGAGATTTCGGAGGAGGGCGGAGCGATGATGCGCAGCACCGAGTGGAACTGAGCAATACCCCAAGCCATCACCCCGGGGTACGCTGCCCGTCATCGGGCTGAGACGGTGAGCGACAGGTGATGCCGGTTGAGCCGAGCGACCGAACGTCCGCAGGCTGTCGAACCGCGTCTGCACGCAGTCGTCTACACGCTGGTCGCGTGCGCGGCGGTGGTCGCGCTCGTTGCCCTCATCTCGGCCCTGCACCGGCCTCCGGCCTCGGTCGGCGACGTCGTGACGACGGCGACCGTCGTCGTGATGGTCGCGCTGGCCGCCGTCATCAAAACCCCCGTTCGCATCCGGTCGACCACCCTCGCTACAGCCTGGGTGGAGACGGCGATCGTGGTCGGACTCGCCGTCGCCCCCTCGCCCCGGGTGATCCTCGCGACGGGACTCGGTGTGGCGTGCGGTTCGGTGACCCGACTGCCCGCCATCAAGACCGCATTCGGCATCGCGAAGCACACTCTGGTCGCCGGAGGCGCCGCGGCCGTCATCGCCCTGATGGGACACCGATGGCCGCCCAGGGAGCCGTTGAGCATCGTGGTGCTGCTCGCCATCGTCTACTTGGTCGCGGCGCTCCTCGATGACGTGCTCGCGATCCCGGTTATCGCACTCGCCTCCGGAACACCCATCTCCCGCCAGTTCCGGAACAACCTCGACCTCCGGATAGCCGGCTTCGGGGTCCGGTTCGTGGTGGCGGCCTGCATCCTGCTCATCCTCCGGGCCGACCCGCGGCTCCTGCTCGCCGTACCACCGCTGGTGCTCAGCCTGCACCTGGCGTACTCCGCCAGGATCCGCCGGCGCACAGAGCAGCAGGCCTGGCAACGGCTGGCTCGGACCACTGACGCGCTCAACGTGGTCGACCTCGGCCAGGTGCTGACCACCGCCATCACCCAGGCCGCCGAACTGTTCTCCGCCGATGAAGTCGAGATCGAGCTGGGCAAGGGCGATCGCACGGTCCGCGGCGGCACCGGCGGCATCACGTACGACGGCACGGCCCCCGAGCCCAGCGCGGTCGACGGGGTGGTCATCCCGGTCGCGCTGGAGGGCCACGACCACGCGGACGACCTCGGTGTGCTCCGGCTTCGTTTCGCCGGTGCCGTACGGCTGTCGGAGCGGGAGCAGTACACCCTGTGTACCTTCGCCTCCGCGCTCTGCACCTCGATCCGCAACGCCCAGGCGTACGCCGAGCTGGCGCGGATCGCCGAGGAGCACGCGTACGCCGCGACCCACGACGCTCTGACCGGGCTCTCCAACCGGCGTCACCTGCTGGACGAGGGCACCGAACAGTTGACCACCCGGCACGCGGAAGGCGTCACCGCCCTGGTGCTGATCGACCTCAACCACTTCAAGGAGGTCAACGACACCCTCGGACACGGTGCCGGGGACCGCGTACTGATGCAGGTCGCCGACCGGCTGCGCGGCGCGGCCCGCCCGGACGACCTGGTGGCCCGGCTCGGTGGCGACGAGTTCGCCGTCCTGCTGCGCGGCCTGCCCGCCCCGGCGGTGGCCGCGCACCGGGCCGACAAGCTGCTCGCCGCCCTGCACGAGCCGCTCGACCTGGACGGCATGCGGATCAGCATCGAGGCCAGCGGCGGCATCGCCGTCGCGCCGGCCGGCGGCGGGATGCCCGAGCTGCTGCGCCGCGCCGACGTGGCGATGTACCAGGCGAAGCGGGCCGGCCAGCGGATCTCCACGTACGCCCCGACCCGCGACACCGCCGACCTGGGCCGGCTCACCCTCGGCGGCGAGTTGCCCCGCGCGGTCGCCGACCACGAGTTCACCGTCAACTTCCAGCCGATCGTCGACCTGGGCAGCGGCGAGGTGATCGGCGCGGAGGCGCTGGCCCGCTGGCACCACCCGACGCACGGCATGATCGACCCGCTGCGCTTCCTGGAGGCGGTGGAACGCTCCGGGCTGCTGCCCGCGTTTGCCGAGGCGATCCTCGACCAGGCGCTGATCGCGGCCGGCACCTGGCGGGACGCCGGCTTCGACCTGCCGGTCTCGGTCAACGTGTCGCCCCGCAGCCTCCTCGACGCACGATTCCCCGGCGCGGTGCTGGCCCGCCTGCGGGCGCACGACCTGCCGCCGGACCGGCTGATGCTGGAGCTGACCGAGACCCTGACGCTCAGCCAGCTCGACGTGGTCGACCGGGTGCTCAGCCGGCTGCGCGACTCCGGGGTGCGGCTGGCCCTCGACGACTTCGGCACCGGCTACTCGTCGCTTTCCCTGCTCTCCCGCATCCCCGTGCACGAGCTGAAGATCGACCGCAGCTTCGTCACCGCGATGGAGAGCGCAGCCGAATCCGCCGCCGTGATCCGTTCCACCCTGGACCTGGGCCGCAGCCTCGACCTGATCGTGGTGGCCGAAGGCGTGGAGAGCGAACCGCAGCGGCGGGCGCTCTGGGAGCTGGGCTGCGCCGCCGGGCAGGGCCACCTCTTCGCCCGGCCACTGCCGGCGGGCTCGCTGCTCGCCGCCCTCCAGCGGGGCGCCGGTGGGCGACCGGGTGCCCTCGCGGCCCCGCTGCACGACGCGGGTGCGGTGATCCGCCTGCCCGGCCGCCGCTCCGGCGGGCGCGGCCGGGCAGCCACCGCGGCGTCCACCGCCGACGAGCCCCGCCGGTACTGACCAGGCGGGCCGGGGTCTGCCAGACTGGCCGGCGTGACCGCCGACCCCGACCGCACCGGCCGCACCTGTCGGCGCTGGCAGGCAGTGGAATCCGCCGCCGACGGCCTCGCCCTCGACCTGGGCCTCTACGCCGTCGCGGCGGTCTTCGCCGGAATCACCGCCGCCACCTCCACCCTGGTCCCGCACCGGGCGTGGGGGGCGCTCGCCACCGCCGGGTACCTGCTGGCGGCGCTCGCCGCGGCCGGCCAGTTCCTCGCCCGGCGTCGCCGCACCGACACACCGCTCGCCGGGCTGGGCGCCCGCTGGGCGGTGGCCGGCTTCGCCTGGGCCACCACGGCGCTGCTGCCGGTCGCGGCGCAGAGCGTCCAACGCGCGGCGGGTCGTACCGACCGGGCACAGGAGGAGGTGGTGGTGGTCGAGCACGCCGGTGCCCGACTGGTCGAACACGGCACCCCCTACCTGGGCCACGACGCGATCGCCGCGCTGCCACCGGCGGAACAACTGCTCGGCTACACCCCGTACCAGCCTGGGATGGCGCTGTTCGGGCTGCCCCGGGCCGCCACCGACGCCTGGTGGGCCGACGCGCGAGTCTGGTTCGCCCTGGTCACCGCCGGGGTGCTGGCCCTCGCCGTGGCCACGTTGGGGTCGGCGCCCAGCCCCACCGGGACCCGCCGGGGTGCCGCGCTGCTTCGGGGCGTACAGGCGGCCACCGTGCTGCCGGTCTGCGCGCTCACCCTGGCGACCGGCGGCGACGACCTGCCCGTACTCGCGCTCTGCCTGCTCGCGCTGGCCCTCGCCGCCGCCGACCGGCCCGGTCGGGCCGGCCTGGCGGTCGGCGCGGCCGGCGCGCTGAAACTCTTCGCCTGGCCGGTGGCGGTCGTGCTGATCTGCTGGGCCGCCACCCGCCGGGCCGGCGTCCGCACCGCACTCGGCGCACTCGGGCTGCCGGTGCTCGCGTTGGTCCCCGCCCTGCTGGTCGACCGGGACGCCCTGGTGGAGAACGTGCTGCGCTTCCCGCTCGGGCACGGCCTGGTGACCAGCCCCGCGCAGTCCCCGTTCCCCGGCCACCTGATCGCCACCGCGCTGCCCGCCGGCCGGATCGTCGCCGCCGCGCTCCTGGTCGCGGCGGGGGTCGCAATCGCCGTCCGGCTCCTCCGCCGCCCGCCGCGCACCGCCGCCGCCACCGCGCTGATCTGCGGGTACGGGCTGCTCGCCGCGATCCTGCTGATGCCCTCGACCCGCTTCGGCTACCTGCTCTACCCGATCGCCCTGCTGGTCTGGGCCCCCGCCCTGGCGTTCCCGGAGGCCGGGGCAGGGCGAGCACCCGCCGCCGGGGCGGCTTCCGGCAACTCCGTGACGCGACCCGCCACCAGGGCGTAGACCTAGAAACATGACCACCTATCGCGACCGGGCCGAGGCGGGCCGCGCGCTCGCCGACAAGCTCACCGACCTCGCCGGGCGGCCGGACGTCATCGTGCTCGGGCTGGTACGCGGCGGCGTGGAGGTCGCCCGGGTGATCGCCGAAACGCTCGGCGTGCCCCTCGACGTGCTGGTGGTCCGCAAGCTCGGTGTGCCGTACGCACCTGAGGTGGCGTACGGGGCGCTCGGCCCCGGTGGGGTGCAGGTGCTCAACGAGATGGTCGCGAACCGGCTCGGCGAGTCCGACAAGGCGGAGGTACGGCAGCGGGAGCAGGCCGAACTGGAGCGCCGCGAGCGCCTCTACCGAGCGGGCAGGCCGCCGCTCGACCTCACCGGGCGGACCGCGGTCATCGCCGACGACGGGCTGGCCACCGGCGCCACCGCCCGCGCCGCCGTGCAGGTCGCCCGCCACCTGGGTGCGGCCCGGGTCGTCGTGGCCGTGCCGGTCGGCTCCGACCAGGCATACGAGATGCTGGCCGCCGAGGCCGACCAGGTGGTCATTCTGGAGACGCCGCCCGACTTCATGGCGGTCGGCGCCTACTACGAGGATTTCCACGAGGTCTCCGACGACGAGGTGACGGAAACGCTGAAGGCGACCGCGTGAGTTCACCGGGTACCGTCGATGCCATGCAGCTCACCTGTCCCAAGTGTCATGGCGACATGCGCCAGTACGAGCGCAGCGGAGTGATCATCGACCAGTGCGGCGAGTGCCGGGGCATCTTCCTCGACCGTGGCGAACTCGAGAAGCTGTTCGAGGCCGAGGCGAACTGGAACCAGCAGCACGCCCCGCAGCCGGCCGCCCCGGCCGCCGGCGGCTACACCCCGCCGCCCCCACCGCCGACCACCGCCGCCCCGCACCAGCCTGGTTACGGTGCCGTCCCGCCGCCCCCTCCGCCGCCGCCTGGCCACGGCTATGCGCAGCCCGCGTACGGCCACGGCCAGCACTACGGCTACCACGGCCACTACCGCCGCAAGAAGAAGCACGGATTCCTCGGCGAACTCTTCGACTGACCGGTACCCAGCCGGGCCCGGGCAATGCCCCGGCCCGCCCGCTCGGCACCTCGGCCGAGGTGCCGAGCGGCGTCCCGTGTGCGACGCTCACCCCATGAAGCCCGGTGGGCAGCACATCGCCCTGGCGCAGGCCTACGACGGCATCACCCGGGTGGTCGCCGATCTCGACGACGTCGACCTGCAACGGCCGACCCGCTGCCAGGGCTGGCTCGTCGCCGACCTGCTCTTCCACGTCCTGTGCGACGCCCAGCGGGCCCTGGTCACGCTCGCCAGCCCCGCCGACGGCCCGCCGGACGTCAACAGCGTCAGCTACTGGCGGTCCTTCCCGCCGGGTGGACGTGCGGGCGGCGGGAACGCCTGGTGGGTCCGACGGTCGGCCGCCGCCTTCGAGCGGCCCAGCGGGGTGGTAAGGCTGTGGTGCGACACCGCCCCGGCCGCCGTCCGCGCGGCCGGCGCAGCCGTACACAACGCCGATCCGCAGGGCTACGTCACCACCCAGGGCCGCATCATCGGCGTACCGGATCTGCTGGCCACCCTCACCACCGAGGCCGTGGTGCACCACCTCGACCTGGTGGTCGACCTGCCGGATGCGCCCGTGCCCGGCGCCGTCGCCACCGACGTCGCGGTGGCCACGCTGGCTGGTCTGCTCAGCGGACACGCGGTCCGGCCGAATGGCTGGGACGACCGGGAGTTCCTGCTCAAGGCCACCGGCCGGATCCCGCTCACCGCCGGCGACCGGCGGGACTTGGGCGAGGCCGCCGGCTGGTTCCCGCTGCTCGGCTGACCGTGAGCCAGCGCACTCCCGCTGGCGTCGGCCACCGTGCGGATCACCCCGCTCGCCGGTCGACTGCCAGAAACGCCGTGGTCGTGTCTGTTTTTCTGTCAGGAAGGCAGGCTATCCAGCATCCGCGTGGTTCAGTATCCGGGCAGCCATCTCTGCCTTACGGCGCAAAGCGACTGCTGCATCGTTGTACAGCAGGTAAATTATCTTTTCAGCCGACCTGCGAGTCGTGCCTACATTGTAAATCGTCTTGTGCGGCCGCACGGAGAGGCGGCTCAATCCCGCCGCGACGAGGAATTCCGTGAAGGGCTCGAGTATCCGGCGAGATCCGACCAGTCGAAATTGAGCAAACGGCCGAGGGTTCTGCTTGGTCCGATACATCCCAATCGAACCGTCGCCGTCAACCACACCACGCCAGAAGTCGCGGGACACGGCTAGTCGTTGATCAACATTTCCTTGATACCTGCCAAGCTCCACAAGCCGATCAGCCAATTGGACCGAGCGCACAGAGAACTGACATGATCCGTGGGTCGCACTCGGGGCAGAGATACTGCCGGTTGAACCTAGAAAGCTACGCAGAGCAACCAACTGCTCGCGATCACATTGCGCCAGGCCAACCGAGACGTGTGGCAGGTGGCCCGGACGGTATCCCACCGATCCGTCAGCAAAGAGGAAGCCAGCCCAGTAGCAGGCATCAGGGGTCAGGTGGTCAAAAGCATCATGCCGGAGCATGTGGTTGACTCGGCGTAGGGCTACGCCACGACGGACCAGGAGCCCACGCACAGAAGGTTCTGTCACGCCAAAAGCCCGTGCAAGATCCGCCATGGAAGAGCCGTTCAGGTACCGCTGAACGACTTCATCCCGTTGAGCCTCCGTAAGCTTTCCGACAATTCGGGGCGGCACTCCTCGACGACGAAGAATTCCCCGCACTGCCTGCCGACTGATGCCATACGCCTCACCCAACTTAGTGAGGCCCTCCCCCCTGACCGCCCGCTCCACGAGCTCTTCCTTCTGCACGTCGGACAGCCGCACATTCAACGTCGTCATACGTCACACGATAGCCATGTCCACGAATCGCGATAGATGCAACTGGGCTGCTACGGTAATTGTATCCGTGGGTCCATTCCTGTGTTTAGCAACGATCAGGTCCGCTTCCCCGGCTCGCGGCGACTCCTTGTCGTAGTAGTCGTCGCGGTGAAGAAGGATGACAACGTCGGCATCCTGCTCAATTGAGCCAGACTCGCGCAAATCGGACAGTTGGGGTCGCTTGTCGGTGCGCTGCTCCGGGCCACGGTTCAGCTGGCTCACCGCGATCACCGGGCACTCGACCTCCTTGGCCAGCAGCTTGAGGCCACGAGAGAGGTCGGCGACCTCCTGCTGCCGGCTCTCGGTGCGCTTCGGCGAGGTCATGAGCTGGAGGTAGTCGACCACGATCAGTTTGAGGTCGTGCTTCTGCTTCAGCCGCCGCGCCTTCGCCCGGATCTCCATCAGATTCATGCTCGGCGTGTCGTCGACGAAGAGCGGTGCCTCGCTGATCTCGCCCATGCAGCGCGCCAGCTTGGTCCAGTCGTCGTCGGAGAGCTGGCCGCTGCGCAGCACGTGCAGCGGTACGCGGGCCTCGGCCGAGAGCAGTCGCATGACGATCTCGACCTTGCTCATTTCCAGCGAGAAGATCGCCGCCGCCTGGTTGGCGCGGATAGCGGCATTTCGGGCAAAGTCCATACTTGCCGTGCTCTTGCCCAGACCGGGCCGGCCTGCAACGATTACGAGTTGCCCCGGATGCAGGCCGTTCAACAGCCGGTCGAGGTCGCTGAAGCCGGTCGGCACGCCGGTCATCACCCCGCCCTGGGCACCAACCGCCTCGATCTCGTCGAGGGTCGGCTGGAGCATGTCGGCGAGGACGGCGAAGTCCTCACTGACCCGGCGCTCGGTCACGTCGTAGACGGCCTGCTGGGCGAGGTCGACGATGTCGTCGACGTCCCGGCTGCCGCCCTGGCCGGTGCCGTACCCGAGCTGGACGATCCTGGTGCCGGCCTCGACCAGCCGGCGCAGCACCGCCCGCTCGCCGACGATGCGGGCGTAGTAGGCGGCGTTGGCTGCGGTGGGGACGCTGGCGATCAGCGTGTGCAGGTAGGGCGCTCCGCCGATCCGGGCCAGGTCGCCGGAGTCGGCGAGTGCGGCCGCGACGGTGATCGGGTCAGCCGGTTCGCCGCGGCCGTAGATGTCGAGGATCGCGTCGAAGATGGTGGCGTGCACCGGACGGTAGAAGTCGTTGGACTTCAGGATCTCCACGACGTCGGCGATGGCGTCCTTGGAGAGCAGCATGCCGCCGAGGACGCACTGCTCGGCGGCCACGTCCTGGGGTGGGTTCTTCTCGAACTGCGCGTCCCGCTGCGCCGGCGCGGGCGGTTGCCCACCGGTCCGCTCCATACGCGTGTCGTCGGTGACCGACACGGTCCCCCCTCGCTGCGTCGGATCGAATCCAGCTCTACCGCCGGGGTCTGACATCTCCGGCGGCCCTCCGATCGATCGGGGGCTCGCCCGGACGGTCGGGGGACCACGATACGGAACCCGAGGTCAGGCCCTCAACAACGCCGGTGGACGAGCCTCGGGACAACCTGTGGACGCCGGTGGACAGGATGTGTGCAGGTTGTGCACAGGCATGTGGACAAGCGGTGGGGATTTCTGATCACACCGGCTCTGACCTGCGACAACGCAATCCCCACCCTGTGGACGGCAAATTTCGGGTCGGATTCTGGCACCGATCGTCCCGTACGATCTCAGCGAACGGCTACACCTGGACAGCGGATTGCCAATTCGGTTGAGAAGGGTCACGCTCCGGCCGTGAGTTACCGGGACTGGGAAGGCGGGGAGGGCAGCCCGCACGAGCGCCGGCCGACCGCCGCCTGGGACGGCCCCGCCGAGCCCCGTCCGGCCGACGCGCACCCGCCTGAGCGCTACCGCACCCCGAGCCGCCGCCGCGCCCGTGAACGCGGGCAGCAGGAGCCGGTCGACCCCTACCTCCCCTGGTGGGCGTTGGAGTCGGGTGTCCGCCGGGCGGACGGCGGGGGCCGGCACGCCGCCCCCGACGACGATGACGAGGTGCCGCCGCCGTACTCGGGCGGCGGGTGGCGGGCGGACACCGGAGGGCGTGGGGAGAGCGACCGGCGCGACCTGCACGGCGTCGGTGCCGGCCCGGCCGGGGAGCACACCGCCGAGTGGACCCTGGACACCCCGCAGAAGCAGGGGTACGTCGGGCGCCGGCGGGCCGAGCCCACCGGGGTCGAGCCGGCCCGGGAGGGTTGGCCGCGCCGCGCGCAGCCCCGGCGGCCGCAGGCGACCTGGTCGGGCCCGGAGGGCACCACCACCTCGGATGGGGAGGGCGACCGGTGGGACGCCTCGGGGGTGCATGCGTGGGGTCGTTCCACCACCGGTCGAAGGGGCCAGGCGGAGGACACCGGCCGCTGGGACGGGACCGAGCACACCGGTGAGTGGGATCGGGTGACCGACCCGGGCCAGTGGGACCGGTGCGCCGACACCGGCCAGTGGGAGCGGTACACCGAGGTCGACCAGTGGGACCGGACGGTGCCGCCGGCGCCGGTCCGCGAAGGCTGGGCGTCGGCGGAGCAGGCGGAGGCGTTCTGGTCGGGGACCCAGCTCGGGGGTGAGGATCCCCGCCGGACGGAGACCTCGTCGTCGGCGCCGCACTCGCGCCCGCTTGCGGACGATCTGCTCGACCCGGATCCGGGCGGCCGGATCCGGGCCTTGGCCTACACCGCCGCCTGCTACCTGGTTCCGGCGCTGCTGCTCTTCGTCGGGCTGCTCTTCCTCGACGGGCGGGTCCCGGCGGAGTGCGTCACCGACATCACCGGCGGAGGCTGTGACTCGCCGCGCACGCACGCCTTCGCCTCGTTGGTCGCGGGCGCGCCGCGGTTCGGGCTGGCGCTGGTGAGCAGTCTCGCCGTCGCGCTGGTGCTGCGCCGGATCGGGACGACGTGGCGTTCGGTCACGGTGGCGCTGGCCGCGGCGGTGGTCGGGGGCGGCCTCTCCACGGTGATGATCAGCGCGGTGACCGGTCAGTCGATCGGCTGACCGGCGCTTTCAGGTCGCCGTGCGGCGGCAGACCGGCCTTTGTTCCCAGCGCCGCCCAGCGGCGCGGACGCCGAATTGTGGCCGCCGGCCGAGCTGAAGCCGTCGGAGCCGGGACAGGCGAAGGGGCTCGCACCGAAGTCCGGCGCGAGCCCCTCCGTCGTGCTGTCGAACGTCAGCTCGGGATGACGTTCAGGTTGAACTTGGCGGTCACCTCGGGGTGCAGCTTGATGCTCACCGGGTAGGCGCCGGTCGACTTGATGTGACCGGGCAGCTCCAGCCGACGACGGTCCAGAGCCGGACCGCCGGCCGCCTTGACGGCGTCGACGACCTCGGCCGGGGTGACCGAGCCGAAGAGCCGGCCGCCGTCGCCGGCGCGGGCCTTCAGGCTGACCTTCAGGCCCTCGATCTGGGCCTTGACCTCGTTGGCGTGGCCGAGGTCGCGGATCTCCCGGGCCGCGCGGGCCCGCTTGATGACCGTGACCTGCTTCTCCGCACCCTTGGTCCAGGCGATCGCGAAGCCCTGCGGCAGCAGGTAGTTACGGCCGTAGCCGTCCTTCACCTCGACGATGTCGCCCGGGGCACCGAGGCCGGACACCTCCTGAGTCAGGATGATCTTCATGTCGGTGCCTCCTCTCAGCGGGTCGTGGCCGTGTACGGCAGGAGCGCCATCTCGCGGGCGTTCTTGACCGCACGGGCGATCTGCCGCTGCTGCTGCGAGGTCACGCCGGTCACCCGCCGAGCGCGGATCTTGCCGCGGTCGGAGATGAACTTGCGCAGCAGCGCGGTGTCCTTGTAGTCGATGTAGGTGATCCCGTCCTTGTCGAGCGGGTTCACCTTCTTCTTCGGCTTGCGAAGTGCCGCAGCCTTGGCCATTGCTCTTGCTCCTGGTTTGCGATCGCGGGCGCTCGGCGCCATTAGAACGGGGGCTCCTCGTCGAAGTTTCCGCCGCCCGAACCACCGCGCGAGGGAGCCGGGGCAGCCGAGGCCCAGGGGTCGTCGAAGTTGCCTCCGCCGCCCTGGCCACCACCACCGCCGAAGCCGCCACCGCCACCGGACCGGGACATCTTCTGCACCTTCGCCGTGGCGTAGCGCAGCGACGGGCCGATCTCGTCGACCTCCAGCTCGATGACGGTGCGCTTCTCACCCTCGCGGGTCTCGTACGACCGCTGACGCAGCCGGCCGGACACGATCACCCGGGCGCCGCGCTGCAGCGACTCGGCGACGTTCTCGGCGGCCTGCCGCCAGACCGTGCACGAGAGGAACAGCGGCTCGCCGTCCTTCCACTCGCCGGACGCCTTGTCCATGAAGCGGGGCGTCGAGGCGACCCGGAACTTGGCGACCGCAGCCCCGGAGGGGGTGAACCGCAACTCGGGGTCATCGGTCAGGTTGCCGATGACCGTGATGGTGGTGTCTCCTGCCATGACCATCTCCTCGCGCACTCATCTTTGTGCCCTACAGGCTCTCAGAGCCCTCCGACACCGTCGATGAGGCTTGATCCGGACGTGCCGGGTCGGATGCTCAGCGCATCTCCGGACGGATGACCTTGGTGCGCAGCACCGACTCGTTGAGTCGGAGCTGACGGTCCAGCTCGGCCACCGCCTCCGGCGTCGCCTGGAGGTCGACGACGGCGTAGATGCCCTCGGCCTTCTTGTTGATCTCGTACGCGAGGCGCCGGCGGCCCCACACGTCGGTCTTCTCCACCGAGCCACCCGCGGTCCGGATCACGTTCAGGTACGTGTCGAGCGACGGGGCGACGGTGCGCTCCTCGAGGCTGGGGTCGAGGATCACCATGATCTCGTAATGACGCAAGACGTGCTCACCTCCTGTGGGCTAAGCGGCCACGGTCCTTCCGTGGCAGGAGGTCGTGCGTCGTGGCCCGGCCCGGACCCGGGGGGACCCGGCCGGACGCGGACAACCGGACCAGGATACCCGGTCCGGACGATCATGTTCGGGCCGGTCGTACGCGGTCGCCGGTGCGGCGACAGGGGTCCACCCCCGGCGTCGCGCACCGGTGGGTGGACCCCTGTCCACAAGGCCGCGGGGCGTCCCGTCCGCATTCCTTGGGTGGGACCTGGGGAGGAACGACCACACCGATGAGGTTGGATCGAGGACGCCCCGCGGAGCTTTATCGTGTTGTTACCTGGTCCGACCATACAACCGCTCTCGTCACCTGTATGGGGAAATGGAGGAATTTGCCGGACTGTCCTACCGTCTGGCCGCCAGTTGACGAGTCGGATCCCGCCCCGCCGTGCCGGGCCGCACGGCGGGGCGTCCCGTTCCCGGGGGTCTCCCCTTCGCTCCGGATGCCTGTGGACCGCGTCCGGGCGAAGCGTCGACCATCGATCCCACCTCGGACAACGACCGGCCCGGCCCGCTGGTGACGCCACCCGCGCCGCCGCCCGTACCGGTGGCGGCGGCACGGACGCCGGGATCGACGCGCTCGCGGTCTCCCCGCTCGTCGGAGGCGCGACGTAGGCTGCCCTGCATGCGAATCGGAGCCCACGTCGATCCGACCGACCCGCTGGCCGAGGCGGCCGCCCGGGACGCCGAGGCCGTGCAGTTCTTCCTCGCCGATCCACAGGGGTGGAAGGCCCCGAAGCCTCGGGAGGACGCCGAGCGGCTGCGCGACGCGGACGTCGACCTCTACGTGCACGCCCCGTACGTCATCAACGTGGCCACGCTGAACAACCGGATCCGCATCCCCAGCCGCAAACTGCTCCTCGGCCATGCGGCCGCGGCGGCGGCCGTCGGGGCCAAGGGGCTGATCGTGCACGGCGGCCACGTCAACGCCGGGGACGACGTCGCAATCGGCTTCGACAACTGGCGGAAGACCTTCGCCTACGCGGCAGACTCCGGCGGCTTCCCACTCCCCGTCCTGATCGAGAACACCGCCGGCGGTGACAACGCCTGCGCCCGTCGCCTCGACGCGCTGGCCCGGCTCTGGGACGCGCTCGGCGACTACGAGGTGGGTTTCTGCCTCGACACCTGCCACGCGCACGCCGGGGGCGAGGAGCTGCTGGGTCTGGTTGACCGGATCAAGGCGATCACCGGCCGGATCGACCTGATCCACGCGAACAACTCCAAGGGCGCCTTCAACTCGGGGCAGGACCGACACGACAACCTCGACGGCGGGACCATCGACCCGGAGCTGGTGGTGGCGGTGATCCGGGCCGCCGGCGCACCGGTCATCGTGGAGACTCCGGGGGGCGTCGAGGGCCAGGCGGCGGACATCGCCCTCCTGCGCTCGCAGCTGGGTATCGGGGCGTCGGCGGCATGACCACCGAGCAGTCCGACGCCACCGGCGGCCCGCGTCCCGCCGGGCCCTCGGTCGACCGCGGCTCGCAGCCGTCCGCCGGCGGCACTGACCGGAAGGCAGCCGCCGACGCGGCGGGGGAACGGGCCACCGGGCGGCCGGCTTCGGACCGCGCCGGCAGCGCCCGGGCCGGGACGACCGACCCGGCCGGGGCCGCCGGCGCCGACCGGGCCACCGCCGGTGACACCGGTGGGGCCGGCCCGGACCCGACCGCCACCAGGACCGGCCCGAGCGGCACCGGTGCGGCCGACACGGACACGCTCGCCGCGAAGGCCGGCGGGGACAACCCCGGTGCCGGTGCGCACGACAAGACCGACGAGGGCAGGGCCACCGCCGCCGGCGAGGCCACGGCGAAGGACAAGGCCGCCGAGGGTACGGCGTCGGCCGACCCGTGGTCCGCCTTCGGCCCCGCCCCGGATCGCGTGCTCACCCGGCCGCGCCGGGCGGCCCGCGCGGTGGGCCGGTTCCTGGTCCACGAGTGGACCCTGGCCACCGTCGCCTCGCTGGTGCTGGCCGTCCTGATGACCTGGCCCACGCTGCGCTACCCGCTCTACACGCTGCCGCAGGACTACTGGGACCCGAGCCTCCAGTCCTGGCAGATGGCCTGGTCCGGGCACATCCTGCTGACCAACCCGGCGCAGCTGTGGCAGTCGAACACCTTCTTCCCCGACGCGTGGAGCTTCGCCTTCTCCGACACCCTGCTCGGTTACGCACCGGCCGGCATGCTCGGCCACGGCCCCGAGGCCGCCCTGCTGCGCTACAACATCATCTTCGTGCTGGCGCACGCGCTCGCCACGCTCGGGGCGTACGCGCTGGCGCGGCAGCTGGGCGCGGGGCGGATCGGGGCCGCGGTGGCCGGGGCCGGCTACGCGTACGCCCCGTGGGTGCTGGCCCAGGCCGGGCACCTGCACATCCTGTCCAACGGCGGCATCCCGCTGGCGCTGGCGATGCTCGCCCGGGGCCACGGCTGGTCCCTCCGGCACGGCTACCGCCCCCGGCGTCGCCACGCCGGTTGGGCGTTCGCCGGCTGGGCGGTGGCGGCGTGGCAGCTCAGCCTCGGCTTCGGGATCGGGCTGCCGTTCGCGTACCTGCTGGCCGGCATCGTGCTGGTCTCGGCCGTCATCTGGTTCACCCGGCGCTGGGTGGTGCGCTCGGGGAAGCGTCCGTTCGGCGGCCGGCTGCTCCTCGCCGACGTGCTCGGCGGCGTGCTCTTCGCCGCGGTGGGCGCGCTGCTCGCGGTGCCGTACTTCAAGGTGGCGGAGCTGCACCCGAACGCGGCGCGGACGCTCGGCGAGATCGAACTCTTCTCGCCGCCGGCCAGCGGGTTCCTCACCGCCCCGGCGGAGTCGCGGATCTGGGGTCCGCTGCACGAGGGGGCGCGGGCCGTGCTGCCCTGGCACCCGGAGATGACGCTGCTGCCGGGCTTCGTGCTCTACGCCCTCGCGGCCGGTGGGCTCTTCTTCTCGGTCTGGCGGGTCCGCCACCGGATCTTCCTGCTCGCCGGGGTGCTGGTGACGATGGCCCTGGCCATGGGCACCCGGTTCTTGGGCGGCCGGTTCACCTACGTGCCGCTCTTCGAGTACCTGCCGGGCTGGAACGGGCTGCGCACCCCGGGCCGGATGATGCTCTGGACGACCCTGCTGCTCGGCCTGCTCGCCGCGGGCGCGGTCACCGCGTTCTGCGCCCGGGTACGCGAACTCGCCGCCGAACGGGTACCGCCGTGGCCCGGGCCGTGGCTGCGGCTGGCCACCCTGCTGCCGTTGCTCCTGGTCGCCGTGGAGGGGTTGAACACCACCCCGCACCCGGTGGTGCCCCAGCAGCCGGCGGTGATGCGGACGGTCGACGGCCCGATGCTGGTCCTGCCCAGCAGCCAGAACCTGGACCAGCCGGTGATGCTCTGGTCGACCAGCCGGTTCCAGGAGATGGTCAACGGTGGCAGCGGCTTCACCCCGGAGAGCCAGACCCGGGTACGCGACGTCAGCGTCGGCTTCCCCGACCAGCCCAGCGTCGAATACCTGCGCCAGCTCGGCGTGAAGACCGTGGTCGTGCTGCGCGGCCAACTCCCCGGCACCCCCTGGGAGGGGATCCTCGACCGGCCAGCCGACGGGCTGGGCATCACGCGTGAGGAAATCGACGACGCGGTCGTCTTCCGTCTGTGAGGGGATCGCGGGAGTTTCGGGTCAGGCGGTGACCGGTTCGGCGGGGCGCTCGGTGGCGGTGGAGCGGTGGCGCCAGCGGACGTGCCAGGGGGCGTCATCGGCCCCGTCGAGGACGCCGCCGTCCGGATCGTCCGCGTACGTGGTGCGGACCGCGTCGCGCTCGGGGCGCACGATGTCCCGGATCACGAAGCCGCAGAGCACCGCGACGGTGACCAGCCGCAGGCTGGCCGCCAGCACGAATACGCCCTCGGGGAAGACGGGCTTGCTGGTGGCCGCGCCGAGCAGTTCGCCATAGAAGGCGGCGAAGTAGCAGACCTCGGCGATCTGCCAGGCCAGGAAGGCGCCCCAGCGTGGCCGGGCGAGCACGGCGAGCGGGAGCAGCCAGAGCACGAACTGCTGGGACCAGACCTTGCTGAAGATCAGGAAGGCGGCGACCACCAGGAAGGCGAGCTGCGCGAGCCGGGGCCGGCGCGGAGCGAGCAGCGCCAGCGCGGCCACGCCGACGCACGCCATCCCGAAGAGCAGATACGACACCCAGTTGAGGGTGGGGATGTGGGCGTTCAGCCACTCGAACGGCCCGAGGTCACCCGGACCGGACGGGCTGATCTTGCCGTCGAGGTAGCGGCCGATGTACCAGAGGGTGCCCCAGTCGATCGGCCGGGTGGTGTTCAGCTCGAAGAACCGCCCCCAGTTCTCCCGGTAGGGAATCGCCACCGGCAGGTTCACCAACACCACCGTCACGGCGGCCGTGATGGTGGACAGGAGGGCGGGCCAGACCCGGCCGGCGCGGACGGCGAGCACCAGGATCGGCCCGAGGATGAACAGCGGCCACAGCTTCGCCGCGCCGCCGAGGCCCAGCAGCACCCCGGCCAGGGCAGCCAGCAACATCCCGGTGCTCACTCGGCCGAAGGAAAAGCGACCGGCGCGTTCGCGCCAGCGCTGCGGCAGCCATGGTTCAGGCAGGCGAATTCGCAAAGCCCGGCCCGACCCGGTGCGTGCCCAGGCCAGCAGCCCGAACGCGGCCAGCCCGACGGCGAGCAGGTCCCAGTTGACGGTGGCGGTGAGCAGCAGGGCCGGCGCGAGCGCGAACAGCGCCGCGTCCCACGGTCGTCGGCGGCGCAGGTTGAGGATGACCGCCACGGTGGCGACGGCGAGCGCGCTGAGGACCAGCGCGTTCAGGTTGTAGAACCACTGGCCCTGGTTGATGCTCGGGTTCTCCACACCGACGGCGTGCACCGGCAGGCCGAGCGCGCCCATGAAGTAGCCGGTCAGCACCGGGTACTCCACCGGGTGGTCGGCGTAGGGCACCTTGCCCTCGTTGAGCCCCTCGGCGTAGTAGAGCGCCAGCACGTCGGTGTAGCACATCCGGGTGTACTGGACGTTGTTCTGCCAGGCTCCGTCCTGGCAGGGCGACTTCTGCACCCAGTGCAGGGCGAGCGTCAGGCAGACCAGGGCCAGCACGATCCGGGCGGCGGTCCAGAACCGGCCTTCCCGACCCGCCGGCCGGTCCAGTGCGACGGCGTGGTCGCCCAGCGGGCCGCCGATCAGCTCCGAGGCGCCGCGGACGAAGCCGTCCGAGCGGGACGGGTGGTCCAGGGTCCCGCTCGCGTCGATGCCTGCCGTCGACTGGGTACTCATGGACAGGCATCCTGCCGTACGTCGGGGGTCCGCGTCCCGCCTCGACCACAGAAATCCGGTACCCGAACACGGCGACGGCGGCCGGACCAGTGGTCCGGCCGCCGTCGTGGGCCATGCCCGTCAGTACGTCTGCCGTGGTGGCGTGCTCGGTAGCAGCCCGCCTCCGCCACCACCGCCTCCCGGCCAACGGCCGCCGCCGGGCCCGGGGCCACCCGGCCCGGGGTTGCCACCACCGTTGTTGCCACCGCCGTTGTTGCCACCGCCGTTGTCGCCGCCCGGCGGGCAGAAGAGACCGAACGGGTCGCAGCCCTGAGGCCCTTCCTCCGGCGGCGGCGTGCCGTTGCCCTTGTCGTCCTTGCCGACGTGCGCGGCGGGCGGGAAGTCCTTCTGCTCCATGCCCTTGAGCGCGTCGTTCATGAAGCGCTGGAAGATGGCACCGGGCATCCTGGCGCCACTGATCATCTGGCCATTGCTGGTTTTGATCGCCTTGCGGGCACCCTTGTTGCCGACCCACACCGCGGTGGCGAGCTGCGGCGTGTACCCGATCATCCAAGCGTCGCCGTTCTGCGTGCTCTTGTCACCGAGCTCCCAGGTGCCGGTCTTCTCGGCCACCTTTCGCCCGTTGTCGAGCCGGCGGTTCACCTGGCCCGGGTACTGCTCCAGCACCGAGGTCACGTCCGCCACGATGCTCTTGTCGATGCGCTGCGCACCCTTGGTGGACTGCCCACCGACGATCTTCCACTTTCCGGTGGAGATGTCCTGCTTCTCGACCTTCTTCACAAAGTGCGCCTTGTGGTAGACGCCCTCGTTGGCGAAGGTGGCGACGCCGTTGGCGTGGTCGAGCACCGTGATCGGGTACTGGCCGTAACCGATGACGTGGAAGAAGGGATCCGGAGCCAGCTCCTTCGGGTCCGCCTTGGTGAGGTCGTACGCCTTGGCCGGGTTGGTGTCGGTCCGCCACATCGTCGTGACGCCGGCTCTCTTGGCCATGTCGAGGACCTTGTCCGGGCCGATCTCCTCGGTGATGTAGTAGAACGGCACGTTCAGCGACTTCAGCGTCGACTGCTCGAGCGTGCAGGAGTCGCCGCAGGAGACCTTGTCGGCGCCGGCGTTACTGACCTTGAACTCCACCCCCTTCGGGGTGAACGCCGAGCCCTTCCACCGCGTCTTGATGGAGATGTCGGCCTTGAGGGCCGCCGCGAGGGTGTAGATCTTGAAGCTCGAACCCGGTGAGTGGCCGCCGCTGACGACGCCGTTGTCCACGTTCTTGCCGGCGTAGTCGGTGCCGGTGCCGTTGTCGCCGCCGTAGTAGGCGCGCACCTCACCGTTGGTCGGGTCGATCGACACCACGGCCGCCATCAGGTTCTTCGGCTGCCCGTAGAGCTCGGAGCCCTTGCGCGACGCCTGGGCCGCGTCGAGCGCCGCCTCCTGCAGCCTTTTGTCGATGGTGGTGGTGATCCGGTAGCCGCCCCGGCTCAGCGCCTTCGAGCAGAGCGGCCTGTCCGGGGTGGCCGCCGCCTCGTCGTCGGTGCAGAGCTTCATCTCCCGCAGCTCCTGCGAGACGTAGTTGACCACGTTGCCGTACGGCGTGTCGATGCCGAAGCCGGCCGCGTTGCCCTTGGAGGGCTTCTGGAGCGTCTTGGTCGGGTACGTGGTGGGGTGCGCGGGCATGTTGGGCGCGTCGAGCCACTTCTCGGTGATCATGCCCTGGATGACGTAGTTCCATCGGTCCAGCGCGGCCGGCTGGTTGATCGCGGGGTCGTAGCCCTTGTGGCTGGCGCTCGGCTCGGGTTGCTTGATCAGCGCGGCGAGCACTGCGGCCTCCGCCACGTCCAGCTTCGACACGTCCTTCTTGAAGTACGTCTGCGCCGCCGCCTGGATGCCGTACGCGCCGCGGCCGAAGTAGATCACGTTCAGGTAGTGCTGCATGATCGTCGGCTTGTCGTACCGGTCGTTCAGCTTGGAGGCGAGGATCGCCTCCTTCACCTTGCGGCCGTACGTGTCCTGGTCGAGGTTGTCGAACGCGTTGCGGGCGTACTGCTGGGTGATGGTCGAGGCGCCCTGCTTGTCGCCACCGGTGAAGTTGTTCCACGCGGCCCGCGCGATGCCCTTGTAGTCCACACCGGAGTGCCGGTAGAAGTTCCGGTCCTCGGCGGCGGCCACCGCGTGCTGCACGAACTCCGGGATCTGGCCGATGGCGACGAACTGCCGGTTCTCCTCACCGACCTTGGCGATCGGGGTCTTGCCGTCCCGTGCGTAGATGGTGGTGGACAGCGGCGGGGTGGTGTCCTCGGGCAGGTACACCTTCTGGGAGTAGTAGGTGAAGCCGACGACGCCGATGCCGGCGAGCATGATGAAGACGGCGAAGCCGGCGATCAGCATGTTGATCCGCCGCCGCTTCTTCGCCCGGGCCCGCGCGGCCGGGTCGTCCCCGCGACCGCGGCTACCACCGCGCCCGGGGCCGCTCGGGCCACCCGGTCCGCCCGGACCGCCGCCTGCCATGCCGGGGACGCCGGCCCGGGCCACGGTGGCCCGGCCACCCACGGCCGCCGAGCCGACGCTCGCCCGCCCGGCCGTACCCACGCCGGCCGCGCCGACCGAGGCACGCCCGGCCGGAGCGCCGGGTGCCGGGGACACCGGCACCGAGGCCCGCCCCGCGCCGGCCCGGCCCACCGAGGCCGAGCCCGACGCACCGCGCGGCGCCGGGGCCGCACCGCCGACCGAGGCACGTCCACCGGACGCGGAGCCCCGGGGAGTCGCGGAGGCCCGAGCCGAGGCGGCGTCATCCCGCCCGGATGACCAACGGTCCACGCGCGGGCTCCCTCCGGAACCGGGGTCGCCGTTCGGGCCCGGGATCTGGGCCCGCCCATGCGAAGAACTGGGATCGCCGTAGTTCATTCCTCACACCCTGCCGGTCGCGGTGGGGCGCGGGGGCGCCGCCACCGGGTTGCCGTGAGCTGGAACACGAGACGTTACTCCCCGGGCGTGCCGGGGCGCAGCCGTCAAATCCGACCTAGTCGGATCAATCAGACCTAATTGCTGTCGGTCGCCCCACCCGGGGGTCGGGTCGGGATCGACCGGGACAGCCAACTTCACCGTTGCGCCTCTCGCCTTCGACGAGAGGTGGAGCCGGCCGGCGCGGACGAACCGCTCACCGCCTCCCGCTCCAACCCGTCCTCCGCGCCACCGGCCAGCCCGTCCCGGCCGAGCAGGAACTGCTCGACGAGATGGTTCCAGTCACAGCCGGGGCACACCTCCACCACGTAGACCTGGAACTCACGCAGCGTCATCGCCAGGACCGACAACTCGGCCCGGGTGCGCGCCTGACCGGCGGACTGCTTGAGTTCGTCTCCGTAGATGTAGTGGACGTGGATGAGGTTCTCGCTGCGGCAGATCGGGCAGCGCTCCTCGGTGGGTTCGCCGTGGAAGCGGGCCGCGTTCTTCAGGTACGGCGAGGCGTCGCAGACGTCGTACGTGCCGACCCGGGCGGCGAGAAGCTCGCGCAGCACCGCTCGCTTCTGAAGCGAGTAGTCGACGACCTGGCGCTGCGTACGCATGCGGCAAAGGGTACGCGGTCCGGCCGGACGAGGCGACCACCGTCACGATCCGTGACAGCAGGACCGCGTAGACGCGAAGGGTTTGCCCTGATCATGCGTCTCCGCTAACGTGCGATGTATCGGTCCGATACATCGCGGTGGTTACCGTTCCGCGCCGGGGGTAAGAAGGGGTGGCCCGTGCTCGAGCTCGCCATCCTCGGCCTCCTGCAGGAGGCGCCGATGCACGGCTACGAGCTGCGCAAGGAGTTGACCGCCAAACTCGGCGCCATCCGGGCGGCCATCAGCTACGGCTCGCTCTATCCGACCCTGCGCCGGTTGCAGGCGGCGGGATGGATCACCGAAGCCGCCGAGGCACCCACGACCGCCGAGGAGGTTCCGGCGCTGACCAGCCGGCGTGGTCGGGTGGTCTACACCATTACCGCGGAGGGCAAGGAACGCTTCGCTCAGCTGATAGCGCAGGCTGGGCCCGAGACGTACGACGACACGGGCTTCGGCGTGCACTTCGCGTTCTTCGCCCGGACCGACCAGGCCACCCGGCTCCGGATCCTGGAAGGTCGTCGTCGAAAGATCGAGGAGCGTCGCGAAGGCCTTCGCGACGTGCTCGGCCGGGCAGCCGAGCGACTCGACGCGTACACCCTGGAACTGCAACGCCACGGGCTCGACGCCTGTGAGCGCGAGGTCCGCTGGCTGGAGGAGCTCATCGCCAACGAGCGCTCCGGCCGAGCCCCGACAGTCCCGGAACCCGGGACGGCCGGCGGCCGACGAGATAACGACAGCCCGCCTCCGCCTGGAGAGTCCAGGAAAGAGCGGCCGTGATGAAGAAGAAGGAGGCAGACGCTATGGGCTCCGTCCGCGTCGCCATCGTCGGTGTGGGTAACTGCGCCTCGTCCCTGGTACAGGGCGTGGAGTACTACCGGAACGCCGACCCGACCGACCGCGTCCCGGGTCTCATGCACGTCACCTTCGGCGACTACCACGTCTCGGACGTGAAGTTCGTCGCGGCGTTCGACGTGGACGCCAAGAAGGTGGGCATGGACCTCGCCGAGGCGATCGTCGCCAGCGAGAACAACACCATCAAGCTGTGCGACGTGCCGCCGACCGGCGTGACCGTGCAGCGCGGCCCGACCTTCGACGGTCTCGGCCAGTACTACCGCGAGATCATCGAGGAGTCGGACGTCGAGCCGGTCGACGTGGCCCAGACGCTGCGCGACGCCCAGGTCGACGTGGTCGTCTCCTACCTGCCGGTGGGCTCCGAGGAGGCCGACAAGTTCTACGCCCAGGCCGCGATCGACGCGGGTTGCGCGTTCGTGAACGCCCTGCCGGTCTTCATCGCCTCCGACCCGGTCTGGGCGAAGAAGTTCGAGGACGCGGGCCTGCCGATCGTCGGTGACGACATCAAGAGCCAGGTGGGCGCCACCATCGTGCACCGCGCCCTCGCCAAGCTCTTCGAGGACCGCGGGGTCGAGCTGCTGCGCACGTACCAGCTCAACTTCGGCGGCAACATGGACTTCATGAACATGCTGGAGCGCAACCGCCTGGTCTCGAAGAAGATCTCGAAGACCCAGTCGGTCACCTCCCAGATCCCGCACGAGATGGCCAAGAGCGACGTGCACATCGGCCCGTCGGACCACGTGCCGTGGCTCGACGACCGCAAGTGGGCCTACATCCGCCTGGAGGGCCGCTCCTTCGGTGACACCCCGCTCAACGCCGAGCTCAAGCTCGAGGTGTGGGACTCGCCGAACTCGGCCGGTGTCATCATCGACGCCGTCCGGGCCGCGAAGATCGCGCTGGACCGGAAGATCGGTGGCCCGATCCTCTCCGCCTCCTCCTACTTCATGAAGTCGCCGCCGGTGCAGTACGCCGACCACGAGGCGCACGCCGCCGTCGAGGCGTTCATCAAGGGCGAGATCGAGCGCTGACGCGCTGACCACAGCACCACCGAGGGCCGGGTCCGCACGGACCTGGCCCTCCGCGCGTTCCGGGCCTTGCCCCGGGCGTACGTCAGGACCAGTCGCGCTGCAGCGCCACGCGGGCTTCCAGCTCCAGCAGTGTCACCTTGCGCGGCAGCCCACCGCCGAAGCCGACCAGCTTGCCGCCCGCGCCGACGATCCGGTGACACGGCACGATCACCGGGACCGGGTTGCGGTTGCAGGCCACCCCGACCGCCCGGGCCGCCCCCGGATCCCCGACCGCCTTCGCCACCTCGCCGTAGGTCTTCGTCTCCCCGTACGGGATGCGGGTCATCTCCCGCCACACCGCACGCTCGAACTCTGATCCCCGGGTCGTCACCACCGGAACGGTGAACTCGGTCAGCTCACCGGCGAAGTACGCGCGCAGCTCCGCCAGCGCCCGGGCGGCGACCTCGTCGCCGGGCTGGTCGGTCGCCGACTCCACCCGGCCGAAGTGCGCCCCGCGGACGGCCTCACCGTCGGTGGCGACGGAGAACTCCCCGATCGGTGAGTCGAGCACGGTCCAGCGCATGCCCCCATTCTTCGCCCCCGATGAGGCAAAGTCTCACCGGCCCCGTGCGTCTGAGGTACGGAGGTGGGCGGTGGCTGAGGGCGTCGACGGGGAGTTCACCGCGTTCGTCAACGAACGGGGTGCCGCCCTGCTGCGGGTCGCGTACGCGCTCGCCGGCAACCAGCACGCGGCGGAGGACCTGCTGCAGAACGCGCTGGCCAAGGCGTACGCGCGCTGGCCGCGGATCCGGGGCGACGCCGAGCCGTACGTGAAACGGATCCTCTACCACGACCAGGTCTCCGGCTGGCGGCGCCGCTCGCGGCGGACCGAGGTGCCGGTCGCGGAGCTGCCGGAACGGGTTGCGGTCGGCGACAGCAGCCACGACACCGATCTGCGGCTGCTGCTGCGGGATGCGCTGCGGGCGCTGCCGCCCCGGCAGCGGGCCGTGCTGACCCTGCGCTACCTGGAGGACCTGAGCGTCGAGCAGACCGCGGCACTCCTCGGCTGCCGGGCCGGCACGGTGGCCAGCCAGACCGCCAAGGCGCTGGCCAGGCTGCGGCAACTGGTGCCGGGGCTGGACGAGCTGACGAGCCGCGCGGAGGTGACCCGATGACCAGGGCGCTGGACGAGACGCTGCGGGCTGCGGTGCACGACCTCGCCGGTGGGGCAGGGCCGGCACCCGACCTGGCCGCCCGGGCGCTCGGCCGAGGGCGCCGGCTGCGGCGCCGGCGGCGGGTCACCGCGGCCGGCGCCGCCGTGCTGGCGGTCGTCGCCGTGACCCTGCCGTTCGTGCTGCTGCGGCCAAAGCCGGCCGCGCAACCCGCCACGCCGCCCCCGACGGCCACCCCCTCACCGACCATGCTGCCCACACCGGGGCCGGACTGGGCAGCGAAGCCGCTGGTGCTGCCCGGCGACTGGGTGGTTACCCGGGCGCAGGGCACCGGCGGGTCCGGCTACGGCTACCTGCTCGACCGCAAACGGAGCCGCTACTTCACCACCGACCGCTACGACGGCATCTTCCCGGCGCCTACCGGCTCGCTTGTCGCGGTCCACGACGACGACCGGCCCAGGGACGTCGGCCTGTTCGACCTGACCACCGGAAAGACCCGCTGGTACGAGGTGGGCCGGGCGCTCTCCGAGCCGCGCTGGTCCCCGGACGGCCGGCGAGTGCTCTTCACCACCCACCAGCTCGACCACTTCGGCTTCATCGTGCTGGGCACGGACGGCACGAAACAGACCTACGTGATCGGCCCGCTGGGCTGGTCCTGCACCGACTTCTGCGACTTCACCTGGTTGCGGAACGGCCGGGAGGTGGGGCTCACGCTGACCGCCCGCCACGCGCCCGAGAGTTCGCCGCGGGATCTCGCGAAGGGCGTGCAGGTCTTCTCGGCCGACGACGGCCGCCCCACCCGCTTCGTCACCATGCCGGGCGCGCCGGCCGGCCCGGATGCCTGGTCACCGGACGGGAAGCTCGCGGTCGTCCAGGGGCAGGACGAACCGCTGCTGGTCGAGACAGCGACCGGTCGGGTGGTGAACCCACTGCCCGCCGCCGACGTCGCCTGGGTCGCCGACGACCGGCTGCTCTACCGGCGGCCGTACGGCTCCGGGGACTTCGTGCTCGCCGATCTGTCTGGCCGGGAACTGGTCCGTCAGCCGTTGCCGAAGCAGCTCGTCGACCTGGCGGTGACGGTGGCGCCGCGCTGAGCGCCCGCTCAGCCGGCGGCCTTGCGCGGCATCGATATCGTGCAGGTCGTGGCCACGGGAACGCTCATCTTCCTCATCATCGGCGGGGTGGGGGTCGGCGTGCTGGCGCTCGCCCTGCTCGGCGCCGAACTGCTCACCTTCGGTCACCCGGACGCCGACGGTCCGGTGTCGGTGGAGGCGGTCGCCGGCTTCATCGGAGCGTTCGGCTTCGGTGCCGCGATTGTCAACGAGCTGCTGGGCGGTCGTACCGCCTGGATGATCGCAGCGGCGGTGGCCGGCGGCGCGCTCGCCGCGGTGCCCACCGCGTGGCTGGCGACCCGGCTCAGCCGGGCGGCGCGGGACATGCGCACCGACGCCACCCCCACCCGCAACGACCTGATCGGCGCGGTCGGCCTGGTGGTGACCCCGGTCCCCACCACCGGCTACGGCGAGGTCCGGGTACGGGTCGCCGGCCAGCCGGTCAAGCTCAACGCCCGCGCCGACCAGCCGATCCCGCTCGGCGCCCGGATCTTCGTGGTCGAAGCGCTCAGCGAGACCAGCGTGCACGTCGAGACCTACTGAACCCCTTTCGCAGAGACGGAAATCCCATGCCCCTGCTCGTCGCCATCGGCGGCGCGGTCCTCCTCGCCGTCGTCCTCATCCTCTTCGTGCTCTCCAGAATCAAGGTGGCCGGCCCGAACGAAGCGTTCATCGTCACCGGCCGCAAGGGCCGGACCACCCAGACCGCCGACGGTGGCCGCTCCACCGACATGTCCGGGCAGAAGGTCGTCCTCGGCGCGTCGGTGTTCGTCCTGCCGGTGGTGCAGAAGCTCCAGTCGCTCGACCTGTCCAGCCGTCGGATCGACGTCGGCATCCGGGGCGCGGTGAGCAAGCAGGGCATCCGCGCCGACCTGCACGGCGTCGCGATCGTCAAGGTCGGCGGCACCGAGGACGCGATCCGCGCCGCCGCCCAGCGCTTCCTCCACCAGCAGGACGAGATCGACAACTTCACCCGGGAGGTGCTCGCCGGCGCGTTGCGCTCGATCGTCGGCCGGCTCACCGTCGAGGAGGTCATCCGGGACCGGGCGGCGTTCGCCAGCGCGGTCGCCGAGGAGGCCGAGCACTCGATGACCAACCAGGGCCTGGTGCTGGACACCTTCCAGCTCCAGGACATCCTGGCCGAGGGCTCCTACCTGGCGGACCTGGGCCGGCCGGAGGCCGCCCGGGTGCTCAAGGACGCCGCCATCGCCGAGGCGCGGGCCCGGCAGCAGGCCGAGCAGGAGCGGCTGCTCGCCGAGGAGGCGATCGCCGAGGCGAACCGGAACCTGTCGCTCAAGCAGGCCGCCATCCAGGCCGAGATCGACGCGGCCAAGGCGAAGTCGGCGGCGGCCGGCCCGCTCGCCCAGGCCGAACGGGACCAGGCGATCCTCTCCGAGCAGCAGAAGGTGGCCGAGCGGAACGCCGAGCTGAAGCAGCGCCAGCTCGACACCGAGGTGCGCAAGCCGGCCGACGCGGCCCGCTACAAGGTGGAGCAGGAGGCCGAGGCCGCCCGCAACGCCGCGGTGCTCAGCGCGGACGCGCAGCGGCAGGCCACCATCGCCGCCGCCCAGGCCGCGGCCGAGCAGGCCCGGCTGATCGGTGAGGGTGAGCGGGCCCGCCGGGCCGCGCTGGCCGAGGCGAACGCGATCGAGGGCGCCAAGGAGGGTGAGGCGGAGCAGCGCCGGCGCTCGGCGATCGCCGAAGCGATCGAGCGGGAGGGTCAGGCCGAGGCCGCGGCCATCCTGGCCAAGGGCCAGGCCGAGGCCGACGCGATGGCCCGCAAGGCGGACGCGTTCGCCGCGTACGGCGAGGCCGCGGTGCTGGACCTGCTGGTCAAGGTGCTGCCGCAGGTGGTCGAGGCGGCCAGCGCGCCGATCGGCGCGATCGACAAGATGACCGTCATCTCCACCGACGGCGCGTCGTCGCTGACCAAGTCGGTGGCCGGCAACGTGGCGCAGGGCCTGCAGCTCGGCAGCGACCTCACCGGCATCGACCTGGCCGGGCTGCTCGCCAGGCTCGGTGGCGCGCACATCGCCGGCAACGGCAAGGCGGCCGTGGACGGCAGCACCGTGGAGCACTGACCACCACCGGACGAAACGACGGCGCCCGCCGGGTCCCCTGCTCGGGGAACTCCGGCGGGCGCCGTCGTGATCGGACCTAGATGACGGCGAGGACGAACTTCTCGCCGACGCCCAGACCCAGGGTCGCGCTGTTCCAGTTGATGGTCCGGCTGGCGATCAGCTGGCTGGTGCCGGTGCTGCCGGCGGTGACCGCCTTGTCGTTGGCGTACGCCCGCAGGTAGACGGACCCGTCCGGGTTGTAGTCCAGGATGTCGAACTTCTCCCAGGCGCCGACCGCCGTGCCCCGGGCGATCAGCGGCTTGCCGCCCGCGCTCTCCGCGGTCACGAACTTGCCGTTGACCAGTGCCCGCAGGCCGTAGACGCCGTTCCCGACGTTGACGATCTCGAACTTCTCCCAGGCGCCGACCGCCGTGCCCCGGGCGATCAGCGGCTTGCCGCCCGCACTCTCCGCGGTCACGAACTTGCCGTTGGCCTGCGACTTGATGCTGATCACGGGGGCCGGCGCGTCGAAGTCGAACTTCTCCGTGGTGCCGATCGTCGTCTTGCTGGCGATCAGCGGGGAGGTGGCGCTCGGCGCGGTGACGTACCGGCCGTTGGCGTTCGCCTTCAGGCTCACCGTGCCGTCGTTGTTGTTGATGATCTGGAACTTCTCCCAGGCGCCGATCGCCGTGCCCCGGGCGATCAGCGGCTTGGCGCCCGCGCTCTCCGCGGTCACGTACTTGCCGTTGATCTTCGCCCGCAGGCCGACGAGGCCTCCGCCGGCGTCGACGACGTCGTACTTCTCCCACGCCCCGAGGGCGGTCCCCCGGGCGATCAGCGGCTTGGTGCCGCCGCTCTCGGCCGTCACGAACTTGCCGTTGGTCCGCGCCTTCAGGCCGTACGAGCTGCGGGCGGGCTGGACCGCGCCGACGTGCAGGAGCCGGTCCATCGACCCCATGGTGTCGTGCACCGCGCCGCCGATGCCGGTGGTGACGATGCTGTTGCGAACCTGCTGCGGGCTCCACGTCGGGTTCGCCTCGAGCAGCAACGCCGCGGCACCCGCCACGTGCGGCGAGGCCATCGAGGTACCGCTCATCACCGCGGAACCGCTGGTGGTGTTCGCCGCCGCGGAGACGATGCTGGTCCCGGGGGCGAACACGTCCAGGCAGCTGCCGTAGTTGGAGAACCAGGCGCGGAAGTCCACCTGGTCCGTGGCGCCGACGGTGATGGCCGCCGGCACGTTCGCCGGCGATACACCGCACGCGTTCCGCGAGCTGTTCCCGGCCGCGACGGCGTACGTGATGCCGGAGGAGATCGAGCGGTTGAGCGCGTCGTCGACTGCCAGGTTGGTGCCGTTGAAGCCGAGGCTCAGGTTGGCCACGGCGGGCTTGACCGCGTTCGCGGTGACCCAGTCGATGCCGGCGATGACCTGCTCGCTGGTGCCGCTGCCGGTGCAGTCGAGCACCCGCACCGCCACGAGCTTGACGTTCTTCGCGACGCCGTACTTCGTGCCGCCGACGGTGCCGGCGACGTGGGTGCCGTGGCCGTCGCAGTCCTGTGCCACCGTGTCGTTCTCGACGAAGTCGTAACCGTTGCTGGCCCGCCCGCCGAAGTCCTGGTGGTTGATGTCGATGCCGGTGTCCACGATGTACGCGGTGACCCCGGCGCCGGTGGTCGGGTAGGTGTAGGAGCCGTTGAGCTTGGCCGTGGTCTGGTCGATCCGGTCCAGGCCCCACGGCGCGCTGCTCTGGGTGCCGGTGGCCGTGTAGCGCTGGACCTGCTCGACGTAGGCCACGTCGGGGTCGGCCGCCAGCCGCTCGGCCTGCCGCTTGCTCATCGCGGCGGAGTAGCCGTTGAGTGCCTTGCCGAACACCCGGCGGACCGAGCCGCCGTGCGCGCCGGCGAGCGCGGTCGCGCTGGCCCGCACCTTGCTGGGGCTGGCCTTGCGGTCCTTCAGGACCACGATGTACCGGTCGGGCACGGCAGCAGCGCTGTCCGCGCCGCGGACCTTTACCCGGGGCGGATCGGACGGATCGGCCATCGCGGTGCCGCCGGTGGCGGCGCAGACGATGGACGTCACGGAGACGAGGGCGATCCCCGCCAGTGCGGAGCGGCGCAGCGCGCCATGACGTATCACTGAATTGTTCTCCCCGTGTGCCGGTGACCGTCCGGATCGGACGGGCGGACGAGCGGTCAGCGAAGCCTCCAGAGACGACCGGGAGGTTGACCGCGGTCGCATCATCATCCATGACGATCAGCGTCGGCCGCGTCCACCATTCGGTCGATACGCCGGCGTGTCGTCGTACGCCCCACCCCGGGCGGCGGCCGGCCTCAGTGGAGGACGCCCTGCTCCCGGGCCCAGCGCAGCAGCTCCGCCTCGGCCTCGTCGCGATCCAGCGGGCCGCGCTCGAGCCGTAGCTCCTTGAGGTGCTGCCAGGCCTTCCCCACCACCGGGCCCGGCGGTACGCCGAGCAGCTCCATGATCGCGTTGCCGTCCAGGTCAGGGCGGACCCGGGCCAGGTCCTCGTCGGCGGCGATTCGGGCGATCCGCTCCTCCAGCGCGTCGTAGTCGGCCGCGAGCTGGGCCGCCTTACGCCGGTTGCGGGTGGTGCAGTCGGAGCGGGTGAGCTTGTGCAGGCGCGGCAGCAGGTCACCGCCGTCGGTGACGTACCGGCGCACCGCCGAGTCGGTCCACTCGCCCCGGCCGTACCCGTAGAAGCGCAGGTGCAGGCCGACCAGCTTGACCACCTGGGCGGTGACGTCCTTCGGGTAGCGCAGGGCCTTCATCCGGGCCTTGGTCAGCCGGGCGCCGACCACCTCGTGGTGGTGGAAGCTGACCCGGCCGTCCGGACCGACCGCCTTGGTGGCCGGCTTGCCGATGTCGTGCAACAGCGCGGCCATCCGGAGCACGAAGTCGCAGCCGTCCTCTTCCATGGACATCGCGTTGCCGACCACGGTCAGGGTGTGCTCGTAGACGTCCTTGTGCTGGGCGTGCTCGTCGATCTCCAGCTTCAGCCCGGTCAGCTCGGGCAGGAAGCGCTCGGCCAGCCCGGTGTCGACCAGCAGCCGCAGCCCGGTGATCGGGTCCGCGCCGCAGAGCAGCTTGGTGAACTCGTCCCGGATCCGCTCGGCGGTGATCCGGTCCAGGTCGGGGGCCATCCGAGCCATCGCCTCGCGGACGTCCGGGTGGACCGTGAACTTCAGTTGCGCGGCGAACCGGGCCGCGCGCAACATCCGCAGCGGGTCGTCGCCGAACGACTCCCGCGGCGTGCCCGGGGTACGGATGACCTTGGCGGCCAGGTCGGCCAGGCCGCCGTACGGGTCGGTGAAGCGGTGCTCGGGGACGCTGACCGCCATCGCGTTGACGGTGAAGTCCCGGCGCTTGAGGTCGTCGGTCAGGCTGGTGCCGTACTCGACGATCGGGTTCCGGGTGACCTGGTCGTACGCCTCGGCGCGGAAGGTGGTGATCTCCAGCCGGAGCCCCTCGCGCTGGCAGCCGATGGTGCCGAACTCCCGCCCGGTCTCCCAGATCGACTCCGCCCAGCCCCGGACGATCCTGATCGTCTCGTCCGGGTGGGCGTCGGTGCAGAAGTCCAGATCCTCACCGAGGCGGCCGAGCAGCGCGTCCCGTACCGAGCCACCCACCAGGTGCAGTTCGTGACCGGCCCGGGCGAAGCGCCGGCCGAGTTCGTCGGCGACCGGTGAGACGCGGAGCAGTTCGGCGACGGCGTTGCGCTGCGCTGCGGTCAGCTCGCGACGGTCGGCGGCGTGGGAGGCGGAGGCTTCGGACATGGGATCGCCAGCCTATCGGGCCGGGCTGGCAACTACTGCGCCGGGCGCGGGTAAAGGTCCGAGGTTGACTAAGGTCTGTGGCGTGCGGGCCCCGAGGTCCGGCTCCGACGTACCCCTTGGAGGCTGGAGATGAGCGGCGGGCTCTACCGCAGCGCGAACGCGCACGGCGGCGGCCAACCGCCGGACGACGGAGCGACCTTCATCTCCGCCGAGCCGCTCAACCAGCCGGGTGTCGAGGGCACCGCGCCGCCGCAGGAGGTGGTGGCCGAGACCAGCGCCGCGGCGAACAGCGCGGTGATGGCGGTCGGCAGCCTGGTGAGCCGGGGTACGGGCTTCCTCCGCAACCTGATGATCGGCGCGGCCCTCGGCAACGCGGTCGGCGACGTGTACACCACCGCCATCTTCCTGCCGAACCAGGTGTACGAGTTCCTGCTCGGCGGCGTGCTCACCAGCGTGCTGATTCCGGTGCTGGTCCGGCGCCGCAAGATCGACCCAGACCGGGGTGAGGCGTACGCCCAGCGGCTGCTCACCCTCGCGGTGCTCACGTTGGCCGCCGCCGCGCTGCTGGCGGTGGTCTCGGCGCCGGTGCTCACCGCGATCTACGCCTCCGGCAAGGACGCCGCGTACAAGGGGCTGGTCAACGACCTGTCCTACCTGATGCTGCCGATGCTCTTCTTCACCGGGGTGAGCGCGCTGATCGCCGCCGTGTTGAACACCCGGGGACACTTCGCCGCACCCATGTGGGCGCCGATCCTGAACAACCTGGTGGTGATCGGCGTCCTCGGCCTGTACATCGCCGTCTACGGCGCCAAGGTGCTGCGGCCGGACCAGATGACCCCCGGCCGGATCCTGCTGGTCGGCGGCGGCACCCTGCTCGGCGTGGCGGTACAGGCCGCCGGACTGCTGCCGGCGCTGCGCCGGGTCGGCTTCCGGTGGAAGTGGCGGTTCGACTTCCGCGCGCTGGGCCTGCGCGAGCTGGGCCGGCTCGGAGCGTGGATGTTCTGCTACGTCGGGGTCAACCAACTCGGCCTCTTCGTGGTGGTCAACCTGCTCACCCGGGCGGCCGGCCAGGACAGCCACAAGACGCAGGCCGGCTTGTTCATCTACAACGGCGTCTTCCTGCTGCTGATGATGGCGCACGGCATCATCGCCGTCTCGATCATCACCGCGTTGATGCCCCGGATGAGCGCCGCCGCCGGCGAGGGCCGGTTCCGCGACGTCACCGCCGACCTGTCCCGGGGCACCCGGATGGTCACCGCCGTACTCGCCCCGGTCGCGGTCTGCTACGCGGTGCTGGCCGGCCCGGTCTCGGTCGTGATCTTCAGGTACGGCGCGTTCACCGGCAAGGACGCGGTGGCCCTTTCGACGGTGCTCCTGGTGGCGGCGGCCGGCCTGGTGCCCTTCTCGATCAGCCAGCTCTTCACCTTCGCCTTCTACGCGCTGCCGGACACCAAGACCCCGGCCCTGATCAACATCCCGGTGGTGGCACTGCGGGTGCTCCTGCAGATCGGCCTCTTCCTCGGCTTCTCGGCCACCTTCGCGGCGGCCGGCATGATGCTCGGCAACGCCATCTCGTACGTGGCGGCGGCGGTGATCTCGGCGATCCTGCTGCGTCCCCGGGTGGGCCGGATCGGGCTGGGCGAGATCATGCGGACCATGGGCCGGGTGCTCGTCGCCGCGTTGGGCGCGGCCCTGGTCGGCCTGCTGGTGGTGAAGCTGTTGCCCGGCGACCCGGCGCACCTGAGCTGGCTGGCCGCCGTGGTCCAACTGGTGGTCGGCGGTGCCGTGATCGGCGCAACGTACCTCGGGCTGGCCACGGCGCTGCGGATCGGCGAGATCACCGAGGTGGTCGGGATGGTCCGGCGCCGCCTCGGCCGCTGAACCGGCCCCGGGTCCGATGACGGACGGTGAACGAGGATCACCAGCCTGGGGATACGGCTGTGGATAACTTCCGGTTCCGCCGCTGGATGGGCCTCTCGGCCTGTGGACAACCAACCGTACGGACGAGGGTGGCTGGCCGAACCGGGGGAATCCGCGGAGGCCGGAAGCCGCCACACCAGATACGCCCCTACGCCGACTACTTGCCGGCAACCTCTAGATTGGCTGGTGCGTGTATTAACGACGGCGGCAGCACCGGACCGTTACCCGGCCGTGCGCTGTGGTCACTGGCGTCCCACCGGCTACGGCGGGAAGATGACATGTCGGGGAACCGGGCATCCCGGGTAAGGTCGCTCTCGACGGGTACGACAGGTGCCGACGTGGGCGTCGACACCTGTCTGCCGGTTCCTTCGAAGGCAGAGCGGACAGCGACATGCCCAGCAGCACGGGTCCATCGATCGACACGATCACCGAGGGAGGACGGGTGACCCAGGTCGGCGAGGGTCAGGAGGCGGAGGAGACGGCCCCTTCGGTCATGACCTTCGGTGCTCCCACGGCCGGTGAACTCCTTGCCGAGCGGTACGAGCTGGTCGAGCACATCAACAACGACAGCGCGGGCCGGCTGGTCTGGCGCGGGGTCGATGTCGTGCTGCGCCGTCCCGTCGCGGTGGTTCTCCGCTACCCGGGTGGCGACTCCGCCACCGAGATGCTCCAGGCCGCCGTCGCGGCGAGCCGGGTGATCCACCCCAACCTGGTCGGCGTCTACGACGCGATTGACGAGGCCGACCGGGCGTACGTCGTCCGCGAATGGGTGGACGGCCAGTCCCTGCGCGAACTGGTCACCGCCGACGGGCCGCTGGATCCGGCCCGGGCGACCGCCGTCGGCAGCGCGGTCGCGAGCGCCCTCGCCGCGGTGCACGCCACCGGCATGGTGCACGGCAACGTCCACCCCGGCACCGCCATGATCAGCGACGACGGCCGGGTGGTGCTGGCCGACGCGCGCACCGACGGCGAGGACAGCCAGGAGAACGACATCCGGGCGGTCGGCGGGGTGCTCTACTTCGCCCTAACCGGGCACTGGCCGCACGGCGAGGCCCCGCTGCACGGTGCCACCGCCGGGCACGGCCGCGCCGCCCTCCCCGACGCGGTCCGCGACGCCAGCGGCGCGATCGCCGCGCCCCGCCAGGTGCGCGCCGGGGTGCCGGCATACCTTGACGACCTCACCATGGACCTGCTCGACCCGGAGATCACCCCGCCGTCGTCGGACGTGCTGGCGGCCGAGCTGAACCGGCTGGACGTCCCCGCCGACGAGCACTTCCTGGCGCAGGCCGGCCCGCTGCGCTTCACCGCCGACAGCGGCGACGAGCCGTCGCCGCTGGCCGCCACCGGCGGCCGCAGGGTCGCCCTGGGCATCGCCGGGCTGCTGGCGGTGGCCCTGGTCGGGCTGCTCGTCGGGATCAGCATGCTCGGCGGCGACGACAAGAAGCCCGACACCCAGCAGGTGGCCAGCCCGTCCGGCAGCCCGGCTCCCTCGGACGGGTCGAGCCCGGCCACCGCGCCGACCCGCACGCTCACCATCCAGGACGTCCGGATCATCGATCCGAAGGGCGACCGCCGCGAGCTGCGCAACGCCGAGAAGGTGATCGACGGCAACGAGGACGAGGGCTGGGAGACCGCCACCTACAACCGGGCGAACTTCGGCAACTTGAAGCCGGGCATGGGCGTCTGGATCGACCTCGGCAGCCCGCACACCGTCAAGTCGGTGCAGGCCGTCCTCTCCGCCACCGGTGCCTCCGCCCAACTCCTCGCCGGAGCCGCCGACTTCGAGTCCACGTCCGCCGGTGACAAGCAGCTCGTGGCGAGCTACCAGAAGAACCCGATCGGTCAGCCGTTCGAGGAACACGACGGCACCAAGATGACCTTTGACGGGTTCGACCCCGAGAAGCAGTACCGGTACCTGCTCTTCTGGATCACCGAGCTGCCGCAGAAGGACTCGGGCAGCGGCTACAAGCTGGGCGTCCAGGAAATCACGGTCGCCGGATCGTGAGCCGTCCGCCGCGCCCGGCGCACCGGCTCGGCTGGGCGTGGTGACGGTGGGTCGCGGCGGGCGTACGCCCGGGCCGGCGACCGGCGACGGCCCGCCGGCCGGGGCGAGCGACCTCGACCTGCTGCGGGCACACGTCGCCGGCGACCGGGACGCCTTCACCGAGCTGTTCCACCGGCACCGGGACCGGCTCTGGGCGGTGGCCCTGCGTACCGTCGGCGACCGCGAGGAGGCGGCCGACGCGCTCCAGGACGCCCTGCTGTCGGCACACCGGGCGGCGGCCCGGTTCCGCGGCGACTCGGCGGTGACCACCTGGCTGCACCGGATCGTGGTGAACGCCTGCCTGGACCGGATGCGGCGGCGCCAGGCACACGCCACGGTCCCGCTGCCGGACGGGGTGCACACCGACGGCGAGCCCGGCCGGCACACCGGTGGGGTGGAGCCGGCCGCGCCGGCCCACGACCACGACACCGCGCTGGTGGTCCGGCAGGCCCTCGCCCAACTGCCGGCCGAGCAGCGGGCCGCGCTGGTCCTGGTGGACGTGCAGGGCTACCCGGTGGCCGAGGTGGCGCGGATCCTCGACGTGGCCGAGGGGACGGTGAAGAGCCGCTGTGCCCGGGGACGGGCCCGGCTGGCCGTGCTCCTCGGTCACCTGCGTACCGGATCCGACAAGATTGCGGACGTGCCCCGCGTCACCGGGGGGAACCCCCGACCGCCCGAGGGCGTCGGATCGACGTCGGGGTTGCCCCGGCGGGACGCCAGCCAGGAGGAGACGTGACTGCCCGGGAGTTCAGCGGGGTCGACCACGACCTGCTCGCCGACTACGTCGGCGGGGCGCTGGACGGCACCCCGGAGCGGGTCACCGTCGCGCGGCTGATCGAGGAGGACCCGGCCTGGCGCGATGCGTACGCCGCGCTGGCCCGGGCGGTGGACCTGGTCCACACGGACCTGGCCGGCTGGGCCGACGCCCCCGCACCGGAGATGCCGCTGGCCGTGGCCGACCGGATCGCGGCGGCGCTGGCCGGCGCCGGGCCGGCCCCGGCCGTCGGGGACGAACCCACCGACCCGCCGCTCGCCGGCCCGGGACGGGTGGCCGGCGGCATCCGGCGTACGGGGAGAACGGCGACCGTCGTGCCGGCGCAGGGGGCCGCGCGGCGGGCCGGTGGGGCGGGCCGGCCGGCCGAGGGCGCGGACCGCAGCACGGGGCCGGGCCGGCGCTCCCGGCGCTGGGCCCGGATCGGCGGGCCGGTCGCCCTGGCGGCCGCCTCGGTCGCTGTGGTCGGCCTCGGGCTCAGCAACCTGATCGACAAGGGCAGCGCCGACCTGACCGCCACGAACGACTCGGCCGCCGGTGCGGCCCAGGACGCGCCCCGCCCGATGGCCGCCGCGCCCTTCCGGACCACCGAACCGCCGCTGCACAGCGGCACCGACTACGGCCCGGAGCGGTTGTCCGGCAAGCGCAGCACCCTCGCTGGGCCCACGGCCGCCAGCGGGGGCAAGAGTGGGCTGGCCCCCGAGGAGCAGCGACCGCCGCTGGCCGACGGCCTGGACCGGCTCACCCGGCCCGGGGCGCTGGAGTCCTGCCTCGGCGCGATCAGCGCCGAACACGGGGCCGGACCGCTCACCGTCGAGCTGATCGACTACGCGTCGTTCCAGGGGCGTCCGGCGCTCGTCCTCACCTTCCTCGACGCGGGCGGCGAACGCTGGGCCTGGGTGAGCGGCCCGGAGTGCGGGGTGCCCGGGTCCGGCTCGGACACCCGCTTCCGTACGCGGGTAGGGTGAGGTCGCGGTCGCCCGGGCATGTCCCGCCGCGTGACGTGACCCACCGGATGACCGGCTCGGGAATCTCCGCTTCGTACGATGACGTTCTGCAAGTCAGGCGCCGACGCCGCTGAGCCGTCGGCACTCGGGATCGGCATCGCCCCGGCGGTAGGTCAGCCGGAGCGGATGACGAACACACACATCGGGAGACGGCAGTGGACGAGGTCCGCAACCTGATCATCATCGGCTCCGGGCCGGCCGGCTACACGGCGGCGGTCTATGCCGCCCGCGCCAACCTCAAGCCGCTCATCATCGAGGGCGTGCAGTCCGGCGGCGCGCTGATGACCACCACCGAGGTGGAGAACTTCCCCGGTTTCGCGGACGGCATCCTCGGCCCCGAGCTGATGGACAACATGCGCAAGCAGGCCGAGCGGTTCGGCGCCGAGTTCCTGACCGACGACGTGACCCGGGTCGAGCTCAAGGACACCGGTGAGGTCGGCTCGAACGCGGTCAGCACCGTGTGGGTGGGCGAGACCGCCTACCGGGCCAAGGCCGTCATCCTCTCCACCGGCTCCGCGTGGCGCCCGCTGGGCGTGCCGGGCGAGCAGGAATACCTCGGCCACGGGGTGTCGTCCTGCGCCACCTGCGACGGCTTCTTCTTCCGCAACCAGCACATCGTGGTGGTCGGCGGCGGCGACTCGGCGATGGAGGAGGCGAGCTTCCTCACCCGGTTCGCCGAGTCGGTGACGATCATCCACCGCCGGGACTCGTTCCGCGCCAGCAAGATCATGGCCGAGCGCGCGCTCTCCAACGACAAGATCAAGGTCGAGTGGAACACCGTGGTCGAGGAGATCCTCGGCGACGACGGCAAGGTCAGCGGCGTCCGGGTCCGCAACGTGCACACCGGCGAGGCCAAGGTGCTCGACGTCACCGGCGTCTTCGTGGCGATCGGCCACGACCCACGCAGCGAGCTCTTCCGCGGACAGGTGGAACTCGACGACGAGGGCTACGTGCGGGTGCAGGCGCCGAGCACCCGGACCAATGTGCCGGGTGTCTTCGCCGCCGGTGACGTGGTCGACCACACCTACCGGCAGGCGATCACGGCAGCCGGTACGGGCTGTGCCGCCGCCCTGGACGCCGAGCGCTTCATCGCCACCCTGCAAGGCTGAGACATTCACCGAACAGTTCCCGGAGGAGGGGTTCATAGTGGGAGCAACCAAGGCGGTCACCGACGCGAGCTTCGCGAGCGACGTGCTGAAGTCCGACAAGCCGGTCCTGGTCGACTTCTGGGCGGAGTGGTGCGGGCCGTGCCGCAAGGTCTCGCCGCTGCTCGAGGAGATCGCGGGCGAGATGGGTGACCAGGTCACCATCGTCAAGCTCAACATCGACGAGAACCCCGAGACCGCGCGTACCTACCGGGTGATGTCCGTGCCGACCCTCACCGTCTTCAAGAACGGCGAGCCGGTGCAGTCGATCGCCGGCGCCAAGCCCAAGGGCGAGCTGGTCAAGCTCATCGAGTCGGCGCTCTGAGCCGACGCCCGACCCACGGAACCCCCGTCGCCCTTCCCGGGCACGGGGGTTCCTGCTTTCCCCCTCGACAGCCCCTGACCTGGAGGAACCCGAAGCCGGCTGGTGACCGGCACGGTACGCTCCGTAGGCGTCCCCAGCGAGGGGAGGCACCTCCGTCGGAGTGTCCGGCCAGCCAGCGTCCGTGCAGAGGGGGTCATCGTGCGTCCGATCCGACCCGGTGACCGGGGACCGGCGGTGACCGAGATCCGTACCGTCCTGACCGGCCTCGACCTGCTCCCGTCCGGCGGCCGGGATGACGAGTTCGACGCCGACACGGAACGCGCCGTTCGGGCGTTCCAGCAGTCCCGCGGGCTGAGCGTGGACGGGCGGGTCGGCGCGGAGACCTGGCGGGCACTGGACGCGGCCCGTTGGCGGCTCGGGGCCCGCACGCTGTACCACGCCGTGCCCGAGCCGCTGATCGGCGAGGATGTCCGGTCGCTCCAGGAGCGCCTCCTCGAGATGGGGTACGACGTGGGCCGCGCCGACGCCATCTACGGGCTCTGCACCGCGCGGGCGGTCGCCCAGTTCCAGCGGGAGATGGGGCTGAAGCCGGACGGTGCCTGCGGCCCGCACACCATGAACGCGCTGCGCCGCCTCGGCCGGAAGGTGGTCGGCGGCCGCCCGCAGTGGCTCCGCGAGTCCGACGCCATCCGCCAGGCCGGGCCGACCCTGGTCGGGCGGACCGTGGTGATCGACCCGGGACACGGCGGCACCGACCCCGGTGAGGTGGTGCCCGACGGCCCGCTGCGCTGGACCGAGGCGGACATCGTGCACGACCTGGCCAGCCGGCTGGAGGGGCGGCTCGCCGCAGCCGGCGTACGGGTGCAGCTAACCCGCGGCCCGTCGCCGGAGACCTGCCTGCCGGACGCCGAGCGCGCCCAGTTGGCCAACTCCCTCAGCGCGGACGTCTTCATCTCGCTGCACACCGACGGGCATGCCAACCCGGCGGCCAACGGGGTGGCCACCTACCACTACGGCACCGACAACGGCGTCACCTCGGCCACCGGCGAGCGGCTCGCCGGGCTGGTGCAGCGGGAGATCGTCGCCCGGACCGGGCTGCGGGACTGCCGTACCCACGCCAAGGCCTGGGACCTGCTGCGGCTGACGAAGATGCCGGCGGTCCGGGTCGAGGTGGGCTACCTGACCTCCCCGGAGGACCGGGGCCGGCTGGTCGACCCCCGGTTCCGGGACAAGATCGTCGAGGCGATCGTGGCCGCGGTGCAGCGGATGTACTTCCCGATCGAACGGGACGTCCCGACCGGCTCCATCGACGTGAGCGAGCTACGGGCGATCGTCGCGGCGGGCACGGCGGTGGACTGAGCGGGTCAGCTCGTGGCGCGGGTGGCCGGCGCCGGGCGTACCGGGCGGAGCAATGTCTCTGGGCTCATCGAGCCGAGCAGCTTCTCCAGCGCGTACTCGACGTCGGATTTCCAGCTCAGTGCGGTGCGCAGCTCCAGCCGCAGCCGCGGGTAGCGGGGATGCGGACGGACCGTCTTGAAGCCCACCGAGAGGAAGAAGTCGGCCGGCGCGAGGCAGGCCCGGGTGGGATCCTCCCCGTCGTCGCCGAACTTCGCGTCGCCGAACGCCTCGATCGCCTTGATGCCGCGCTTGGTGAGATCCCGGGCCACCCCCTGGACCAGCATCCGGCCCAGGCCGCCGCCGGCGAAGGCGGGCACCACGTGGGCCGTCATCAGCAGCGCGGCGTCCGCGGAGACCGGCGAGGTGGGAAAGGCCATCGAGCGCGGAACGTACGCCGGCGGCGCGTACATGACGAAACCGGCGGGCATGCCGTCGACGTACGCGAGTTTGCCGCAGGAGCCCCATTCCAGCAGCGTCTGGGAGACCCAGGCCTCCTTCTCCAGCCCGGGGTCACCGGCGGCACACGCCCGGTCGGCGGAGACCGGGTCCAGCTCCCAGTAGACGCACTGCCGGCACCGACGGGGCAGATCCTCGAGGGTGTCGAGGGTCAGACTGACCAGACGTCGCGACATCAGCGCATCCCCACCATAGGCCCGGAGCCGAAACCAGCGCGGTGCTCACGCCGCCGCATTCCCTTGCCCCCGACGAGCGATCGTACGCTCCCACCCGACCGTACGGGAGAGGACGCGTAAACGCCCACCCGAGACGCGGACGGGCGGCCCGGCATGTGGACGTACGCCACCTTGGGACGTGGGGCCTGGCCAGGGCGGACTACGATCGACGAACCGGCGTCCCGCGCCGCCAATTGTTGCCGGCATCGCGGGTACCACAGCCGGGCGGCAGCCCCGCCGACGCCCGATCGAGGTGATGTCATGACCGGCACGACGCTCGACGACTACACCGACCGGTACGCCCGCCGGGTACGGGGGATGACGGCCTCCGAGATCCGGGCGCTCTTCGCGGTGGCCAGCCGGCCGGAGGTCGTCTCGCTCGCCGGTGGGGCACCGTACATCGCGGCACTGCCGCTGGACGCGGTCGGTGAGATGCTCGGCCGGCTCGGCTCCGAGCAGGGCACCACCACCCTGCAGTACGGCATCGGGCAGGGCACCCTGGAGCTGCGCGAACGGATCTGCGAAGTGATGGCCCTCTCCGGGATCGACGCGTCCTGTGGCGCCTCACCGGAGGACGTGGTGGTCACCGTCGGCGGCCAGCAGGCGCTCGACCTGGTCGCCCGGCTCTTCCTGGACCCGGGTGACGTGGTGCTCGCCGAGGGCCCGACGTACGTCGGCGCACTCGGGGTGTTCCAGGCCGCCCAGGCCCAGGTGGCGCACGTGCCGATGGACGAGGAGGGGCTGATCCCGGAGGCGCTGGAAACTGCCATCGCCGACCTGGCCCGCGCCGGCCGCCGGGTGAAGTTCCTCTACACCATCCCGACCTACCAGAACCCCACCGGCGTGACGCTGAGCGAGGAGCGGCGCGAGCGGGTGCTCGACATCTGCGACCGCGCCGGCCTGCTGGTGGTCGAGGACGACCCGTACGGCCAGCTCGGCTTCGAGGGGGAGGCGCCGGCACCGCTGCGGGCCCGCCGGCGCGACGGCGTCTTCTACCTGAGCACCTTCTCCAAGACCTTCGCCCCGGGGCTGCGGGTGGGCTGGATCCTCGCCCCGCACGCGGTCCGCGACAAGCTGGTCATCGCCAGCGAGGCGCAGATCCTCTGCCCCAGCGGGTTCGCGCAGGCCGCCGTTTCGACGTACCTCGGCACCATGCCGTGGCGGGAGCTGCTCAAGGTCTACCGGGAGGTCTACCGGGAGCGCCGGGACGCCATGCTCGCCGCGCTGGAAGACCTGATGCCGGCCGGCACCACCTGGACCACCCCGCGCGGCGGTCTCTTCGTCTGGGCGACCCTGCCGGACGGCCTCGACGCCAAGGCGATGATGCCGCGCGCCATCGCCGCCCGGGTCGCGTACGTCCCGGGCACCGGCTTCTACGCCGACGGCACCGGTGGCGGCAACATGCGGCTCAACTTCTCCTTCCCGCCGCCGGAACGGATCCGTGAGGGCGTCCGCCGGCTGGCCGGCGTGATGGAGCAGGAGATCGCCATGCGCAAGGTCTTCGGCGCGGTCGGCGGCTCGGGGCCGCGGCGCCGGCAGGGTGGCTCGGACGCACCCGGTCCCGACTTGGCATGATTCCCACATGGCCGTCCGCCCCGCCGTCCACACATCCGTGACCGATCCCGTCGGCCTCGACGAGCTGCACGTGGTGGTGCTCGCCGGCGGCCTCTCGTACGAGCGGGATGTCTCGCTGCGGTCCGGCCGGCGGGTGCTCGACGCGCTGCGGGCGGTCGGCGTGGAGGCCGAGCTGCGGGACGCGGACGTGGCCCTGCTGCCCGCCCTGTCCGCCGACCCGCCGGACGCCGTGGTGATCGCCCTGCACGGCGCCACCGGCGAGGACGGCTCACTGCGCGGGGTGCTCGACCTCTGCGGCGTGCCCTACGTCGGCTGCGACGCCCGAGCCTCCCGGCTCGCCTGGGACAAGCCGTCGGCGAAGGCCGTGCTCCGCGAGGCCGGCATCCCCACGCCCGACTGGGTGGCCCTGCCGCACGACCGCTTCTCCGAGCTGGGCGCAGTGGCGGTGCTGGACCGGATCGTCGACCGGCTCGGCCTGCCGTTGATGGTGAAGCCGGCACAGGGCGGCTCCGGACTGGGCGCCGCGGTGGTCCGGGACGCCGGGTCGCTGCCGGCCGCGATGGTCGGTTGTTTCGCGTACGACCAGACGGCGCTCGTGGAGCGCTACGTGCCCGGCATGGACGTGGCGGTCTCGGTGATCGACCTGGGCGAGGGCCCGCAGGCCCTGCCCCCGGTCGAGATCGTGCCCCGCAACGGCGTCTACGACTACGCCGCCCGGTACACCGCCGGCCGCACGACCTGGCACGCGCCCCCCCGGCTCGACCCGGCGACGACCGAGCGGGTGGCCGAAGTGGCGCTCGCCGCGCACGGCGCACTCGGCCTGCGCGACCTCTCCCGCGTCGACCTGATCGTCGACGCGGCCGGTCAACCGCACGTACTGGAGGTCAGCGTCTCCCCGGGGATGACCGAGACCTCGCTGCTGCCGCTCGCGATCCAGGCGGCCGGGCTCGACTTCGGGCGGGTGCTCGGGTCGCTCGTCAACCGGGCCGCCGCCCGCCGCCCGTAGCCGAACCCTCGTCGTCCCGCCCGGGCTCAGCCGGCGGGAGGCGTGCTCCTGGGCTCGCCCGCCACCGGTCCTTCCGCCTCCGCTGACCCCTCCGCCCCCTCCGCCTTCTCCGCCTCTGCTGGCTCCTCGGACTCCGGGATCTCCTCTGCGGATTCGATCACCGAGGCCGTTTCCTCGTCGGCGGTATCCGCGTTCTCGCTGGGCGAGGCGGAGAGGCTCGACGGCGCCTGCCACTGGATACGGGGTGGTTCGGCGAGCGGACGCCCGCCGAACTCGGCCAGCCAGGCGGCGACCAGGGCCAGGTTCTCCCGCCACTGCGCCTCGGAGATCTGGGGCAGGATCGAGTCCCACAGGGACAGGAACGTCCCCCGCAGTTGCAGCTGCCCGTACGGTCGCGCCAGAAACCACATGTGCAGGTGCGCCGAGCCGTCGCCCCAGCGGTTGACGTGCACCCGGGCGACGCCGTCCAACGAGCGGACAGCCCGTTCCAGGCGGACGGTCATCACGCCCAGCTCGGCCGCGAGCAGGTTCGGCAGGTCGCCGAGATCGAGATGTGAGCGGGACTCCAGGATCAGCACCATCGGGAGGCCGGTGGGTCGATCCATCGCACGTACCCGCCACCGCTCACCGACCCAGATGTACGCCTCGTCCGGGGCGTTGCAGGCGGTGCATTCCCGATTGCCCTCGCCCCGACGGGGAGGTTCGACCGGTACCGGATCGTCGAGCTTCTTGATACGGAGATCGCCCTCGAAGGGGAAGGAGGGCCACTGGGTGAAGTCCGGAACTGAGGGAGGGGTGTCCTGCACGACGCTGACCCTAACCGGTTTGGCGGTCCCTGTCCCTACCTGATCCGTCGCCGTTCGAGCGCCTGCCGTCAATCGGAGCCCGGGTTTTCCACCGCGTTGTCCACAGGCCGCTGAGATCGCCAGCACAGCGCGCCATCCACAGGTCAGTACCGGTTTTGCCGCACTGTTTCACGTGAAACGAGGCTGCCCTGTGGAAAACGACTGTGGATAACGGTGCGGGTGCCCGAGCCGGGTTGTCCACCGGTCGCGAGCCCTTCCCTCCTAACGATCGAACCGCGAATCGGCACCGGCCGCCGGCGAGTCCTCCTATCGCTCGCCGGGGGCGGCTCGGGCTCAGCCCGTCACCGTTCCGTCGACATCGACCGAGAGGATCGGTGCCCCCGGTTGTCAGGCCCGTGGCAGGTCGCCCATCGCCTGATCCATGCGGGCCCCGGGGCAGGTGCTCACGACCCGGACGGCGGCGGCTCAGCGCCGGACCATTGGCCGGGTCGCCCTCCCGCGGCCGCCCCCGGCTGCCCGCGTCCAAGGTGTGCGCCCGCCCGACGGGGGCCGGACCGGCCGAATCGGCGACTGGGGACGATCCCCTGCCGGCCGGGTCGCGGCAGCCGCCCCTGGTGCCTCTCCGGCCGCCGGAGAAGCAACCCCGCGGCCGGTGCCGGTGGCCCGGGCCGGATCGATGGCAGGTCTGGGACGCAGCGCCGGGGCGCGGTGATCAAGGCCCGACGCGGACAACAGCGGAGGACCGGCACCCGGGCTGCGGCGCGGTCGTCTCCGCTGCGAGTCTCTTGCCCCGAGTCGCTGCGGCCGCCTCCTTGTTTCACGTGAAACCGGTCCACTGCTCGCGCTCCTGACGGGCGCCAGGAGGACGGCCAGCTTCACCGGCGCTGCTGTGCAACCTGACGTCGGCGAGGTCCACCACCGCAGCGGTCGTTCCGTGCACCCTGCTCGGTGACTGGTCGTCGAACGGATCCTGAGATCGTGTCCCGGCGCGTCGCCTGTCGGACATCTCCTTCATGACTCGCTGAGTGGACCGCTGCTCAAGGTCCTCGGGCGCGGGCCACCGGCACCTGCCCATTGCGCACCCTGGGCCAAGCCGTCCGCCGTGGATGCCCCGCCCGGGTGAGCCGCAGGGCTTTCCGCCGGAGGTGTCCCGCTCGGGCCTCGCCCGGCGCGAACCCCGCTGCGCCCAAGGTGCCCGCCCGAGTCGCTCCATGGCCCGAGGCGCCCGGTGGCCAAGGCACGCCGGGCCAAAACCTTCCGCCGCCCGGAGATGCCGCCGCCTAGAGCTTTCGCCGGCGCCACCCGGTGGTGCCGCCCGGAGGTGCCGCCATCCGGAGGTGTCGCTGCCGTCTGCCGCCCGAGGGTCTGCCGCCAGGCGGTTCCACTCATGGGCGTCGCACGCGGCGGGACAGAGTACGCCTCGGCTTCCGCCGCCGACCGTCATGCTCGCCCAAGCCCCGGGTCGTGCCGCGCCGGCCGTGCTGTGCTGGTGGGCCGCACCGCCGCCCCTGGTTCTCCCTCTGGCCCAGCCAGGAGTCCGGCAGCACGCGGCTCAACGGAGATGACGGTTAACACCTCTGCCCGGCCGGCCCCGTCCCGGCCGTACCTGTTGCGGCTGCCGAGTGGTCGGCTCGGCTGACGCCATCGCGGCCGTTGGTCCCGTTTCACGTGAAACCGAAGGCCCAGCCTGGAATCATCGGAGGCTTACCCAGCGAGGCTCAGCCACAGACGGCGCCGGGGGCCACGTTCGGCACTCCATGGCAAGGCGAAGCCACCTGGCGAGCAACGACCGCTCAAGCGGGTCTGGCCGGCTAGGTGAGCCTGTCCGAGGTCGTGTTTCACGTGAAACAGTGGCGACCCGTCAAGCGGCCGACTGAGGCGCTGTGGACCAGTCGTCGGGGAAGCCCTCGGGTGCCAACGCCGCCGGCATCCAGCCCCGGGGCACCGGGGCACCGCCCGCCTTGAGGTCCGTCGGCACGACAGGCCGCGGCCCGTGCCAGGGATCCCCGCAGAGCGGAGAGGGCCGCGGAGGGGCCACCGGGGTGCTCGATGCGACCACGATCCTGACTGGGTCGCCCCGCGGCGGGTCTCAGCGGCCCCGCGTTCCCAACGCGAGGCCGGGGCGTACCCGGTCGCGCCCGCGCTGCAGTGGCCGCTGAGCCGCGCCGGGGGCGCGGGAGCCGCTCGGCAGCTGCGCCAGGCCGCTCGGACAGATCCGGGGCGCGCACGGCCCTCCCGAGAGGCGCTTGACTCCAGCCAGGCGGACAGTCCGCCCGCTCCACAGCGCGTCACGTCAGGGCACCGATTCGGGCGAGCCCAAAACAACTCGGCCGCGTCGTCCGCAGGGGGACAACGCGGCCGAACCGACGCGCCAACTCACTTCCCGGGCTGTTCCTCCTCGCCCACGCCGATGATCCCGACGATCCGCTCCAGGTCGTCGACCGTCGCGAACTCGATGGTGATCTTGCCCTTGCTCCGGCCGATGTCGACCTTCACCCGGGTGTCGAACCGGTCGGAGAGCCGGTCGGCCAGGTCCGACAGTGCCGGCGCGTGCGGCTTCGGCCGGCGCTTCGCCGTCGGGGTCTTTGCCGGGCCTTCGGCGAGCGCCAGGGCCACCATCTCCTCGGTGGCACGTACGGAGATGCCCTCGGCGACGATCCGCTTCGCGAGCTGCTCCTGGGCCTCGGCGTCGTCCAGGCTGAGGAGCGCACGGGCGTGACCGGCGGAGAGCACCCCGGCGGCCACCCGACGCTGGACCTGGGCGGGCAGGTTCATCAGGCGAATGGTGTTGGAGATCTGCGGCCGGCTACGACCGATCCGGCGCGCCAACTCCTCGTGGGTGGCCCCGAACTCCTCCAGAAGCTGCTGGTACGCGGCCGCCTCCTCCAGCGGGTTCAGGTTGGCCCGGTGGATGTTCTCCAGCAGCGCGTCCCGGAGCATCGCGTCGTCCTTGGTGTCCCGGACGATCGCCGGGATGCTCTCCCGGCCGACCGCCTGGGCCGCCCGCCAGCGCCGCTCACCCATGACGAGTTCGTACTTCTCGCCGTCGAGCTGGCGTACGACGATCGGCTGAAGAAAGCCAACCTCCTGGATCGAGGTCTTCAGCTCCTCCAGGGCCTCCTCGTCGAAGACCTGCCGGGGCTGCTTCGGATTCGGCACGATGGCGTCGACCGAGATCTCGGCGAAGCGGGCCCCGGGCACCGGGCTCAGCTGCGGCTCGGGCTCCGCCGCCGGGGCGATCGCCCCCATCACGGCGGCAGCCCCGGCTGCGGCAGCCGGGCCGGCCGTGGGTGCGGTCGGGACCGCCGCCGCACCGGCTTCGGGCGCGGGGGCCACCGGTGCGCTACCCGCCACCGGCCCGGTGGGAATGAGGGCACCGAGCCCCCGGCCCAGACCGCCACGAGGACGGTTCTTCATGCGACGCCTCCCAGCGACTTCTCCGCACTACACATTCCGGCTCACCGGCTCCTTGACGCCTCGCTCGGCGATCTCCTGGGCGGCTTCGAAGTAGCTCGTCGCCCCCCGCGAACCGGGATCGTAGGTCATCACCGACTGCCCGTAGCTCGGTGCCTCGGAGACCCGTACGTTCCGGGGGATCACGGCCTGGAGCACCTTGTCACCGAAGTGGTTCCGGACGTCCTGTTCCACGGCGTCGGCCAGCCGGGTACGCCGGTCGTACATGGTGAGCAGGATGGTGGAGACCTCAAGCTTCGGATTGAGGTGCTGCCGGACCAGGTTGATGTTGTTGATCAGCTGGTTGAGGCCCTCCAGCGCGTAGTACTCGCACTGGATGGGAATGAGCACCTCCTGCGCGGCGACCAACGCGTTGACGGTCAGCAGCCCGAGCGAGGGCGGGCAGTCGATGAAGACGTAGTCGAAGTGCCCCGGGTACGCGGCGATGGCGCGGGCCAGCCGGGACTCCCGGGCGACCACCGAGACCAGCTCGATCTCGGCACCGGCGAGGTCGATGGTGGCCGGCACGCACCACAGGTTCGGGATGCCCTCGACCGCCTGGGCCACCTCCTCCAGAGGCACGCTGTCGATCAGGCAGTCGTACACGTCCGGTACTCCGGTGTGGTGCGGGACGTTGAGCCCGGTGGAGGCGTTGCCCTGCGGGTCCAGGTCGACCACCAGGACCCGGTTCCCGTGCAGGGCGAGGGACACCGCGAGGTTCACCGTGGTCGTGGTCTTCCCGACGCCGCCCTTCTGGTTCGCGACGCACATCACCCGGGTCCGTGCGGGCCGAGGCATGGTCACCTCGCCACTGGGATTCAGGATCTGCACGGCGCGCATCGCCTCCATAGCCAACGGTGGATCATCCTCTTCGCGCGTCGGGGTTTCACGTGAAACGTACGTGCCGGCGGCGGCTTCGGCCTCGTAGCCGGCGACCGGTGGCGTGTCGGACGGAACCACCACGCCGACGACCACATCCGGGGCGTCCTGCGGGGTGGGCTGCGCCGGCACGGCCGGCGGGTGCGGCTCGTAACGGCCGGGAACCGTCGCGTTGCCACGCGCCGGGGCCGAACGCGAGCTGGGGGCGTTCGCCGGCCGGCCGGTCGGCTCGTGCGGGTCCCGAGCGGGCGGCACGTTCGCCGGCGCCGAGGAGGTCGAACGCTCGCTGCCCTCGGCGGACGCGTCCCGGCCCGCCACCTGGTCTGGTGGACGCGTCGCCGGGCTGCGGGAGTCGTCCCTCGCCGGCCAACTCTGGTAGTCGGTTTCACGTGAAACGGGGTCGGCGGCAGAGGGTAGTCCTCCTGGCCCGGTCACCCGTGGATCGTCGTACCTGCCGTCGTCATGCACCTGTCATCCCTGCCCGCTTCGGATGGTCGGTCCGCACCCCGTCAATCAGGCCCCCGCGCCCCGGCGCGGCCTTCGGCCCGGCGGGAACGGTCGGGTTCGGGTGCCGCCCGGCACCGCCGTTCCACATTATCGACGCGCGGTCAGCCTACGGCGCACGGGCGCAGCGGGTCCACGTCGGGTTCTGTTCGGTTGGCTATCTCGCACCGTTTTCGGCGACCGGGACGACTCGGGAAGCTGTTGCGGGCGTCAGCGATCCCGGCCGGATCCACCGCGACGGCGACCGCCCCGCGAACGCTTCGGGCCCTTCTTCCGGACCGAACCGACCACCCGTTCCCGGACCACCTCGATCACGGTGGCCGGCGGGTCGATGACGCCGACTCCGCACCGGTGCAGCTCCGGCTCGCCGCCACCGAGCCGGGCAACCGCCTCGGCGTGTTCAGCGATCTCCTCGGCGGCCGAGGCGCCCTTGAGCGCCACCAGCCGTCCGCCGGGAGCCACGAGCGGAAGGCACCACCCGGCGAGCCGGTCCAGCGCGGCGACGGCCCGCGCGGTCACGATGTCGGCGCTGAGCGGGGCGGCGTCGCGCGTACCGGCGGCCGCCTCCTCCGCCCGTCCCCGGAACACCCGGACCGCGCGGGTCAGGCCGAGATGCTGTACCGCCTCGACGAGGAAGGCGGTCCGCCGGGCGAGCGGCTCGACGAGGGTGACCGTGAGATCAGGCCGGGCGATCGCCAGGACGAGGCCGGGCAGTCCGGCGCCGGAACCGACGTCGATCACGCTCGCGCCCTCGGGGATCCGCTCGGCCATCGCCGCGCAGTTGAGCAGGTGCCGCTCCCAGATGCGGGGGGTCTCCCGCGGGCCGATCAGGCCGCGTACCACGCCGTCGGTCGCGAGCAGTTCGGCGTACGCGGCGGCCAGGTCGAGGCGATCGCCGAACAGGGTACGGGCGGCCTCCGCCAGCTCGGGCGGCAGTGTCACCTCGGCCGGCGCCGACCCTTCCCCGGGCGTCCCCTGCTCGACCGGCCGCGCCGCATCGTCCACAAGCGACGGTCCAGCCGGTTCGTCGTCGGCTGCCGGCTCGGCGAACACCGCTTCGACCGCACCGACCGGAGCAGCCGGGGCCGACTCGCCCGTGGTCGTCGACGGCTCCCCGGCCGTGGCCGGCGCGGTGGACGCCGCGGCCTCACCCGAGAAGGCCGGGGTCACGTCGCCCGAAGGATCCACCGCCTCCGCCGGGTCGGACCGGGAGGGCTGGCCTGCCGGCACGTCCGAACCACCGGAGAAGCTCGGATCGGCCGCGGTCGACGACGTACCGGCGAATGACGGGTCCGCCGCGGAGGTCGGTTCGCCGTCGGAGAACACCGGGTCGACGGCCGGGTCATGCCGGACAGGCGGCGGCCCGGGCGGCGTACCACCCGGGCCGGCCACGGCACCCGCCGTCGTCTCGTCGTGGGTCACCCGATCAGTCCGCCGGCCGGACGACGATACGACGGTTCGGCTCGACGCCCTCGGACTCGCTCTCCACGCCGCTCATCGCATTCACCACGTCATGCACGCACTTGCGCTCGAACGCGGACATCGGCTCCAGCCGCACCGGCTCGCCGTACTCCTTGACCTTCTCCACCGCGTTCTTGGCGACGGCGGCGAGTTCCTTGCGCCGGGCGGCCCGGTAGCCGCCGACATCGAGCAGCAGGCGGCTCGGCGACCCGGTCTGCCGGAACACCGCCAGCCGGGCCAGCTCCTGGAGGGCTTCCAGCGTGGCACCGCGCTGGCCGACCAGGCTCTGCAGGTTCCCGCCGACCACCTCGACGACCGGACGGCCGCCGGAGACCAGCTCGTCGATGTCGCCGTCGTAGTCGAGGATGTCGAGCAGGCCCTCGACGTAGTCGGCTGCGATCTCGCTCTGCCGGAACAGGTCGCTCTCGGCCGGCGCCTTCTTCTCCGGGGCCTCCGACTCGGCCTCGGTCTCCTCGGCCTCCTCGGTGCCGACGGCTGCCGCGGTCTCCTCGTCCAGGGACTGGTCGGCGCTGGGAATGCTGGTGTCGGTCACGGTCTCATCTCCGTACTCGCTCGGCCGGACCGTCGGGTCCGCTGGTCTCCCGAGGCCGGCGGGAGGTTCGCCGGTGCCCTCGGGCACGTCTGTACGGGCAGTCTCGCCCGTGACCGCGCTCCGCGCGGCGGTTCCAGCCCGGCGCTGACCGTACGGCCGCAGCTCGGGGCCGGAACGGGCCGCCACCGGTACCGGTGGCGGCCCGGAGGCTCAGCCCTGTCGTTTGGCGGGCCGTCCGCCGCCCCTCTTCGGGTTGACCGGCTTCGCGCCGGGCTTCGGCGCGGCCGCCTTCGGGGCGGTCGCCGGCGCCTTCGCGGCCGGCGCGGCGGCCTTCCGGCCGAGCAGGCCGCCGGTCCTGGCCGGCTGGGCCGTGGTCTTCGCGCCGGCACCGCCCTTGGCGGGCACCAGCGGCGGGAACTTCCGCAGCACCCACTGCTGCTGGCCGAGGGTGAAGAGGTTGTTGGTGACCCAGTAGATGATCACGCCGATCGGGAAGATCGAACCGGAGATCAGCAGGGAGACCGGGATGCCGTAGAGCATCAATCGCTGGACCATGCGCTGCTGCGGGTCCTCCGCCCAGCCGGTCTTCAGGATCATCTGGCGGCTGGTCAGGTACGTGGTGGCGATCATGATGAGCACCAGCACGCCCGCGACGAGCTTGACCGTGTGGGCGTTCGCCCCCAGCTGGGCCAGCTCCTCGGCGGTCGAGCCGAACTTGCCGGAGATCGGGGCGGTGAAGAGCTTGGCGTGTGAGGCGCTGTTGAACTGGTCGACCGTCCAGCCGTACAGGGTCTTCTGGCTGTTGTCCGGGCGGAGCCGCTTCAGGGTGTGGAACAGGCCGAGGAAGACGGGGATCTGGAGGAACATCGGAAGGCAGCCCATCAGCGGGTTGGCCTTTTCCTTCCGGTAGAGCTCCATCATCTCCTTCTGGAGCGTCTCCCGGTCACCCTTGTGCTTCTCCTGGAGCTCCTTGACCTTGGGCTGGAGCGCCTGCATGGCCCGCTGCGACTTGATCTGCTTGACGAAGACCGGGAAGAGGATGACCCGGACCGTCACCACCAGGAAGACAATGGCCAGGATCCAGGACCAGTTCGTCCCGAGCAGCGCTCCGGCCGACACGATGGCGTCCCAAGCCGAGTGCCAGGTCAGCAGGATCCACGAAATCGCGTAGTAGATCCAGTCAAGACTCAGGTGCAATTTCTCAGGCTCCAGTCACGTCGGATCGGCGGCGCTCGCCCGGCTCTGGCACCGGGTCGTGTCCACCTGGGTGAAAGGGGTGGCAGCGCGACAGCCGCCGGACCGTCAGCCAGGCTCCCCGCAGCGCACCGTGCCCGGAGATCGCCTCGACGGCGTAGGCACTGCACGACGGGTAGAAACGGCAGCGGGCCGGCAGTGCCGGACTTATCCACCGACGGTACGCGATGATGGGTGCCAACAGCATGCGGGCACCTGTCCTCGGCCGCTCCGCGGCGGTGACACCGCTCACCTGGACCGCCGCCCCCGGGGCGCCCGCGCGGCGGCGACGGCGGCGTCCAGGTCGGCCCCGAGTCGGGGGTACGACGCCTCGGCGGCCTGCGGCAACGCCCGGACGACCAGGGTGCTGCCCGCGGGCAGCTCGGCGAGGCGCTCGCGGACCAGGTGCCGAAGCCGGCGGCGGACCTTGTTCCGGACGACGGCGTTGCCGACCGCCTTGGACACGACGAAGCCGGCGCGGCTCGGTGCGGATTTCTCCGCACCGCTCGTCCGCGCCGGCTCCGGCGAGGTTGTCGCGGTGGGTCCGGTCTGCTCGGGGAGGGTCAGGTGCACCACGACGGCGCCTCGGCCGACGCGTCGGCCACCCCGGACCGCTGCGGCGAAGTCGCTACTGCGCCGCAGTCGCTGCGCGGCGGCCAGCACGACTGCCCACGTCCCGAACCGGACCGGTCGGCCTCAGGCCGACAGGCGGGCGCGGCCCTTGGCGCGACGGGTCGAGAGGATGGCACGGCCGGCACGGGTGCGCATGCGCAGCCGGAAGCCGTGGGTCTTCGCGCGCCGGCGGTTGTTCGGCTGGAAGGTGCGCTTGCTCACGTCAGGCTCTCCGTTGTCGTACGCCCCGCGCGGGGGATCGCCCGGGGTCGTGTGGTGGTCCAGGCCACCTCACCGGTGGCCTCCGATCGGTGCTGCCCGACGACGCGGGACCTCGGCGATGCGAGGAAACGACCGCGGACAGCAAGCACCCATCACCCTAGCAGAGGGCGAGAGAGCAGCCGTCCCAGCCTACGCAGGGGGGCAATAGCCGTCAAACATCACACCAGAGGCCCGCGGGCGGTGGTGGGAGCGCGACCGAAGGGGCGGATTTCACTGATGTTGACAAGGCTGCCCTGGCGCCGACGGTTGATGGCGCGGGGTCCGCGCTGTTAGCGTGCCCGATTGCGGTCAACGTCGGGGTCCGGGGTTGTCGGTGACCGGCAAGACCGGACAAGGTAGTAAATCGTTCGGCACGGTGAACCCGCTTCAGCGCCTCCGAGAACCAGGGGGGCAGATCCGACTCGCGTCCGGTGGGCGGCCACAATCGGTCGGTACACACAGGCTGTGGATAACTTGTGGATGACGACCGGTCGGCCGTTCGGGCGGGCGTGAGTAGAGGCGAGGGGGTGGCACGACGGTGACCGGAACGACCGACCTGGCCGCGGTGTGGACGGCGACGACCGACGAACTCGCCGACGAGATCATCTCCGCGCAGCAGCGCGCGTATCTCCGGCTCACCCGGCTGCGGGCGATCGTCGAGGACACCGCCCTGCTCTCGGTGCCGGACGCCTTCACCCGGGACGTGATCGAGTCGCGCCTCCGCCCGGCCATCACCGAGGCCCTGAGCCGCCGGCTCGGCCGGCCCATCCAGGTCGCCGTCACCGTACGCGTCGCCGAGGACGGTGGCCGCCCGGCCGGCACCGTCTACCGCGGCAGCCCCGAGCCGACGGAGCGCGACGCACCGCCGGACCTGCTCGCCGGCCTCGGCCAGCCCGGCCCGACGGACGAGGCGCCCGGGTTCCCCGAGTTCGGCTTTCCGGCCCGGCCGGAGGCCTCGATGTACGCCGAGGATCGCCCCGCAGCGCCGGGCGAGGAGCCGGCCCCACGGCAGCGGACACCCGACGGTGGCCGCACGCCACTCATCCCGGCCAGCCGGGACGGCCAGGACACCCTGTTCGGCGCCGCCTTCGCCGAGCCGCTGCGCCCCGCCGAGCGCCGGGCCTTCGACGACCGGGGAGAGCCGCCGACGCCGGACACCGGTGAGTACGACCTCCGTTACCCCGACACCCCCGGCGCGGCCGACCCGCCGCCGCTGCGTGGCCTGCCCCTGGACGGCGTCACGGACAGCGGGCCGGGCCGGAGCGGCCCGGATCACCGCCCCGGTGGCCCGGCCAACCGACGGCTCCCGGGCGGGCCGGAGACCGGTGGTGGCAACCGGCTCAACCCGAAGTACATGTTCGAGACCTTCGTCATCGGCTCCTCGAACCGCTTCGCGCACGCGGCGAGCGTCGCGGTGGCCGAGTCGCCGGCCAAGGCGTACAACCCGCTGTTCATCTACGGCAGCTCCGGGCTGGGCAAGACCCACCTGCTGCACGCCATCGGGCACTACGCCACCACGCTGGGCAACGCCCGCTCGGTCCGGTACGTCTCGACCGAGGAGTTCACCAACGACTTCATCAACTCGCTGCGCGACGACAAGACGAGCGCGTTCCAGCGCCGCTACCGGGACGTGGACATCCTCCTGATCGACGACATCCAGTTCCTGGAGAACCGGGAGCGGACCCAGGAGGAGTTCTTCCACACCTTCAACACCCTGCACAACGCCAACAAGCAGATCGTGATCACCTCCGACCGGTCGCCGAAGCAGCTGGCGACGCTGGAGGACCGGCTGCGTACCCGGTTCGAGTGGGGGCTCCTCGCCGACATCCAGCCACCGGACCTGGAGACCCGCATCGCGATCCTGCAGAAGAAGGCGGCGCAGGAGCGGCTGTACGCCCCGCCGGACGTGCTGGAGTTCATCGCGTCCCGGGTGTCGAACTCGATCCGGGAACTGGAGGGCGCGCTGATCCGGGTCACCGCGTTCGCCAGCCTCACCCGCTCGTCGGTGGAGCTGTCGCTCGCCGAGGAGGTGCTGCGGGACTTCATCCCCGACGGCGCCGGCCCCGAGATCACCGCCGACCAGATCATGGTCTCCACCGCCGACTACTTCGGGGTGAGCCTGGAGGACCTGCGCGGCCATTCCCGGTCCCGGGTGCTGGTGAACGCCCGCCAGGTGGCCATGTACCTGTGCCGCGAGCTGACCGACCTGTCGCTGCCCCGGATCGGGCAGGCCTTCGGCGGCCGGGACCACACCACCGTCATGCACGCCGACCGGAAGATCCGCCAGCAGATGGCGGAGCGGCGCTCGCTCTACAACCAGATCGCCGAGCTGACCAACCGGATCAAGCAGAACACCTGAGTCGTGGGACGCCAGAAGCGCCCGGCCGGATCCCCGGCCGGGCTTTTTCGTCCCTGTGGACGCCGGGAGCTTGACCCTCGACCCGGTCGAGGGCGCACGATCGACGTCATGTTCGTCCACAAGACGGCCCGGTTGTCCACACCCCCTGTGTCACAGGCGGTGGACAACCACGCTACGTCCGGACCTGGTTACCCACAGACTGTGGACAACACCTGGGGAAGGTGCTGTGGACACCTGGGGACGACGGTCCGGTTGTCCACCGACGACGATCAACCTGTGGGCGACCTGTTGAAGGTTCTGGGGATGACGTCGATTCGCACCGCCCGGCCCGTCCACAACGCTGGGGAGAAACCCGGTGGATTAGCGGTGGACAACCGGTGGACAACCGTGGACAACCTGGGGGTCGACGGCGGCTGTGGACCGGGACACGAGTTGTACCCCTGGTTCTCCACAGCGAAACCACCGGTGGATAACCTGTCTGACCTGCGCGGACGCCGGTTCTCCACAGTTTGCACAGGTGCGATGAAGACGATGAGTTATCTCTTCTAAACAACAAAAACCAATCATCACCGTTGGACTTCCTGTGGATCGGGCCGGAACGCCTCCGTCGGCGTTCACCCGGCACCTGGATCCACGGGGTCGGGCGCACAGCCGATGCCCGCGCGCCCTAAGGTGCGATGGGGACCCGCACGGTCGGGCGGGACGGGTGGCAGCGGTCGGCATGAGAGAGTTGTCGCTGACGTCGACGCGGAGGCATTGATGAAGTTCCGAGTGGAGCGCGACGCGCTCGCCGAGGCGGTCGCCTGGACCGCCAAGAGCCTGCCCAACCGACCTTCCGTACCGGTGCTGGCCGGGGTGATGCTCCGGGTGACCGACGGCAACCTCCAGGTCTCCGGCTTCGACTACGAGGTTTCCAGCCAGGTCACGGTCGAGGTGCAGGGCGCCGCCGACGGCGCCGCCCTTGTCTCCGGCCGCCTGCTCGCCGAGATCACCAAGGCGCTTCCGGCCAAGCCGGTGGACATCGCCGCTGTCGGCGCCCACCTCGAACTGGTCTGCGGCAGCGCCCGCTTCACCCTGCCGACCATGCCGGTCGAGGACTACCCGGCCCTGCCGGAGATGCCGGAGAGCGCCGGCACCGTCGACGCCGCCGGCTTCGCCGCCGCCGTGGCCCAGGTGGCCGTCGCCGCCGGCCGGGACGAGACGCTGCCGATGATGACCGGTGTACGCATCGAGCTGTCCGGCCGTACCCTCGCGATGCTCGCCACCGACCGTTACCGGCTTGCCCTGCGCGAGATGGAGTGGAACCCGGACGACCCGGAGGTGAGCATCAACGCGCTGGTGCCCGCCCGGACGCTGAACGACACCGCGAAGGCCCTCGGCCCGCTCGGCGGCCAGGTGACCATGGCGCTCTCCCAGGGCGGCGCCGGCGAGGGCATGATCGGCTTCTCCGGCGGCACCCGGCGGACCACGAGCCGGCTGCTCGACGGTGCCAACTACCCGCCGGTCCGCTCGCTCTTCCCCGCCACCCACAACGCCGAGGCCCGGGTTCCCGTCAGCACTCTGATCGAGGTGGTCAAGCGCGTCGCCCTGGTCGCCGAGCGGACCACACCGGTGCTGCTGAGCTTCAGCTCGGACGGCCTGGTCGTCGAGGCCGGCGGCACCGAGGAGGCCCGGGCCAGCGAGGCCATGGAGGCCACCTTCACCGGCGACCCGCTGACCATCGGCTTCAACCCGCAGTACCTGATCGACGGCCTGGCCAACCTGGGCGCTCAGCACGCCCTGCTCTCGTTCGTCGACGCCTTCAAGCCCGCGGTGATCTCCCCCGCGGGTGAGGATGGGGAGGTCATCCCGGGGTACCGGTACCTCATCATGCCGATCCGCGTGTCCCGCTGATCGTGCGACAGCAAGACCCAGACGTACGGAGGTAGGAGCAGATGCAGCTCGGCCTGGTAGGACTCGGCCGAATGGGCGGCAACATGCGCGAGCGGTTGCGCGCCGCCGGTCACGAGGTGGTCGGCTACGACCGCGACGCGCAGCTGAGCGACGTCGCGAGCCTCGCGGAGCTGGCCGAGAAGCTGGAGTCGCCCCGCGCGGTCTGGGTGATGGTCCCGGCCAGCGTCACCGACGCCACCATCGACGAGCTCGCCGGCGTCCTCGGCGAGGGCGACATCATCATCGACGGCGGCAACTCCCGGTTCAGCGACGACGCCCCGCGCGCCGAGCGCCTGAACGAGCAGGGCATCGGCTACATCGACGTCGGCGTCTCCGGTGGTGTCTGGGGACGGCAGAACGGGTACGCCCTGATGGTCGGCGGCGCCCAGGAGCACGTCGAGCGGCTGATGCCGATCTTCGAGGCGCTCAAGCCGGCGGGCGAGTTCGGCTTCGTGCACGCCGGCCCGGTCGGCGCCGGTCACTACGCCAAGATGGTGCACAACGGCATCGAATACGGCCTGATGCACGCGTACGCCGAGGGCTACGAGCTACTGGCCAAATCCGAGCTGGTGACCAACGTGCCGGGTGTGTTCAAGTCCTGGCGCGAGGGCACCGTGGTCCGGTCCTGGCTGCTCGACCTGCTCGACCGCGCGTTGGACGAGGACCCGGAGCTGGCCGAGCTGAGCGGCTACACCGAGGACACCGGCGAGGGCCGCTGGACGGTCGACGAGGCGGTTCGGCTCGCCGTCCCGCTCAACGTCATCACCGCCTCGCTGTTCGCCCGGTTCGCCTCCCGGCAGGACGACTCGCCCGCGATGAAGGCCGTCGCCGCGCTGCGCCAGCAGTTCGGCGGTCACGCCGTCCGCAAGCGCTGACCGGCGTCCACAGGCTGTGTACGTCCGCCGGCTCGAACTGGTCGACTTCCGCTCGTACGAGCGGGTCGGCGTCGACCTGGAGCCGGGTCCGAACGTCCTGATCGGCGCCAACGGCGTCGGCAAGACCAATCTGGTCGAGGCGTTGGGCTACGTGGCGACCCTGGACTCGCACCGGGTCGCCACGGACGCCCCGCTGGTGCGGATGGGTGCCACCTCGGCGGTGATCCGTTGCGCGGTGGTGCACGAGGGCCGGGAGCTTCTGGTCGAGCTGGAGATCGTGCCCGGCAAGGCCAACCGGGCCCGGCTGGGCCGCTCTCCGGCCCGCCGCGCCCGGGACGTGCTGGGCGCGCTGCGGCTGGTGCTGTTCGCCCCGGAGGACCTGGAACTGGTCCGCGGGGACCCGGCCGAGCGCCGCCGCTATCTCGATGACCTGCTGGTCACCCGACAGCCCCGGTACGCCGGGGTGCGTGCGGACTACGAGCGGGTGGTCAAGCAACGCAACGCCCTGCTGCGGACGGCGTACCTGGCCCGCAAGACGGGCGTGTCGCGGGGCGGGGACCTGTCCACCCTCGCGGTCTGGGACACCCACCTGACGCACCACGGCGCCGAGCTGCTCGCCGGCCGGCTGGAGCTGGTCGCCGCGCTCACGCCGCACGTGGCCAAGGCGTACGACGCGGTGGCGGCGGGCAGGGGCGCGGCGGGGATCGCGTACCGGCCGTCGGTGGAGCTGGCCGAGCCGACCACGGACCGGGCGGTGCTGGCCGAGGCGCTGCGGGCCGCGCTGGCGGAGAACCGGTCGGCGGAGATCGACCGCGGCACCACCCTGGTCGGCCCGCACCGCGACGATCTCGCCCTCACCCTCGGCCCGCTCCCCGCCAAGGGGTACGCCAGCCACGGCGAGTCCTGGTCGTACGCGCTGGCCCTGCGGCTGGCCGGGTACGACCTGCTGCGCGCCGACGGCATCGAACCGGTGCTGGTCCTCGACGACGTCTTCGCCGAGCTGGACACCGGCCGCCGGGAGCGGCTGGCCGAGCTGGTCGGCGGCGCCAGCCAGCTCCTGGTGACCTGCGCGGTCGACGACGACGTGCCGGCGGCCCTGCGCGGCACCCGGTATGCGGTGGGCGAGGGGACGGTGCGCCGTGTCGGATGAGGTCCAGCTTCCGCCGGCCCGGCTGGGACCGGGAGCCGGTGGGCGTACCACCGAGGGTGCCGGCGCGGGAGGGGGTGACGCCGGCGTGAGCGGTGACCGGCCGGCCGGCGCGTCCGGGCCGGAGCTGGCCCGCGCGGTGCTGGACGCGGCGAAGGCCCGCCGGCAGGCTGCGACCGGCACCCGGCGGCGCAGCGCGGTGCGGGGCGACGGCGAGCCGCGGCTGCGCGGCTACTCCGGCCCGGGGCCGGATCCGCGCGACCCGCAACCGCTCGGCGCGGTGCTCGACAGGTTGGTCAAGGCGCGCGGCTGGCAGCAGCCGGCGGCCGAGGCGACGGTTTTCGGCGCCTGGGAACGGGTCGTCGGGCCGGAGGTCGCCCAGCACAGCCGCCCGGTCAAGCTGGAGAACGGCGAGCTGACGGTGGAGGCGCGCTCGACGGCGTGGGCGACCCAGCTTCGGCTGCTCGCCGGCAAGCTGCTGCAGCAGATCGCCCGTGAGGTGGGCCACAACGTGGTGCGCAAGCTGCACATCCACGGCCCGGCCGCACCCTCCTGGTCGCGTGGCCCGCGTCGCGTCCGCGGCCGCGGCCCCCGCGACACCTACGGCTGACGGCCGTCCCGGCCGGCGGCGCACCGTCCCCGGCTGACCGTCGGTTCGGCGGACCGGGCCAGCGCGTCAGGCGTCGGCGTAGACGGCGAAGCCCCGGTCACCGCAGCGCCGGTAGAAGGCGGCCAGCACGCCCAGCTCAGCACAGGTGAAGTCCCACTGCGGCGGGTCGCCGTTCTCGTCGCGCAGCTTGTCGAGCCGGCTGTCCAGCCAGCGCAGCTGCTGCTCGGCCAGCCGGCCGTCGCCCAGCAGCGACCGCAGCACCTCGCTGACCGACTCGAAGGTCACCGCGTCGCCGATCGGCCGGTGCCCGGTGACGAACTTCTCCAGCCCGTCGGCGATCCAGGAGCAGCCGTCGGGGTCGATCACCGGGTCCTCGTCCTCGGCCGCGTTCTCCGTGGCGTAGAGCACATTTTCCAGGCCGAGGATCAGGTCGACCAGCTCGGTGTACGCGGTCGCGCGTACCGTGCCGGTCTTGGCGATCAGCTCGGCGAGTGCCGCGGTGGGGGCGGAGATCCGTGGGATGTCCACGATCTCGCCGAAGTCGACGAACTCGGCCGGCGCGACCGGATCGTAGAAGCGGCCGGTCCGCGGCCAGTGCACCGCGACGTTGTCCAGCCCCATCTGGCGTCACCTCTTACCAAGCACGTTGTCGGTCCGATCGGGTCGATCGTCCCGGTTCCGTCCGCAAAAGATCAAGACCACAGCGGCAGCGCCGCAAAGGTACGGCACGGCGGGTCCCGCCGCGACCCCCGGTCGGTTACGTGCCGGTACCGATCCGGTGGCCGGCCGCGCCCTCGATCGGGGCTGCGACGACTTCAGCCGGCTGAGGGTCATAATTCGGCCTCCGCGTCGCCGGGTGGCGCTCCGGACCGAACGAAGGCCGGTCTGACGCCGCGCCGCGACCGGAAGCCGTCGCTGGTGTGTAGGGGGAGTCGCGGGCAGCGCGATTCGGCCGGCTACGGAGATCTCAGCCGCCGCGCAGGGGTGCCGAGTGGCGGTTTGGTCGGCTGCGCAGAGTAAGATTGACGGCGAGACGAAAGACCCGACACGGAGCGAAGGACAAGGGCCCACGGGGCCCTTGACATTGTCCCGGATCGGGTCGAGCCGATCGCGATCCGCGGGCGACCGCGGCGGCCGGCGTACGCGATCCGTGCCCTGTGATTCGGGGACCGGTCCGTGCGTCGACGTCGTGTGATGTCCGCCGAACCCGCGCCCCGCGCCCTGGCGCGCCCGGCGCGAGAAAGTGGCCGAGGGTGGCAGCGGAGGACAACAAGAAGTACGGCGCCGAGTCGATCACCGTCCTCGAGGGGTTGGAGGCGGTCCGGAAGCGGCCCGGTATGTACATCGGGTCCACCGGTGAACGCGGTCTGCACCACCTCGTGTGGGAGGTCGTCGACAACGCGGTGGACGAGGCGCTGGCCGGATACTGCGACACCATCGACGTGGTGCTGCTGGCCGACGGCGGCGTACGGGTCACCGACAACGGGCGCGGTTTCCCGGTCGACCTCCACCCGAAGCTGAAGAAGCCGGGTGTCGAGGTCGCCCTGACCGTGCTGCACGCGGGCGGCAAGTTCGACGGCAAGGCGTACGCGGTCTCCGGCGGTCTGCACGGCGTCGGTGTGTCCGTGGTGAACGCACTCTCCACGAAGATGGCCGTGGAGATCCACAAGGACGGCTTCGTCTGGCGGCAGCAGTACCACCACTCCAAGCCGACCCCGCTGGAGAAGGGCGAGCCGACCGACCGGACCGGCTCGGCGGTCTCCTTCTGGCCCGACCCGGACGTCTTCGAGACCGTCGACTTCGACTTCCAGACCATCTACCGGCGCCTGCAGGAGATGGCCTTCCTCACCCGCGGCCTCACCATTCACCTGCTCGACGAGCGGGTCGCCGAGAGCGAGGAGGGCAAGCCGCGCGAGGTGACCTTCCACTACGAGGGCGGCATCGCCGACTTCGTCCGGCACCTCAACGCGTCGAAGAACCCGATCCACAAGACGGTGGTCGAGTTCGGCGCCGAGGAGGAGGGCATGTCGGTCGAGATCGCCATGCAGTGGAACGAGTCGTACGGCGAGTCGGTCTACACCTTTGCCAACAACATCAACACCCATGAGGGCGGCACCCACGAGGAGGGCTTCCGGGCCGCGCTGACCAGCGTCGTCAACCGGTACGGCGCGGAGAAGAAGCTGCTCAAGGGCGACGAGAGGCTCTCCGGCGAGGACATCCGCGAGGGGCTGGCCGCGATCATCTCGGTCAAGCTGACCAACCCGCAGTTCGAGGGCCAGACCAAGACCAAGCTGGGCAACACCCCGGTGAAGAGCTTCGTGCAGCGGGTCTGCAACGAGTCGCTGGTCGACTGGTTCGACCGGAACCCGGCCGAGGCGAAGATCATCATCACCAAGGCGTCCCAGGCGGCCCGGGCCCGGATCGCCGCGCAGCAGGCCCGGAAGCTGGCCCGGCGCAAGTCGCTGCTGGAGTCCGGCTCGATGCCGGGCAAGCTGGCCGACTGCCAGTCCACCGACCCACGCGAGTCCGAGGTCTTCATCGTCGAGGGTGACTCCGCGGGCGGCTCGGCCAAGCAGGGTCGCGATCCGCGTACGCAGGCGATCCTGCCGATCCGCGGCAAGATCCTGAACGTGGAGAAGGCCCGGATCGACCGGGTGCTGAAGAACAACGAGGTCCAGGCGCTGATCACCGCGCTGGGCACCGGCATCCACGACGACTTCGACATCGAGAAGCTGCGGTATCACAAGATCGTGCTGATGGCCGACGCGGACGTGGACGGCCAGCACATCCAGACGCTGCTGCTCACGCTGCTCTTCCGCTTCATGCGGCCGCTGGTGGAACTGGGGCACGTCTACCTGGCCGCCCCGCCGCTCTACAAGATCAAGTGGAACAAGAAGGGCGACGACGCCCAGTACGCGTACTCGGACCGGGAGCGGGACGGGTTGATCGCGCTGCGCCAGCAGAAGAAGCCCAACGCCAAGCCGGACGACATCCAGCGGTTCAAGGGCCTCGGCGAGATGAACTACCCCGAGCTGTGGGACACCACGATGAACCCGGCCACCCGTACGCTTCGACAGGTGACGCTCGACGACGCCGCAACCGCCGACGAGCTGTTCAGCGTGTTGATGGGTGAGGACGTCGAGGCGCGCCGTTCGTTCATCCAGCGCAACGCCAAGGACGTGCGGTTCCTCGACATCTGACGGACGACGCCGGGCCGGCCGCAGATCCACTGGTCGGCCCGGTGGTCCACAGAGTTATCCACAGTCCGGCCGGTATCCACAGCCGTTATCCACAGCACGAACACGACTCTGAGTCTGATAAGGGTTAACAGTGACCGATACTCCCGAGTCCATCCCGAACGAGCCGGAGAACCCGGAGATTCCGGCCGCGGTCGTGGCACACGACCGGATCGAGCCGGTCGGCCTCGAGGTCGAGATGCAGCGCTCGTACCTCGACTACGCGATGAGCGTCATCGTCGGGCGGGCCCTGCCGGACGTCCGGGACGGGCTCAAGCCGGTCCACCGCAAGATCCTCTACGCGATGTTCGACTCCGGGTACCGGCCGGATCGCGGCTACGTGAAGTGCTCCCGCGTCGTCGGTGACGTGATGGGTCAGTTCCATCCGCACGGCGACTCGGCCATCTACGACGCCCTCGTCCGGATGGCGCAGCCCTGGTCGTTGCGCTACCCGCTGGTCGACGGCAACGGCAACTTCGGCTCCCCGGGCAACGACCCGGCCGCGGCCATGCGTTACACCGAGTGCAAGCTCGACCCGCTGGCCATGGAGATGTTGCGGGACATCGACGAGGACACCGTCGACCTCCAGGACAACTACGACGGCCGGGCCAAGGAGCCCACGATCCTGCCGTCCCGCATTCCCAACCTGCTGATCAACGGCTCCGAGGGCATCGCGGTCGGCATGGCCACCAAGATCCCGCCGCACAACCTGCGGGAGATCGGCGCGGCGGTGCAGTGGTGCCTGGAGCACCCGGAAGCGGACGAGGCCACCACCCTCGAGGCGCTGCTGGAGGTCGTCAAGGGTCCCGACTTTCCGACCCACGGCCTGATCGTCGGCCAGGCGGGCATCCAGGACGCGTACCGGACCGGGCGCGGCTCGATCCGGATGCGGGCCGTGGTCGAGGTGGAGGAGGACAAGCGGGGCCGCCCGGCGCTGGTGGTCAGCGAGTTGCCCTACCAGGTCAACCCGGACAACCTCGCCGAGCGGATCGCCGAGCTGATCAAGGAGGGCAAGCTCGGCGGGATCGCCGACATCCGGGACGAGTCCTCCGGGCGTACCGGTATGCGGATCGTGCTCGTGCTCAAGCGCGACGCGGTCGCCAAGGTGGTGCTGAACAACCTCTACAAGCACACCCAGCTCCAGGAGACCTTCGGCGCCAACATGCTGGCGCTGGTCGACGGCGTGCCGCGCACGCTCAACCTGGCCCAGTTCATTCGCTACTACGTCGAGCACCAGATCGAGGTCATCCGCCGGCGGACGGCGTTCCGGCTGCGCAAGGCGGAGGAGCGGGCGCACATCCTGCGTGGTCTGGCCAAGGCCCTCGACGCCCTCGACGAGGTGATCGCCCTGATCCGGCGTTCGCCCACCGTCGAGGACGCCCGCCAGGGCCTGATCCAGCTGCTGGAGATCGACGAGATCCAGGCGACCGCGATCCTGGACATGCAGCTGCGCCGCCTGGCTGCCCTCGAACGACAGCGGATCCTCGACGACCTGGCCAAGCTCGAGTTGGAGATCGCCGACCTCAAGGACATCCTCGCCAAGCCGGAGCGGCAGCGGAGGATCGTCTCCGAGGAGCTGGGCGAGATCGTCGCGAAGTGGGGCGACGACCGGCGGACCAAGATCGTGCCGTTCGACGGCGAGGTCTCGATGGAGGACCTCATCGCCCGCGAGGACGTCGTCGTCACCATCACCCGCACCGGATACGCCAAGCGCACCAAGGTCGACCTCTACCGCTCCCAGCGGCGCGGAGGCAAGGGCGTCAGCGGCGCCACCCTCCGTCAGGACGACATTGTCAGCCACTTCTTCGTCTGCTCGACCCACGACTGGATCCTGTTTTTCACCAACAAGGGTCGGGTCTACCGGGCGAAGGCCTATGAACTTCCGGAAGCCAGTAGGGTGGCCAAGGGCCAGCACGTGGCCAACCTGCTCGCGTTCCAAGCGGACGAGCAGATCGCGCAGATCATTGAAATTCCGAACTACCAGGTGGCGCCCTACCTGGTACTGGCCACGAAGAACGGCCTGGTGAAGAAGACGCGGCTTGAGGAGTTCGACTCCAACCGGTCCGGCGGCATCATCGCGATCAACCTGCGCGATGAGGACGAACTGGTCGGTGCTGCCCTGGTGAGTTCGGAGGACGATCTGCTCCTGGTCTCCAAGAACGCCCAGGCCATCCGCTTCAACGCCACGGACGAGACGCTCCGCCCGATGGGCCGGGCCACCTCCGGTGTGATCGGCATGCGGTTCAGCGAGGACGACGTCCTGCTGGCCATGGAGGTCGTGCGCGAGGGCATGGACATGGACGTGCTGGTCGCGACGAACGGGGGATACGCGAAACGTACCCCGATCGAGGAATACCCGGTCCAGGGCCGGGGAGGTAAGGGCGTGCTGACTGCGAAGATCACCGAGCGACGCGGTGGTCTGGTCGGTGCGGTGGTGATCAGCCCGGAGGACGAACTGTTCGCCATCACCAGCAACGGTGGCGTCATCCGGACTCCGGTGAAGCCTGTACGCCGTACGCGTGACCGGAACACAATGGGGGTCAAGCTGATGGACCTTCCGGACGGCGTGACTATCGTGGCGATTGCTCGCAATGCCGACGAGCCTGACGAACAGGACTAGTTGATGACGGAGACACAGGCGAAGTCGGGGAACAAGGGGACCTCGGCCAACCCGGTCGACGAGGAGGCCGCAAAGGGCGGTACACCAGCGACCGGCCGCGCGGCCGTGGGCCGGGCCACGGTCCCCGCCGACGCGCCTGCCCCGAAGTTCACCCGGGCCCCCGGCATGACGCCGCCGCCAGACAAGCCCGCGGAGGACTCGGGGATGAGCGAGAAGACCGAGAAGACCCCGGTCGACGCCCCGACCTCCGCCGACGGCTTGGCCGCCCCGGCAGCCGCCGCGGCGAAACCCGCCGCGACCCAGCCGATCAAGAAGGCGGCGCCGGCCCGGTCGTCGGCCGCCGACAGCCAGCCACGAGTCGGGGCCGGTCTCGGCACCGCCGCCAAGCCCTCGCCGGGCGGCGCCCAGGCCGGCACGACAGGCCGGCCCGCCAACGGCGGCGGCCTGCCGCCGGGCATCAGCGGGGCGTCCGCCGTCGGGGCCGCACGCGTGGGTGAGGCGGTACGCGCCGCCCGCTCCTCGGTCAGCTCGGCCGCGTCGCGTGGGCCGCGCCGGGCCCGGCTGAACCTCAAGCGGATCGACCCGTGGTCCGTGATGAAGTTCGCGTTCGCGGTCTCGGTGGTGCTCTTCATCGTGGTGGTCGTCGCCACCTCGGTGCTCTACCTGGCCCTGGACGCGATGGGCGTGTTCAAGGAGGTCAACAGCAGCCTGAGCGACCTGGTCAACGCCAGCGGTGGCCAGAACGGCGGCTTCCGGATCACCGCCAAGGGCGTGATCATGAGCTCCGCGCTCATCGGCCTGGTCAACGTCGTGCTCTTCACCGCCCTCGCCACCCTCGGCGCCTTCGTCTACAACGTCTGCGCCGACCTGGTCGGCGGGGTCGAGCTGACCCTCGCCGAGCGGGACTGACCCGACGACGACGCCGGGGCACCGCGTAAAGCGGTCGCCCCGGCGTCGTATATCCGGGTAGGTTCGATCTGGCACGGGCAGACGCCACCACGGACCCCCCGATTTGGGGACGGAGGCGGCGATGGGTTAACCTTGCTCGTCGCTACGCGGGGCTATAGCTCAGTCGGTTAGAGCGCAGAGCTGATAACTCTGAGGTCGCTGGTTCGATTCCAGCTAGCCCCACCGCACACCGTCCGACGATAGTCGAGCGTGAGGGGTTGCCCCATGTTCAAGAAGCTCCTGATCCTGGCTGGCATCGTCGGCGTGGCCGCCGTCGTGGTCAAGAAGGTGAAGACCTCGAACGACGAGCGCGCTCTGTGGCACGAGGCGACCACCGCACCCGATCTGCGCTGACCCTCCGACTGCAAGCACCGGGCGGATCCGCCCGACTCGGGGCCCTAGCTCAACTGGCAGAGCACTGCCTTTGCAAGGCAGGGGTTAGGGGTTCAAGTCCCCTGGGCTCCACCACACATCTAGCCTGGTCACAGGCTTTCTTCACCCTCGATCGGCTCTTTCCCTGATTGAGGGTCGCCATTGAGAGTCAGCAGATCGTCAGCCGAGCTACCGAATACCTTGCGCACCGGCCCGTAGAAGTCTGCCGGGGTGTGCGTGTAGCGGTTGAGCGTCGTTGACGCCTGCTCGTGGCCCATCACGGCTTGGACGACGTTGATCGGCACCCCGCCGGATACCAGCCACGTGGCGTAGCAGTGTCGCAGATCGTGGAACCGCAGCCCGCCAGCCGCCTTCGCCGCAACCTCTGCAACTGCCTCCCGATGGGTGGCGTACTCAGCCGAGTGTTCCTCGCCCATCCGATCGGGCCAAACAGCCCGGAACCTCGACTCCCCGAGGATCACTACTTCACCGAGAAGCCCGGCACGGACTAGGGAGGGACGCCAGACCTGACGCCGGAAGTTGCTGCGCAACATCGAGCCACCCTCGTAGTTGATGAACACCCGATCATCCGGGCGGTGGCCGACCAACTCGCGATGGCGGCGGAGCGCATGTTCAAGGAACGGAGCTAGTGGCACCGTCCGCCGGCTGCTGGTCGACTTTGGGTACGGCTTGTCGAACAGGTGGCCGTCGACCTCGATCACGACACGCTCGACAGTCAGAGTCGACGCGTTGAGATCAACGCATCCCCATCGGAGGCCCAGACACTCACCCCACCGAAGGCCTGCGCCGGCCGCAACAGCGACAAGCGCCCGATGCCATTCGGGCACTGCCGGGAGAAGGCGAGCTGTTAGGTCTGCCTGGGAGATGGTGTGGACTGCGCCAGCCCGCTTCCGCTGGGCTGGGAGACGGACACCCTCGCAGGGGTTGAACGCGATCAGCCGATTCCGGACAGCCGAGGCCATGATGGAGGAGAAGAGGCCGAAGCAAGAGGCGACGGTGGCGGGGGCTAACTGCTTCCCGACTTCGGTGACCCACTCCTGTACGGCAAGATGATCAATCTTCCCGAGCTGCCAACCGCCCCAGTGCGGCAGTAGCCGTGACCGCAGGCGGGAAGACCAGGCCGCCAGGGTGGTCGCCTCCACCGAGCGGGACGACAGCCAGCGGTCCGCGTAGGCACTGAACTTGGTTCGACTAGCGCTCGGATCAACGTAGGAGCCGCGAGTCAGCGATGCCTCGGTCTCGGCGAGGAAGGCTGACGCCTCTCGCTTAGTACGGAAGGACTTGGCTTTCTGCCGTCCGGCAGCGTCCCGCCAGTTGGCCCGGTAGGTGCCAGCGGGGGTCTTCACAATGTGACCCATCAGCGCCTCCCTCCATTCTCGGTGCCAGTGCTGGCGGCAGGTTCGGTGGCGGCATCGAGCCAGGCATGAAACCGGGTGCGAGGGATGACCCAGCGCCCGCCGAGGCGGGTCGCGGGGATGGTGCCGTCGCGGACCAGGGCGTAGGTGCTTCCCAGCGACAGGCCGAGCAGCTTGGCAACCTCGCGGACGGTGTAGGTGACCGGCTCGACGGTGCCGCCGGAGCGCGGGACGAGCCGGACGACGGGGTTTCTGCGGGCGGTGGTGCTCATGCGGGTGATCTCCTCAGGTCTGTCGATCGTTGTCGGGTGGCCGTCAAGGTTGGCTTGACGGTGGTTTGGTGATCGGGTCAGGTAGCGGCGGCCAGCTCCTCTCGGGCGACCTCGCGTCTCTCGCGGGCTATGGCGGCGGCGGTGTTGGCGAGGAGGGCGTCTCCGGTGGTGCGCCAGCCTGAGCCGGCGTAGGACAGCAGGCCGACGACCAGCGTGGTCTCGTCGTCCTCGGGTTGGTCGGCGTGTTCGTGGCCGGTTTCGGTGCGTCGCCAGATGGTCCGGGCGTCGTGCAGGATGCGGAAGGTGACCGAGTAGCGGCGGCTTTTGGTGAGGAAGTGGCCGCCGAAGCCGAGCATGTGCGCCCACCGTCGGAGTTGCTGCCAGTCGCGGTGGCCGCCGAGGGTCCAGCAGGCGTCGATGAGCCGTTCGGGGTGGGTGCCGTGCTCGTTGGCGTACAGGTCGATGGTGTCGCCGTCGAGGCGGCGGGAGACGTGGCCGGTGGCTTCGGTGCTCTTGGTGGCGTACTTGGCCAGGTAGCCGGCGACCTTCCCGTCGGTGATGTCGCCGTCGGCGTTGACCGGGCGCACGTCGACCTGTTCGCCCCAGGTGATGCGCCAGCCGGCGGGTTGGGCGGGGTGGGGGCGGGTGGTGAAGGCGACGGTGGCGGCGGCGTGTTCGACGGCGGCGGCCAGGTCGTCGACGCCGAGGGCGGCCGGTGGTGGGATCACGGCGTCGGGGTCGTGTGGGTCGATGCCGTCGAGGCGGATGATGGCGTGGTAGTGGACCACGCCCCGGCGTTGCATCTCCGCGACTTTGCCGAAGGACAGCTTGACCGGCGGCACTCGGCGGACCCGTCCGGAGTTGGTGACCTGTTCCAGCCAGGGCAGCCCGAGGGCTCTGGCGCGGGCGTGGATGTGGCGGGTGATGGCGATGGTCGTGCGGCGCCACAACTCCGGCGCGGAGTGGTTCCACACCACTTGGCCGGCGTAGTTGTAGCAGTCCAAGCACAACGGCACGCCAAGGCTCGGGTCGTCGTCGGCGTGGGTGCGGTGGCAGCGCATCGGCACACCGTGCGGGCACGGCTGCGGGTGGCGGCGGGGCCGGCACGGGATCGGGCGGCCGGCGCGGTCGGTGCGTTGGGTGTGCACGGGGCCGAACGACGGGGCGGTGAACGTGGCGAACACGGCCGGATGCTGCGCCACGCTGGCGGGGATGCCCTTGCCGCCGGCGAGACCCGCCTTGACGAGTTGGTAGGCGTCGCGTTGGTAGGTGCGGGCGCAGGACGGGCAGACGGCGTGGCGGCGGTTGCAGCACGGCTTGTAGATCTCCCGGTCCGGCAGGTCGGCGGTCGACACCGAGGCGAGGAGTCGGCCGGTGGCCCGGTCGATGGTGGCGACCTCGCCCGCGAGGCGGATCGGGTGGGAGCAGCCCGCGGCCGCCTTCACATGGTCGAGCCAGTCGAACACCTGAGGGTCGCAGGCCCGGTGGAAGGCGGACTCATCGCGGCCGACGAACGCACCCGGCGAGCCGGCAGCGGTGGGGCGGTGGGGCCGGTGCCCCGGACCAGACAGGGGAGCCTGGTCCGGGACAGCGGTGGTGAGGTCAGCGGCCACGGGTGCGGACCGCCTTCATCGGGAGGTGTCGGATCGGGCCGGTGCCGAACGGGTTCGGCGTGTCGAAGATCCGGCCGAGCAGGGAGACCACGTAGGCGGGCAGGTCGGCCCGGTGGTGCTCCCACAGGTAGATGTCGCGGATGAGTTGGTAGGTCTTCGGCAGCTCCACACCGTCACGCGCGGCGAGGATCTTCATGCGGCCGATGAGCTGGACAGGTTCCCAGCCCCGGGCAAGCCGGGGTTGACGCCAGCGGTAGGCGGCGGGTGCGGTGACGGTCATGCCGTCACCTGGCCGCGAGCGATAGCGCATTCGAGGCGGTAGCCGAGGGTGACCGCCGTCTGCTCCCGCTTGCCGGAGCCCCAGAGCCGGCGGATCTCGGCGTGGTAGGTCGTGTCGCAGTCGGCGGTGTTGGCCGCCCGCCACTGCTCGTTGAGGCGGTAGATCTCGGCCAGGCCGAGCCGGGCGATACCGGCGACCGCGAGCGACTTGATCTCGTCGGCGGTCAGAGAGTTCGCCTTGGCCGGGATACCGGCAGCGTGAACGGCGACGGCGAGTTCGCCGTAGGTGAGCGCGTCCAGTCGGACAGGGGCCGGCGAAGCGTGGCCGGTGGTGAGGACGGCGGTAGTGGCAGGGGTGTTCGTGGTGAGCACGGACAGGGCATCCAGCAGCGCGGTGCGATCGAGCACCGCAGGCAGGTTCAGCGCCTTCCCAGGGGCCAGCGCGTCCCGAAGCGTCGCCAGAGCAGAAAGCAGGCGAGCATCAGACAGCGCCGAGAAGTTGCCCGAGGCGCGATGAGCAGGGTGAACGGTAAGCTGGACAGGCATCGTCGTTCCTTTCGCAGAGGGCCGATGCACCGGGCCTCGACGGGCCGCAATCCCGTCGGGGCCTTCTCTTTGCGCTCCCCGTATCCCTTGTAAAGGGGGATTGCGCATCGATGTGTGACCGAGGGTAGGCAAGGGGTCTTGCATGAGTCAAGCCCCATAATGAGATAAGCTTCTCTGTGTCGCTTGAGCGAGTGGCGGCGAGCAGGAGGGAACCCGTGGAGATCAGTCCTTACGGCCTGGCCGACATCCAGGACCCGGGTGAGAGAGCGCGCAGGGCCAGCGACCTTATCGACGAGCATCAGGCGGCGGTCAACGAGCTGTCCCGGCTGCGCCGCGAGGCGTTGGACGAGATGGTGTCGCAGGGGATGACTCATGTGCAGATTGCCCAAGTCGTCGGCATGACCCGCGCCCGAGTCGGTCAGCTCCTGTCATCAGGACCCCGGCCCGAGCGGGCGATGCTTGGCACCGGACCCCTCACCGTCGCGGTAGGCGGCAAGTTCGAGGCGGACAAGAAGGACCCGTACGCGGTCGTCTCCGCCGAGATGCTTGCCGCCTACGAGAAGGTGTCGAACCTCGCTCGGGGGCTCGGCCTGAAGACCGCGTACGAGGTGGTGCCACCGCCGGGCATGGTCGACCTGAACCGCACCAACCTGATCGTGGTCGGCAGCCCACGCATCCTGCCGTTCGTTGGGCAGGTGCTCGCGTCTGACTCGAAGCTGGGTTTCGGCAAGGACGACGGTGGCCTGTATCTGGTGAACCACCAGACCGGAGAGGAGTTCCACTCGCCGTCGGACAAGGGTGAGCCGGTGGACTACGGATACGTCGGCCGCCTTCCCCGACCGGATGGGCGAGGTACTTTCCTGTACCTCGCCGGCATCCACGCCATGGGCACGCTGGGCGTCGCGCAGTACCTCGAAGACCACCTGGACGAGCTGTACCGTGAGGTGAAGAACCGCCGGTTCTCGCTGCTGGTGGCCTGCTCCTACGATCCGGCCAGCCGCGCCGTGAAGCAGGTCGACGCGCTGACGCCGATCTACCGCAGCGAGGGCGTGGCCTGATGCGCGTTGCGACCGCCTCCGAGGCCGGCAACCCGAAGTCGCCTAACGAGGATTGGGCGATGGCCAGCGAGAACCTGATCGTGGTTCTCGATGGTGCCACCGCCCGCACCGGCACCGGCTGCATTCACGGCATCGCCTGGTACGCCGCCAAGCTCGGCTCATCTCTCGCCGGCCTGGCCGCCGACCGGGACTCGGCGTTGGCCAACTCGCTGATGTACGGCATTAGGTTCACCGCCGACCAGCACCGGGACACCTGCGACCTCAGCCACCCCGGCACACCCTCGGCGGCGACCGCCATGCTCAGGCTCAGGGACACCGCTCTGGAGTACCTCGTGCTCGGTGACGTCACGGTGCTCATCGACACGACCGACGGCATCCAGGTCATTACCGACGACCGGGTGGACAAGACCGCCCGCGCCGAACGCGACGAAGCCGACCGCCACCCGTTCGGGTCGGCCGAGAAGCAAGCCGCGTTGCTGCGGATGAAGCACGCCGAGCTGGCCGCCCGTAACCAGCCCGGCGGGTACTGGGTGGCAGCCGCGGACCCGTTCGCGGCCCAACACGCCATCACCGGAGAAGTCCCGCTCGACAGCGTCCGACGCGTCGCGGTGCTCACTGACGGAGCCGCCCGCCTGGTGGCCCTGTTCGGCCTGCTCGACTGGCCCGACGTGCTCGACGTCCTAGAGCAGAACGGCCCCACCGAGCTGATCAGCCGAGTCCGCGCCATCGAGGCAGCCGACCCGTCCTGCATGAAGTGGGCACGCAACAAGCGAAGCGATGACGCCACCGCCATCTACGCCGCCTGAGCAGGCAATACGCGCACAGGGCCGGCCGGCTGCCGGTTATGTCGGGTCTCAGGACCTCCGTGACAGAACAGTCTCGGGACCTGCGTGACAGGTCCGGCTAGACCTGCCGCGAGGGTCTGTGTCGGTGCTGGCAGGCTGGCGGAGTGTCTGCGGAGTTGCACGGCGACTGCTTCTGGATGTTCGACCTGGTTGCCACGGACCAGGTTGTGCGACGCCGGGCGCTTGCTCGTCATCAGGCGTTGGTTGCGGCTGCGAGCGAGGCGCTTGACCGATGGAACGCGCTGTGGGCCGTGGAGAGAACAGCCGCGCCGACCCAGCCCCACCTCGTCGCCGAGATGGACCAGGCCAGCGCCGACCGGTTCTGGCATCGCAAGCGAACGATCCAGGGGCCCATTCGTGCGTTCCTGGACTCAGCCCCCGACGATGGCGTAACGGAGGCGTTGTGGGCACCGTTTGCGGTGCTGTACCTGCGGTGGGAGGCGGACTATCCGACCGAGTGGGGAGCGCCTGAGTCGTGGATGTGGTCCCCCTGGGGGACCAAGGAAGTGCTTCTCCGCCGGTTCGAGCGCGGCGGTCTTCCGGAAGGTGCTCGGCCTCAGATAGCCGAGTTGATTCTTTCGGCGTTGGGGCGACCGTATCGGTGCAAGGACTGGATGTATGCCCGGCTGGTCCGACACCTTGACCCGTCGTTCCTCGACAGGGTCGCCGTGCTGGCTTCGGCGGACGACCCGTTGGTCCGGCTCAGGGCGCAGTTCGTCCTACACGCGGCCCAGAGCCGCGAGCGGCGGATTACACGTGCCAGCTGGCAGCGTTGGCTGAGCGCAGGCGGATGACTCAGCGTCCTCGACTTCACCGTGCCACCGGCAAGTGTCACCGAGGTGCTGATAACGATGTGTCACGCAGGTCCCGAGACCGGACAGCCGGCTGCCGGTTAGGTGGTGAGAACTTTCTGTACGTCTTCAAGGCGGCCCTTGACGGGCCGCACGCGCCGCCGCCTGGGCGCGCGTCCGACGCTCCGCTGTCGCTCCACGCCGGCCACGCAACACGCCCGGCGGCTGGCGCGGAGAGCGGGGAGCCCGGGGCCGCCGCAGACGGTAGCGCCGAGAGTGGTTGAGGTTCGCGGGCCGGCAGCCGGCTGCGCCGCGTCCGATCGACGCGGCGCAGGGAAGGGCACGCCGGGTCCGCACGGCGGATCACGATGGCAGACCGGTCGCGGTCACTGCGCCTCCGGCGGGGGCGCAACGACTCCAGGATGGCCGGGGCTCCGTGCGCGCGTTGCGGTCCGTGGGTGGTTGCGCAGGGCCATCCCGCCAGCCGACGACCCGGGCGAGCCGAGCAGGCCACCGCCCGACCCGCCAGCGTCCGTACGAGCCGTCAAGGTTCGCTTGACGTGGCGGGCCGGGCGGCGGCCCGCTCCCCAGGCGGGCGGGTCGGCGGCAGACGGGATGGCGCTGATCGTGTTCAATCGTCGGTGGTGAGCTCAGCTAATCCCTTGGGGCTAGCACGGTCTGCGATGGGGAGGTCCGATGGTGTACGTGCGCTTGGAATCGGATTGGAAGGACAGCGACGGCGTCACCCATTCAGCGGGGGAATCGGTAGATGTAGACGCGGGCACGTTGGCTGCGCTACAGGCCGCGGGAATCGTAAGTGAGGGAAGCGGCGGTGGTGGCGAGTCGGGAAATTGGGGAGGGCCGATGTCGGGCAGCCCCACGAGTTGGGGCCGACCACCGGGTCCTGAGAACGACGAGGATGAGTGGTAACAAAGGCACGCGGCGCGCCTAATGACTGAAATCGCTAAAGGGGTGCTAGGCGGGGGATGGTCGCTAGTCGCCGGTTGGATTTTGCCGGCCGCAGTCAACATTGCATTGTTCGGGCTGTTCCTGCTTCCCGACATGCGGGCATTTGAGCCAGTTGATCGGCTAGCACAGGCGGCGCTCTCGCAGCAGTCGCTAGTCCTCCTCACCGCTGCTGTCGTGCTCGGACTTCTTTTCAGCGCCTTGCAAACGCCTCTTTATCGCGTTCTTGAAGGCTACCTCGGCTGGCCTTCCTGGGCATTCGCTTGGGGGCGTAAGCGCCAGCAGCGCCGGTTGAAGCTGCTCAGAGATCGCCTGGACGGACTACGTCTAGCGCAGAAAGAAAGCGGGGGCCAGCTAACTTCAAGCGAGGAGGGGCGGTTGCGGGAACTCAGAGCGGACAGGAGGCTCGCACAGAAGTTCGCCCAAGATCTGTTTCTGATCGCACCTCAGCGTGCACTATTGCGCGAGCGGCTCCGTCGGTTTCCGTTGCGGGACGAGCAGGTCCTCCCAACTCGACTGGGTAACGCCCTGCGCCGAATGGAGCAATACGGTTCCGACCGATATCGACTCGATAGTCAGGTATTCTGGCATGAATTGATAGCGGCGGCTCCTGAGCAGACTCGACAAGGGGTAACTACGGCTCGGATAGGCGTGGACTTCTTTGTCTGTCTGCTGTACGGCCACTTAATCCTTGCTGCGACTGCGGTCACTGTACAGGCAACCAAGAGTGGCTTCTCGATATCCCTTTCAGCCCTGGCGGTTGTACTCACCGCCTTCGCCGTTATCTGGTACCGCCTTGCGGTATCTAGCACCGAGGAGTGGGCCATGGCCATTCGTGCTTTAGTCAACCTCGGGCGGAAGCCATTGGCGGAGGCCATGGGTCTCGAACTTCCTGCCACCCTCCACGACGAGCGCGAGATGTGGTCCCTGCTCTCGAAACTCAGCCGGCTCGGATATCACGAAAATGCCGCCGCGTTGGACCGGTTCCGAGCCGGTGAGGGGGAAACACACTCTCGTGAACGACCAGCTGAGTGACTTGCCTGGGTGAGATCACGATGAACGGCGTGGACGACGGGCAGGTGGCTACGGCTTGGAGGCTGTGGTGCCGGCCGGAACAACGGCATCAGTTCCACTAGGCCGCGTCACGTTCCACAGCTCGATGTACCGGTCGATGTCCCACTGCACATAACGGCAAGTTCCGAGGATGATCGCCCGGCCTAGCGATTCTTTGCCCACCGGAACAGCAATCATCTGGGCTTCTTTCGACCACAACTGATACCCATCGCGAACTTTATTTGGCCTCCAGCCCTCAGCGCCGAGCATTCGTCCAAGGTGATCCGAGCTGGTCTTGGGCGGCTTGATGTTGCCTATCGCTTGGCTGAAGTGGCTTACGATCTCGTCCGCGAGATAGAACTGCTCAGTTCTAGTAATTGCTGCTACATCCGCGATGCGCCTGTTCACCGTCGTCACGATCGATCGTTCGGCCAACATGATCGGCAAGAAGAGCAGGAAGGTCGCGCCTAGTTGCGTAGCGAGCGCCTGCCAGTAGGTCCCGTCCTCTAAGAACGCTGCGCCGATCAGGAGGCCGACACCTAGCGAACCGGCAAGCCACGCCCATGGGGGCAGTCTCATCATCTGGTGATTATGCGTGGGTGCCAGGGCAAGGTCACTAGGGTAACTGGACGTTACACGGGAAACCATGGACGAGCGGTTCGTGGGCGAGACGCCATCTGCCGGACGCACAGGGCCTAGCGCGGACCCTTCTCGCAGCTCGCGATACCTCTGACGGCCGCTCTCAGAGAACTGATCGTTCTTTCACACGCAGCAGTTGGCCCTGTCGCTGTCGACAGCAACGGTAGCAACAGGGCCGAACGGTGAGAGCCGAAGCCAGCCGGCGACGGATCAGCGCCCGATGTCAGAGACGTGGGTGGACGGAGCTGGACGGAGCGCCCAGAATTCAGACGGAAGTAGCCCCAGCCCTGAGGTAGATGGAGCAGTCTGGGCTACTTCCAGGCAGCCGGGGTGTCGCGTCAGCGGCATCTTCCTCTTACAAGCGAGGGGTCAGAGCGTGCCGGGGCGCGCCGGCTACGAGTGCGTTGACGAGGACCAGGTCCAAGCCGTCACCAGGCCGCCGGAGGCCGATTGTGAGCGACCAACGACGACCACTGGTGACGACGTCTGCCCAGGTGACAATGCGTGGTCGGCCCGATGACCAGGCCTGCCCCGACCTTCTTACCTGTAGTTGGTGAACTGCAGCGGGGCACCGCTGCACCCCGGCATCGCTCATGATCTAGAGCATGTCAATGAGGGCAGGGGACGCCGACCAAGCCGTCCTGCACGTCACAGTGACCGTTGCGACGACCGAGGCGCCGGGAGGCGAGCCTGACTCCGCCTGGATCGCTGATCTAGCCGTTCCGCGTGACCAGCGGGAGGCGCTCACGGCACGCGTACGGGGCCTGCTTGACGGTCAGGGGTACCGGCCGCACGTTCTTAGGCACGAAGGCGGGCAGACCAGTTGGGGGGCGGCAGGAGAGGAGTTCTACAACATCTTCCTGTTCGTCAGCTCCCACGCCATGGACGCTGCTCTGGGCGCTGCTGTTGGGCAGCTCTTCGCCGGCTTGAAGCAAAGGTGGCCGAACCTCCACGCAAGTGATCGTCCTCTTGAGCGAGAGGAAGCGGTGATGCGAGGCCGCGTTGCCCTGGCGAGCAGCCTCAAGATGTCTGACCGCCGTGGCCGACCGGTAGGCATGGACGAACTCAAACTGTTCAGTGAACAGCTTGATCTTGAAACAGGTCGTTGGACGCTCCTCTTTGAGGATCCATACAAGGCGCGTTATGAGGTTGAGCTGGGCATGCGCGAGAATTTGCCCTACACATACCGTGTCCGTCGAGACTCCTCGCCACGATCAGACGAGCCGTCGAGCGAATGACAACAGGCGGCCAGGCAACGGGAGCTGCCATCCTCTGGCTCCTTCCACTGCGGGGCACACAGGGGGCACAAGACACCGTCAATCGTTGTCAACCAGCGACCAACGATGACAGCTTCAGACGTCACGCGAGCAGGGGTCGAGCGGCGTTTCCACTGGTGGCGGGACGGCAACTCTAAGTTCCGCTTCAACTCTTCGGCTTCCATTAGGCGGTGAGGAGCCCTACGACGGCGAGAGGGTTTTAGTGAGACGTCCACATCGAATGAGCACGACCTAGTGTGCCGGGGAGGGTGCCTCGGGGGGACGGCCGGCGGCGTGGTGGGCGTCGGCGAGGGCGACGGCGAGCAGTATGAGTCCGGCGACGACCGGAGAGGCTAGCGGCGGGGCGAAGTACAGGGGGATGGCGGCAACTGCGAGGGCGGCGATGGCGACGACGCGGCGGAGCGAGAGTCGGTTGAACACGATGCGTTCCAGACGGATGCGGCCGTAGAGGAACAGGGCCGGGCCGCCGAGGCTCGCGATGAGCCACGCGGGTTCGGGCGTGCCTCCCGGGTGTCTCAGCACGGCCTCGAAGCCGACGGCGGTGGCGACGATGCCCAGCACCATGAGGACGTGGGCGGTGCCTGTGGCGCGGCCGGCGGCGTCCCTGTCCCCTGCGGCGGCGAGGGCTTCGGCGAGGATCTGTCCGGAGCGGTAGAAGTAGATGCGCCACAGCAGCACCGTCGACAGGAACGCCACCACCAGCAGCGCGGAGGTGGCCAGGCTGATCGGATGGCTGGTGAACGTGGTGCCGACACCGAGCACGGTCTCCCCGAGGGCGATCATCAGCAACTGCTGATAGCGCTCGGGTAGGTGATGTTTGCTGTCCGTGGCCCACGCACTGACCGGCGGTTTGGTCGACCCTGGTACCGGCCAGCGCAGCTGCGCGGAGACGATGTCCACGGTCACGGCGGCCCCCCAAAAGGCGGCCCGGGCACCGCCACTGACGGCGGCGCCAGCAAAGAAGATCCCCGCCGAGATCACGCGCCACGGCAGCGACCGGCGGTAGAGCTCGTGCAGGGGGTGTCCGCGCAGCGAGGGCATCAGGATGAGCGGCCGGCCCAGCTGCAGGATCACGTACGGCACCACGAACGCCAACCCGCGGCCGATGAACGCGGACGGCAGCGACGACGACATGACCAGGATCCCGAAGGCGCTGGCCAGCACGATGTACTGGATCTTGCGGCGGCGGGGGTCGAACCAGCTGGTGATGTGCGCGGTCGTGATCCACAACCAGACCAGCGGCAGCGACAGCACGAGCATGTAGGCCATGGCCCGCCACCGGACGACAATGTCATGGCTGACCAGTTCCTGCCCGACCCGGCTGACCACCCCGGCCAGGGCGAATACCAACACCAGGTCGACGAACAGTTCCAGAAAGTTGGCCTGCCGCACGTCCTCGCGGCGTTGCAACAGGTCTTGGCCCTCTCCACCGCCTTTCCGAAGTCCCACGCCGCCCATACTCGTCGGGCGCAGCCCCGGCTGACCGGTGGTTGGACGTCGTACACCCGGAGGGAAGCCACCGACCGGTGACCGTCAACCACGAGGGGTCAAGCTCGCCGGAGTGTCAGCAGGAAGTCAGCAGAAGCGGTGACATCCGTTGGTAAGCGCTGACAGAGGGCGACGGGCGCTGAGTGAAAGACGACTAGCGTTGCTGCTTGTCGATGACGCTCAGCGCCCGTCACCCGCCTTTGCAAGGCAGGGGTTAGGGGTTCAAGTCCCCTGGGCTCCACCATTTATCCGCCTCACCGGGGATTCTCTTGTCGCTTGATCGACGAGTGCAACATCAGTCCGAAGGGCGATCCACGGGCCGACAGCCCGATGTCAGGCGGGAAAGCCATTAGCCTCACTGGAATGCTGCCTGGCAGCATGTCCGGGTGAATTCACCCGTGGTCACCCTGCGCGTGATGCGCCAGGACGAGTACGAGAGCTACACGGCGCGACAGGACATGGAGTACGTCCAGTCACTCGCCAAGGCGATGCCGGTCGAGGCCGCCAGGGAAAAGGCCCGGCAGGATCGAGCCCGGTTCCTGCCTCAGGGATTGG
>NZ_JBLROB010000011.1:0-161615 GCF_047921475.1 Micromonospora sp. SL4-19
AACACAGGTGAACAACACGCCGCTGGCCGGCACCCCGCAACGTGGGGTGCCGGCCAGCGGCGTCTGCGACCAGCCAGAAACTAAACCCGGAAGCCAGCCGCCCGAGCCGCCTGCCTCTCCCGGCGCCGCTCCCCGCGCCGACGCAGGAACCAGAACAGGAACGCGACGAACCCGATCAGGAACGCCACCACCAGCACCGGCAGCAGGATCGCCACCACCGACATGACCGCGCTCGTCGCGTCCTCGGCGGTGCTGGCGACGGGCGCGCCGAAGCCGGCGGTGGTCGCGTTGATGACGGGGCGGGCCGCCGACTTGAGCACGTGCACGCCGAGCGCGATCAGCACGCCGACCACGACCGGCACCCACTGGTGCGAGGAGAAGAAGCTGTCCGGGTCGCTGACCGTGACGGTCTGCGAGCTGGATCCGGCGCCGAAGGCCAGCCCGCCGGCGGTCGGCCGGACCACCGTCTGCACCACGTCGTTGACGTGGTCGACCACCGGCACCTTGTCCGCGACCACCTCGACGGCGAGCAGCACGGAGAGGATCACGATGATCCAGCCGTTGCCGAGCCACTGCCAGCCGTTGGGCAGGTCGACCAGGTCGGTGTAGCGCGCCAGCAGACCCATGAGGAGCAGCGGGATGTAGGCGTTCAGGCCGGCCGAGGCGGCGAGGCCGGAACCGGTGAGGACTTCGAGCACGATCTCAATATCGCACCGGTACGCCAGTGGCGCTCGTCGGCGGGCGCCAGGTGCTCGGCTACCCTCGTCCGGTGCGGTTGGTGATTGCGAAGTGCTCGGTGGACTACGTCGGACGGCTCTCGGCGCACCTGCCGCCGGCCACCCGGCTGCTCATGGTGAAGGCGGACGGCTCGGTGTCGATCCACGCGGACGACCGCGCGTACAAGCCGTTGAACTGGATGAGCCCGCCGTGCCGGCTGGAGGAGGCCCCCGGCGTGTGGCGGGTGGTCAACAAGGCCGGCGAGGAACTGCGGATCACCCTTGAGGAGATCTTCCAGGACACCTCGTACGAGCTGGGCGTCGACCCGGGCCTGCGCAAGGACGGCGTCGAGGCGCACCTCCAGGAGCTGCTCGCCGCCAACCCGGCGACCCTCGGTGAGGGCTTCACGCTGGTCCGGCGGGAGTACATGACGGCGATCGGCCCGGTCGACCTGCTCTGTCGCGACGCGAACCAGGGTGCGGTCGCGGTCGAGGTGAAGCGGCGCGGCGAGATCGACGGGGTGGAGCAGCTCACCCGCTACCTCGAACTGATGAACCGCGATCCACTGCTCGCCCCGGTCACCGGCGTCTTCGCCGCCCAGGAGATCAAGCCGCAGGCCCGGGTGCTCGCCACCGACCGGGGCATCCGCTGCGTGGTGGTCGACTATGACAAGCTGCGCGGCATCGAGCGCGACGAGCTGACCCTGTTCTGAGGTGCCCCGCCCCGGGGGGAGCCACCCGGGGCGGGGAAGTCAGCGCCGGCCGTACATCAGCTCGGCGGCCTTGACCAGGCGGGCGACGTCCGCCGGGGTGCGTTCGAAGGTCATCGACGGCAGCAGCGAGCGGGCCCGGCGGCGGGTGATCGCCTTGGCCCGGCCGAACTCGCGCAGCCCGTCCTCGCCGTGGATGCGGCCGAAGCCGGAGTCGCCGACGCCGCCGAACGGCAGCGTCGACATCCCGGCGAAGGTGAGCGTCGAGTTGATCGAGGCCATCCCGGAGCGCAGCCGCCGCGCGACGGCCACCGCCCGCCGCCGGCCGAACACCGCACCCCCGAGGCCGTACGAGAGGGCGTTGGCCCGCTCGATGGCCTCGTCCACGTCGCGTACGCGGTTGACGGTCAGCGTCGGGCCGAAGGTCTCCTCGCGTACCGCGGCCGAGTCCTCCGGCACGTCCACCAGCACGGTCGGACGGACGTACGGCGGTTGGACCGCGTCGGGGCCGCCGAGCACCGCCCGGCCGCCGCGTGCGACGGCGTCGTCGATGTGCCGGCGGATGACGTCGAGCTGGGACGGCATGGTGATCGGGCCGATGTCGGCGCCCTCCGGGCCGACGGTGAGCCGGTCGGCCTTCGTCACCACCTTGTCGACGAACGCGTCGAAGACCTGGTCGACGGCGTAGACCCGCTCGATGCCGATGCAGGTCTGGCCGGCGTTGGTCAGCCCGCCCCAGACGCACGCCTCGGCGGCAGCGTCCAGGTCGGCGTCGACGTCGACGATCATCGCGTCCTTGCCGCCGGCCTCCAGCAGCACCGGGGTGAGAGTCTCCGCGCAGGCGGCCATCACCTTCCTGGCGGTGCCGGTGGAGCCGGTGAAGGCCACCTTGCCGACCCCGGAGCGGCACAGGGCGGCGCCCACGTCGCCGAGGCCGTGCACGGCGGTGAAGACCGGCTGCTCCGGTGCCACCTCCGCAAAGCGGTCCACCAGCCACTGCCCCACTGCCGGGGTGTACTCGCTCGGCTTGAACACCACCGCGTTCCCGGCCGCCAACGCGTACGCGGCGGAGCCGATCGGGGTGAAGACGGGGTAGTTCCACGGGCCGATCACGCCGACCACCCCGTACGGCTGGTATTCCAGGTGACCGGTGAACTCGGCGAGGATCAGCCGGGAGCGGACCCGCCGCGGCCCGAGCACCCGCCGGGCGTTGCGGGCGGCCCAGTCGATGTGCTCCAGCGCGGTCAGGATCTCCACGACGGCGTCCCCGACCGGTTTGCCGCCCTCGGTGTGCACCAGCTCGGCCAGGTCCTCGATCCGGCGTGCGATCACACCCCGCCAGCGCAGCAGTCGTTCCCGCCGGCCGGTGAAGCCGAGCCCGGCCCACCACTCGCCCGCGACCCGGGCCTGCTCGACCGCGCCCCGCACGTCCGCCTCGGTCGCCACCGGGAAACGCCCGGCTTCGGCACCGGTCGCCGGGCTGGTGGAGACCAACCGGCCGTCCTCGATGACCGGGGTCCCCGGGACATGCACAGCCGTCATAACCGAAGTCTAGACCCGAGCGTTACTCATCGGTAGGTGCCGGCCAGGTCGTAGCCTGCCCTGGTCGAGCCCGTCGACGGGCCGTGGAATCGACGGAGGTTACCGGCGGCTGAACCGGCAACACCCCCCCGAACCGGCGAACGGGAGATAACCGGCCGGGGTCGCGGGTGTGACCGGGCGGTGGTGGGAGCGATTACGGTGAGATGGCAGGCTGACGCCGGGGCCACAGTGGGGTGGAGGTCGACTGTCGATGGAGGAGCATCCGGAGCTGATGCCGCTGCTGACGGTGTCGGGCGGGGCGATGCGCGGGCTGAGCTTCCGGGTCGGCCGGGACCCGCAGGTGATCGGTCGGGCGCCGACCGCCGACCTCGTGCTGGCCGACCCGCACCTGAGCCGTCGGCACGCCACGGTCCAGCTGACCGTCGACGGGGTGTGGCTGACGGACCTCGGCTCGACCAACGGCACCTGGCTCAACGACCAGCCGATCACCGGCAGCGTGCAGATCGCCGACGGGGACGTGATCCGGATCGGCCGTACCGACCTGCGGTTCTTCGACCCGGGCGTGGCCCGGACCGACCCGGTCGGGATCAACTTCACCCTCCCGCGCCGGGACCACCGGCCCACCCTGCCGCTGCCCGTTCCGCCGGCGCCGCGTCCGCAGGTGGAGCCGCTCGGAGGCGCCCTGCCGCTCCCGGTCGACACCCGCAGCTGACGTCCCGAACGCGTCGCGCCCACCGCTGACGCCAAGGCGTCGGCGTCCACAGTTGACGCTCGCGCCGTGTCTAGGGCCGGCGTTGCCCCGGCGCGCGGCCACACCCGACGGCGGCCCGAGGTGGCGGCCGGACACATGGACCGGCCGGCCCGGCCGTGGCAGCATGCGCGAATGCGGAGCGAGCGGCAGACCATCCAGGCAAACGGCATCACCCAGGCGGTCCGGGTGGCCGGCCCGCCGGACGGCGTACCGGTGCTGCTGATCCACGGCAACGTCTCGTCGTCCGCGTTCTGGGAGCCGTTGCTCCGCCGGCTGCCGGCTACGCTCCGCGTCGTCGCTCCCGACCTGCGCGGGTACGGCGACACCGCCACCGTGCCGGTCGACGCCACCCGGGGCCTCGGCGACTTCGCCGCCGACGTGACCGCCCTGCTCGACGCCCCCGGCCTGTTCGCGCCCGGTGCCCGGCCGGTGGTCGTCGGGCACTCGCTGGGCGGCGGGGTGGCGATGCGGCTGCTGGTCGACCGTCCCGATCGGGTGGCCGGCCTGCTGCTGGAGGCGCCGGTCTCCCCGTACGGCTTCGGCGGCACCCGGGACCTCGACGGCACGCCGACCACGCCGGACTTCGCCGGGACCGGCGCGGGTGGCGCCAACCCCGACTTCGTCGCCCGGCTCGCCGCGCAGGACCGGGGCGCGGACGGCCCGACCAGCCCGCGCACGGTGCTGCACACGGCCTACGTGGCCGACCCGGCGTCGCTCGGGGAGGACGAGGAACTGCTGCTGGACAGCATGCTCACCACCGCCACCGGGGACGACAACTACCCCGGCACGGCGGTCGCCTCGCCGCAGTGGCCGGGCACGGCGGCGGGGGAGCGCGGGGTGCTCAACGCGCTGGCGCCCAGGTGGTTCCGGGTGGCGGAAGAGCTGGTCGCTGTCCCGGTCAAGCCGCCGGTGACCTGGGTACGCGGCGACACCGACGTGATCGTCTCGGACACCTCGCTGTTCGACCTGGCATACCTGGGGTCGCTCGGGGTGGTGCCGGGCTGGCCGGGTGCGGCGGACTGCCCGCCGCAGCCCATGGTCGGCCAGACCCGGGCGGTGCTGGACCGGTACGCGGCGGCCGGCGGGACGTACCGGGAGGTGGTGCTGCCCGGCTGCGGCCACAGCCCGCACGTGGAGCGGCCGGCCGAGTTCGTCGCCGAGCTGCTGGCGCTGGTGGGGGCGCCGGCGGAGGTATGAACCGCCCGGACCGTGAAATATCCCACCGCGCCTCGACAACGGAACGTCACGTGGCAGACTCGCGCGCATAACCTTAGTGGCCGTTCATGTGCGGCCGCGCGGAGCGGACAGGGGAGGCCGGTCGTGGCGCGCGAGTTCACCCGGGTGGGCGTGGTGGGTCTGGGCACCATGGGTGCCGGCATCGTCGAGGTGTTCGCCCGCAACGGCATCGACGTGGTGGCCGTGGAGATCTCCTCCGCAGCCCTGGAGCGCGGCCGGGTCACCCTCACCGGCTCGACCGACCGGGCGGTGGCCAAGGGCAAGCTCGCCGAGGCCGACCGGGACGCCCTGCTGAGCCGGGTCGACTTCCAGGTCGGGCTGGACGCGCTGCACTCGGTCGACCTGGTCATCGAGGCCGTGCCCGAGCACCTGGACCTGAAGCAGCGGATCTTCGCCGAGCTGGACCGGGTCTGCAAGCCCGAGGCGATCCTCGCCACCAACACCTCCTCGCTGAGCGTCACCGAGATCTCCGTCGCCACCACCCGGCCGAACCAGGTCATCGGCATCCACTTCTTCAACCCGGCGCCGGTGATGAAGCTGGTCGAGGTGGTCCGCACGGTGGTCACCTCCGCCGACGTCGTCGCCGACGTGGAGGCGCTCTGCGAGCGGCTCGGCAAGGTCGACGTGACCATCAACGACCGCGCCGGCTTCATCGCCAACGCGCTCCTCTTCGGCTACCTCAACCACGCGGTGAGCCTGGTCGAGGCGCGGTACGCCTCCCGCGAGGACATCGACGCCGCGATGAAGCTCGGCTGCGGCCTGCCGATGGGTCCGCTCGCCCTGATGGACCTGATCGGCCTGGACACCGCGTACGAGATCCTGGACACCATGTACCGGCGCGGCGGCCGGGACCGCCGGCACGCCCCGGTGCCGCTGATCAAGCAGATGGTCACCGCCGGGCTGCTCGGCCGGAAGTCCGGCCGCGGCTTCTACACCTATGAGCGGCCGGGCTCGCCGAAGGTCGTACCGGACGAGCAGACGCCGGTGACCACGGAGGCCGCGCTCGCCGACGGCGCGCGGGCTATCGCCAAGGTCGGCATCGTCGGCTCCGGCACCATGGCCACCGGCATCATCGAGGTCTTCGCCAAGGCCGGGTACGAGGTCGTCTCCGTGACCCGGGGCGCGGAGAAGTCGGCGAAGGTCTGCGAGGCGGTCAAGACCTCGCTGAACAAGGGCGTGGTCCGGGGCAAGCTGAGCGACGAGGAGCGGGACGCCGCGCTGGGCCGGGTCACCTGGTCCGCCACCCTGGACCACCTCGCCGACGTCGACCTGGTGGTCGAGGCGGTGGTCGAGGAGTTGAGCGTCAAGAAGGCCCTCTTCGCCAGCCTCGACGAGATCTGCAAGCCGGGCGTGGTGCTCGCCACCACCACCTCCTCGCTGCCGGTGATCGACGTGGCGATGGCCACCCAGCGCCCGGCCGACGTCATCGGCCTGCACTTCTTCAACCCGGCGCCGATCATGCCGCTGGTGGAGATCGTGCAGACCATCCGAACCTCGGCGGAGACCACCGCCACCGCCCGCGCGGTCTGCGCGGCGCTGGGCAAGACCGGTGTGGTCTGCGGTGACCGGTCCGGCTTCATCGTCAACGCGCTGCTCTTCCCGTATCTGAACGACGCGGTGAAGATGCTGGAGGCGAGCTACTCGACCGCCGACGACATCGACCACGCGATGAAGCTCGGCTGCGGCTACCCGATGGGCCCGTTCGAGCTGCTCGACGTGGTCGGCCTGGACGTCGCGCTGGCCATCCAGCGGGAGCTCTACCTGGAGCTGCGCGAGCCGGGCTTCGCCCCCGCGCCGCTGCTGGAGCACCTGGTCACCGCCGGCTACCTCGGCCTCAAGAGCGGTCGCGGCTTCCGCGACCACACTCACCGCTGACCGGGTCAACACCGGGCGCCGGTGACGGCGTCTTGAGGGTGTGACCTTCGAGGAGTACGTCGGCAGCCGCGGCCCGGCCCTGGTGCGCCTGGCCCGGCTGCTGACCGGCGACGAGCACCGCGCCGAGGACCTGACCCAGGACGTGCTGGCCCGCGCGTACGTGCACTGGCGGAAGATCGCCGGGGCCGACCGGCCCGACGTGTACGTGCGGCGGATGCTGGTCAACGCCAACAGCTCGTGGTGGCGGCGGCGGTCCAACCGGGAACTGGCCGTGGACACCTTCGCCGAGCGGGCCCACCACGGCGATCTCGGCGGCGAGGCGGCCGACCGGGACGAGATGTGGCGGCTGATCCTGGCGCTGCCCGACCGCCAGCGCGCCGTGCTGGTGCTGCGCTACTACGAGGATCTGGACGACACGACGATCGCCCAGATCCTCGACTGCTCGCCGGTCACCGTCCGCACCCACGCGATGCGGGCGCTCGCCCACCTCCGGGAGCGCTGCGGCGTCCCGACGATCAACGGGAGCCGGCCGTGACCGACCTCGACCAGCGGATCATCTCGGCGCTGCGGGAGCACGCCGCCGGGGAGATCGACACCCATCGACTGTTGGGCGCCTCGCGTGCCCTCGGTCGCCGCCGCCGGCGCCACCACCGGGTCGCCGCCGGCACCGCGCTGGCCCTCGTCGGCGTGCTCGGTTTCGCCGGGGTGGCGACCACGGACGTGGGCGGACTGACCGGACGGCTGCCGTGGGCGGCCGCCACGCCCACCGTCGCCGCGCCGGTGCCACCACGCGCCGACGGGGTGCCCGGTGCCGCGCAACGCCCCGACCTGGTCGGCACCGACACGCAGGTGCTGCACCTGGGCGTGGACACCCGCCGGGCCCGCTACCTGAGCTGGGCCGTCTACGGCGCGAACCAGGTCGAGTCGATCCGGTTGAGTGTCGGGGGCGGACCGCCGGTCCTGGTTGAGGTGAGCCGCTCCGCGCAGGAGGTCGACGAGCTTCTGCTCGATGGCCGCCCCATCGAGCAGGCCGTGGTCCCGGTGACCTTCGACGGCGTCGTCCGGCAGTTCCGCAACGGAGCCGGCGGTCTGGTCAAGGCCTGGCAGCCCGTCCCCGGCCTGTACGCCCGGGCGAGCATGCTCGGCGACACCGATCGGGGCATGCTGGCCAAGGCCGTGAACGCTCTCCGCTGGGGTGAGGCACGCCGGTGCGACGCGCCCCTGCGGCTGAGCGCGCTGCCGGCGGGTGCGAGAGTGGTCAGCTGCTCCGTCGACGCCCACGCCTTTCCCGGGGGTCTCAACGTCGAACTCACCCTCTACCGGGAGCCGTCGGCGACCATGTGGGTGCGGTTGCAGTACGGGGCGCAGATTGCGGCCGACCGCGACGAGAGCAACCGCACGGTGGGTGGCCGTCCCGCCTACCTCTATCCGGGCGGCACGACGCTCGAACTGCTCGGCATTTCGAGAGCACACCTGACCGCCGACTTCGGCTGGCCGATGCCAGGGATCGACCCCTCCAAGGACCACCCGGGCTTCACGGAGGCCGACGCGACGAGCGTGCTGGCCGGGGCGCAGGTGGCGAAGGACCTGACCGACCCGGAGACCTGGGAGTGAGGGTGCCACTGGCCGGACCGCCCGTCCCGGGGCGGTCCGGCCGGCGGACCGTACGCTTGGTGACCGTGAGCCCCCGTCGCAACCGCCCCCGCCGGGACGAGACCACCCGCCTCGACTCCGACCGGGCACGCGAGGGCGCGCCCACCGTCCAGCAGTGGCGCGACGGCGACTGGCAGGTACGCGGGATCAGCGGCGGGGCGTCGGTCAAGACGTACCGCTGTCCGGGCTGCGACCAGGAGATCCGCCCCGGGGTGCCGCACCTGGTGGCCTGGCCGGCCGACGAACGCGGTGACCTCACCGACCGGCGCCACTGGCACAGCGGCTGCTGGGGGGCCCGGGACCGGCGCGGGCCGAACCTCCAGCGGGGCCGCGGCGCCCCCCGGTACGGCTGAGCGATCTGGATCACCCTGTTTCCGCCCCGGCGGGCGGCGCGAGCGGCGGCGCGGGAGACTGGAACGGTGAGCACACCGATCCGTGCGTCGTCGATCCTGCCCGGCCACCGGGAGGACATCGAGCTGCACACCGCCGACGGCTTGACCCTGGTCGGTGAGCTGGCCCGCCCGCTGGACCGGGAACCGGCCGGCACCCTGGTCTGCCTGCACCCGCTGCCCACCCACGGCGGGATGATGGACAGCCACGTGTTCCGCAAGGCCGCGTGGCGGCTGCCCGCGCTGGCCGACCTGGCCGTGCTCCGGTTCAACACCCGGGGCACCAGCAGCGTCCGGGGCACCAGCGAGGGTGCCTTCGACAGCGCGGTCGGCGAGCGCTTCGACGTGGCCGCCGCCGTCGAGTACGCCGAGTTCCACGAGCTGCCGAACATCTGGCTGGTCGGCTGGTCTTTCGGCACCGACCTGACGCTCAAGTACGGCTGCGACCCGGCGGTGTCCGGGGCGATCCTGCTCTCCCCGCCGCTGCGCTTCTCCGAGCCCGCGGACCTGACCGTCTGGGCGGAGTCGGGCAAGCCGCTCACCGCCCTGGTGCCCGAGTTCGACGACTACCTCCGCCCCGAGGAGGCCCGGCAGCGTTTCGCGGCCGTGCCGCAGGCCGAGGTGGTCGGGGTGCCCGGCGCCAAGCACCTCTGGGTCGGCGACGCGGAGACGGTGCTCGACGAGATCGTCCGGCGGGTCAACCCGGCCGTGTCGGTGCCGCTGCCGACCACCTGGGACGGCCCGATGGAGACCGGCGACGTCAGCGCGTACGCCGACCGGACGGTGGCCGCCTTCGCCGACACCCCGGTCCCCGGTCCGCAGCAGCGCCGGGCGGGCTGACCCCCGCCGTCACCGGGACTCCTGGCGGGGCAGGACCACCTCGCGGAGGATCAGCTGGAGCGCGGCCACCGTGGGGATCGCGATCAGCGCCCCGACCACGCCCAGCAGCGACACCCCGAGCAGCGCGGCGAGCAGCGCCGCCACCTCGTTGACCGAGACCGCCCGGCGCATGATCTTCGGGTAGATCAGGTAGTTCTCCACCTGCTGGTAGACCACGAAGAAGACCACGCAGGCGATGCCGACCCCCAGGTCGGTGGCGAAACCCACCAGGCTTACCACCACCGCGCCCAGGGTCGCGCCGATCTGCGGGATCAGGTCGGTCACCGCGACCACCACGGCCAGCGCGAAGGGGTACGGCAGCCCGACGATCAGGGCGAAGACGAACGTGCTCGCCCCGGCCAGCACCGCGATGGCCAGCGCCCCCACCATGTACGCGCCGACCCGGGTCAGGATCTCGTCGCCGATCAGGCGCACCCGCGTCCGGCGGGTGCGCGGCACCAGCGCGTACCCGAGGTCGCGCAGCTTGTCGAAGTAGGCCAGGAAATAGATCGTCAGCACCAGCACCGTCAGTGCCCGGAAGAGGGTGCCGAAGATCAGCTGCGCCCCGCCCAGGACGCCACCGAGGGCCCGGCCGATGGTGTCCGCGTTCGCCGCCGCCCGGACCCGTTCCATCACGTCGTACCGCTCGATGAGGTCGTTGACGGTCTCGTTGCGGCGTAGCTCCTCGACGTAGCCGGGGAGGTGTGCGATGAACTGGCCGGACTGGGTCACCACCGGCGGCACGAGCGCCAGCAGCCCGCCGACGATCAGCAGCAGCACGGTCAGCGTCACCACCGCCACCGCCAGCCCGTGCGGCAGCCCCCAGCCGCGCAGCCGGACGACCGCCGGGTGCAGGCCGACGGCGAGGAAGATCGCGATGACCACCAGCACCAGGATGCCGGCGGAGTTGCGTACGGCCAGGAAGACCGCGTACGCCAGCAGCACGCCGAGCGCCCCGGTGAAACCGACGAGGAAGCTGCTGCGCCGCAGCGGCTTCCCCGGTATGCCGAACCGTCCGCTCGGCTCGAATTCCGTCGGCTCGGTTGCCACGTCGACGGCGGTCCGCTCGGACTCGTCCGCCGGCTCGTCCTCGGGGCGCAGCGCGTCCAGCGGGTCGTTGTCCTCGGGACGGGCGTCGCCCGCCGGCCCGTCCTGCGCCAACCCGACCTCCCCGGATCCCGCTCCGGCGCACGGCGCCGGACGCCTCCCGCACCCGCCCACGAACTGGAGCGGGGCTCTCCCTGCCCGGAGGGTAGCGGTAGGTGGACGTGACGGCCATCCCGGTGCGGGGCCACCCCGCTCCCGGCCTCGTCCGGTCAGTCGGACTCGACGGTGACCGTGCTCGGCTTGGCGGTGCGCTCGTCGGTGGTCGGCTTGGTCGGGCGCTTGCCGTTCTCGCCGGTGCTGGTGATCTTCGTCGGGGTGGCGCCCCGGCCGCCCTCGCCCGGCACGGCGGCCACGGTCGGCTCGCCGTCCACCCCGGCGGCAGCACCGCCCCCGTCCACGGTGGTCACCGGCTCGGCGACCGGCTTCGCGCTCCCGGCCCCGGTTGCCGGCTCGTTGGTCGCCGGCTCCTTGGTCGCCGGGGCCGACTCGCCGCCGGTGGGGGCGACCGCCGCGGTCTCCTTCGCGGCTGCGGCGGTCTCCTTCGTGGGCACGGGTGCCGTGCCCTTGTCGGCCGCCGGGGCGCCGCCCGCCGTCGGCGCCGGGCCGGCGTTGCCGCCGGGCGTGGCGGGCAGCCGGTCCGGGTCGACGGGGGTGGCGGCGAGGCCGCTCCCGTCGGTGGTTGCCGTCAGCCGCCGCTCGGCGAGCTCGCGCTGGAGGTCGTCGGACTCCTGGCGGGACTTCCAGGTCTCGGTCCGCAGGTCGGCCAGCTCCTGCTGGGCCTGGGCGATCTCCAGCATCACCTGCGCGAGCTGCTGCCGGCCGGCGGCCACCTCCTGCTGCGTGGCGGCGAGGTGCTGCTGGGTGGTGGCCAGGTGCTGCTGGGTGGTGGCCGCGTACTCCTCGAACTGGCGGCGGGAGGCGGCGACGTGCTCGTCGGCCTTGCGGCGCTTGTCGGCGGCGTCCGCGTCGGCGCGGCGCAGCAGCTCGGTGGCCTCGACCTTGGCCCGTTGGCGCATGGTGACCGCTTCCTGCTCGGCCGCCTGCCGGATCGAGTTGGCGCCCTGCTCGATCTCCGCGCGCTTGGCGGCGTACGTCTTCTCCAGCTCGTCGTGCCGCTTCTTGTGCTGCGTGTCGAGCTCGTCGCGGCGTTTCGCGAACTCCTGCCGGATCGAGTTGGCGCCCTGCTCGATCTCCGCGCGCTTGGCGGCGTACGTCTTCTCCAGCTCGTCGTGCCGCTCCTTGTGCTTCTTGTCGAGCTCGTCGCTGCGCTTCGCGTACTCCTGCTCGGCGGCGGCGCGGCGCCTGGCGAACTCCTTGTCGGCCGCATCCCGCCGGGAGTTGACCTCCTTCTCCACGCCGGCCCGCCAGGCGCCCAGCTCCTGCTGGGTCTGAGCGCGGGCCGACTGGACGTACGCCTCGGTCTCGCTCCGCGTCCGCTGGACGTATGCCTCGACCTCGGCCCGGCTGCGCTTGCCGGCCTCCTCGGTCTCGCTCCGCACCCGCTGGACGTACGCCTCGACCTCGGCCCGGCTGCGCTTGCCGGCCTCGGTGGCCTCGGTGGTGAGCCGGTTGGCCTCGGTCCGGGCCCGGCTCCGGGTCGCCTTCGCCGCCTCCTCCGCGTCGTCGACGATCTTCTTGGCCTCGGCGAGTGCCTTGGCGTGGGTGGCCCGGCCGGCCTCGGTCGCGGTGTCGGTGAGGCGCTTGGCCTCCTGCTGCGCCTTGGCGTGCACCTCCTTGGCCGCTTCGCGGAGCTGGGTGGCCTCCTGCTGGGCCTTGGCCACCGTCTCCTTGGCCGTTTCGCGCAGCCGGGTGGACTCCTGCTGGGCTCGGGTGTGGATCTCCTTGGCGGTGTCCCGCAGGTGGGTGGCCTCCTGCTGGGCCTTGGCCAGCGCCACCTCGGCGTTCCGGCGCAGCTTCTCGGACTCTTCCTTCGCCGCCTTGAGGGCGGCGTCCGCCGCGGCCTTGCGGGCGGTGGTGTGCCGTTCCTCCTCGGCCCGTCGGGCGGAGAGGGCGATCTCGAAGTCCTTGAGGGCCTGGGCGGACTGCTCCCGGGCCTCCTCGACGATGTGCTCGGCGGCCGCTCGGCGGGCCTCTATCTCCTCGTTGGCGGCGGCCACGATGTCGTCGGCCTGCTCCTCGGCCATGATGAGGATCTGCTCGACCCGCGGGCCGAGATGCCGGAACGAGGCCCGGTCGACAACGCCCACCTGCTTGCGCACCTGGGCGAGGTCGCGTTGCAGGACCTCCACCTGGCCGGCCAGCTTGTGGATCTGGGCGTACGCCTGCTCCCGCTCGGCCGCCAGCGCCGTGATCTCGTGCTCCGCGCGAGCGACGTACCGGTCGACCTGTCGTTTCTCGTATCCCCGCAGGGCGGACTCGAAGCTGGGCTCCGTAGCCACGTCCCCGCCGAGAGCAAACAGTTCCTCGCCGTGCGACATGCCCCCATCCTCACACGCATCAGGCCCTGCTGGGGCGATACGGACGCCCCTGATGGGACCTACTTCACCGAGGTATCGAAAAGGGGCGGGAAAGCGCCACGGCGCGGGGTGCACCGGTCACCCGGTGTCACCCCGCGCCGTGGCTCATGCCCCGTTGCGGGTGGTGCCTACTTCGCCGACTCGGCGGTGGCCTTTTCCTCGGCGCCGTCGGCCTTGGCCGCCTCCGCCTTGGCGCCCGCCGGCACGCCCGGCACGATGCCGGCGAGACCGGAGAGCATCTGCCCGAGCTGGGAGGTGACGGCGTCCTTCTGCCGGGTGAGGTCCTCGACCTCGCGCCGGGCCGCCTGGGTGGTCAGCTCCGCCTCGGTGCGGGCCTCGCTGAGCAGGCGCTGCGCCTCGGCCCGTGCCTCGTTCAGCGTCTTGTCGGCCAGCGCCTTGGCCTTGTCCACCGTCTCGGTGGCGGTGCGCTCGGACTCCACCCGGCGGGACTCGGCCCGCTGCTCGATCTCCTTGGCCCGCTCCTGGGCCGCCCGCGCCCGCTGCTCGGCCTCGCTGACCAGCTTCTGGGTCTGCGCGACCTGGGCGGCGTGCCGCTCCGACTCCTCGCGCTCGGCCTTCTCGCGCCGCTCGGCGAGCTGGAGCTCCAGGGCCTGGAGGTCCTTGTCGCGCTTGTCCCGCGCGTCGGTCAGCAGCTTGGTCGCCTCGGCGCGCTTCTCCTCGGCCTCCCGGGCGGCCTTCGCCCGCTGCTGGGTGATCTCCCGCTCGGCGGTGGCCCGCAGGGTGGCGACCTCACGCTCGACGGTGGACTTCAGCTCGGCCACCTCGTGCGCGGTGACCGTCCGCAGCTGCTTGGTCTCCCGCTCGGCGTCGGCGCGCAGGGTCTCCGCCTCACGGCGGGCCTGCACCCGGACCTCCGCGGCCTCCCGCTCGGCGGCGGTACGGACGCCGCCGGCCTCCCGCTCGGCGGTGGCCTTCATCGCGGCAGCCTCGGCGCGCGCCTTGTCGGTGATCTCCCGTGCCTCCAGGCGGGCGGCGGAGAGGATGCCCTCCGACTCGCGCTTGGCCTCGTTGCGGTGGTCGTTGGCCTGCTCCTCGGCCAGCCGGAGGATCTGCTCGACGCGGGTGCCCAGGCCGGAGAGCGTCGGCCGGCTGTTCTCCTCGAGCTGCTTGTTGGTCTCGGCGAGCTTCTGCTCGAGGGTGCCCTGGCGCTGCTCGGCCTGGCGGAGCCGGCGCTGGGCGTCGTTCATCCGCTGCTCGGCCTCGGCCCGGGCCTGCTCGGACTGCGTCAGCGCGGCGCTCAGCCGGCCGATGAAGTCGTCGACCTGACCCTTTTCGTATCCGCGCAGGGTGACCGTGAAATCTGGCTGGGAGTTCGCGTTGTCGAAGAACGCAAGCGGGGAGGAGTGCTGCTGGGGCATTGGGACATACTGGCAGACGCCCCAGGGTGCTTCGCAAGAGCGGTGCGCCGCTTTCGTGTCCTCATTACATGGTCATCTTCGGGCCCCGGAGCGGGACCGGACCAAACGGCGATCTTGGCAGGTCCCGGGCGGGTCGGGCGGCCCACGGCGTGAGCGCGAAAAGGGCCGCCGGGCGATGCCCCGCGACCCTTTGCCGGGCATCGGGCGAATGGTGCCCCGGACGATGGAAAGGCAATGCCGCCTCGCCGCAATGGCCGTGCCGGGATCAGCCGGACGGCTCAGTGCCCGCGGAACCGGTTGATCGCCGATTCGTGCCGGGCGCGCCGCTCGGTGTCCCGGACCCCGAGGCCGTCGGTCGGGGCGAGGCACCGTACGCCGACCTTGCCCTGGTGCGCGTTGCGGTGCACCTCGTACGCGGCCTGGCCGGTCTGTGCCAGCGGGTAGGTCCGCGACACGGTCGGGTGGACCCGGCCCAGCGCCACCAGGCGGTTGGCCTGCCATGCCTCGTGGTAGTTGGCGAAGTGGCTGCCGACGATCCGCTTGAGGTGCATCCAGAGATAGCGGTTGTCGTAGTGGTGCTGGTAGCCGCTGGTGGAGGCGCAGGTGACGATGGTGCCGCCGCGCTTGGCGACATAGACGCTGGCGCCGAAGGTCTCCCGGCCGGGGTGCTCGAAGACGATGTCCGGGTCCTCACCGCCGGTCAGTTCCCGGACGCGCTCGCCGAAGCGGCGCCACTCGTCCGGGTCCGGGGTCTCCTCGTCACGCCAGAAGCGGAAGCCCTCGGCGGCTCGGTCGATGACCAGCTCGGCGCCCATCCGCCGGCACAGCTCGGCCTTCTCGGGCGAGGAGACCACGCAGACCGGGATCGCGCCGCCGTTGACCGCCATCTGGGTGGCGTAGCTGCCGAGGCCGCCGGAGGCCCCCCAGATCAGCACCACGTCGCCCTGCTTCATGTTCGCCCCGTGGTGGGACACCAGCTGCCGGTAGGCCGTGGAGTTGACCAGGCCCGGGCTGGCCGCCTCCTCCCAGGCCAGGTGGCGCGGCTTGGGCATGAGCTGGTTGGCCTTGACCACGGCCAGCTCGGCCAGGCCGCCGAAGTTTGTCTCGAAGCCCCAGATCCGCTGCTGCGGGTCGAGCATGGTGTCGTCGTGGCCGGCGGCGTCCTCCAACTCCACCGAGAGGCAGTGCGCGACCACCTCGTCGCCGGCCTTCCACCGGGTCACCCCGGGGCCGGTCCGCAGCACCACACCGGCCGCGTCGGACCCGACCACGTGGTACGGCAGGTCGTGCCGGCGGGTCAGCTCGGAGAGCCGCCCGTAGCGCTGCAGGAACCTGAAGGTCGGCAGCGGCTCGAAGATGCTGGTCCAGACGGTGTTGTAGTTGATCGCGCTGGCCATCACCGCGACCAGCGCCTCACCCGGGCCGAGTTCGGGGGTGGGCACCTCCTGCAGGTGCAGCGCCTTGCGCGGATCCTTGTCCCGGGTGGCCATGCCGTCGAACATCCGGGTGTCCTCGGCGCGGACGACCACGCCCCGGTAGCTGTCCGGCACCGGCAGGCCGGCGAGGCCGGCGAGTTCCCGTTCCGGCTGCGCGGAGCCCTCCGCCGCCATGATCGCTTCGAGGATGTCCTGCACGGTGACCTCCCGATCGTCCGCCCCGCGCCAGGGCAGGGGTGCTGCCATCGTCGGCGCCGGTGCGACGGGACCGCCATGTCGGCAATCGACACATCCGGCACCGGTCGCGCTCCGGTGGGGCGGATGTTACTTAACGGTAGCTAGGGTCGGAAGTCTCCTGTGAAAAACTGCATCGACCGATGCGTGGAGGTGTCCGCGGGAACGGTGAAACGCGCATTGCCGCACGCCGTCCCGCAGCTGAGGGAGGGTCCCTGGCGACAACGAGGGACCCTCCTCGCAGGGCTCAGTGGGTGGCGGCGGGCTCGACCAGCTCGACCAGCACGCCGCCGGCGTCCTTCGGGTGCACGAAGTTGATCCGCGAGTCGGCGGTGCCCCGCTTCGGGGTCTCGTAGAGCAGCCGGACGCCCCGCTCGCGCAGCGTGGCGCAGGCCGCGTCGATGTCGGCCACGGTGTACGCGACCTGCTGCACACCCGGCCCGTTGCGGTCCAGGAACTTGGCGATCGTCGAGTCCGGCGACAGCGGGGCGAGCAGCTGCAGGCAGCCGCCCTCCGTGGTCGGGCCGACGGCCAGCATCGCCTCGCGGACGCCCTGTTCGGCGTTGGTCTCGACGTGCACGCAGCGCATCCCGAAGGTGCGCTGGTAGAAGTCGATCGCGGCATCCAGGTCGGCCACGGCGATCCCGACGTGGTCGATCCGGAGCAGGCCGACGCCTGTGACATAGTCGGCAGCGGGCTCGGCGGGGGAGTTCTCAGCCATGGCGCTAGTCTGACCGAACAATCGTTAAGGCGTACAGGTCGGCACCCCCCTCGGAGGCAGGCATGGCTTCGGTGATCGTCAGCGGCGCGCGGACCCCGATGGGGCGACTGCTGGGCAACCTCAAGGATCTCCCGGCGACCCGGCTCGGTGGCGTCGCGATCAAGGCGGCCCTGGAGCGCGCCGGCGTGACCCCGGACCAGGTGCAGTACGTGATCATGGGCCAGGTGCTCCAGGCCGGCACGGGCCAGATCCCGGCCCGCCAGGCGGCCGTCGAGGCGGGCATCCCGATGTCCACCCCGGCGCTGACCATCAACAAGGTCTGCCTCTCCGGCCTGGACGCCATCGCCCTGGCCGACCAGCTCATCCGGGCCGGCGAGTTCGACATCGTGGTGGCCGGCGGCATGGAGTCGATGACCAACGCCCCGCACCTGCTCCTCGGCCAGCGCACCGGCTACAAGTACGGCGACGTGACGATCAAGGACCACATGGCGCTGGACGGCCTCAGCGACGCCTGGGACTGCTGCTCGATGGGCGAGTCGACCGAGCGGCACGGGGCGAAGCACGGCATCACCCGCGAGGAGCAGGACGCCTTCGCCGCCGCCAGCCACCAGCGCGCCGCCGCCGCCCAGAAGAACGGGCACTACGCCGATGAGATCGCTCCGGTGGTCATTCCCCAGCGCAAGGGCGACCCGCTGGTGATCAGCGAGGACGAGGGCATCCGCCCGGACACCACGGCCGAGTCGCTGGCCAAGCTGCGGCCCGCGTTCACCAAGGACGGCACGATCACCGCCGGCAGCTCCTCGCCGATCTCGGACGGCGCCGCCGCGGTGGTCGTGATGAGCAAGGCCAAGGCCAAGGAGCTGGGGCTGACCTGGCTTGCCGAGATCGGTGCGCACGGCAACGTGGCCGGCCCGGACAACTCCCTGCACTCGCAGCCGTCCAACGCCATCAACCACGCGCTGAAGAAGGCCGGCCTGACCGTCTCCGACCTCGACCTCATCGAGATCAACGAGGCCTTCGCGGCGGTCGGCATCCAGTCCACCCGGGACCTGGGCGTCAGCCCGGAGAAGGTCAACGTCAACGGCGGCGCCATCGCGCTCGGCCACCCGATCGGCATGTCCGGCGCCCGGCTGGTGCTCACCCTGGCGCAGGAGCTCAGGCGCCGGGGCGGCGGCACCGGTGCGGCCGCGCTCTGCGGCGGCGGCGGCCAGGGCGACGCGCTGATCATCCACGTGCCGTCCGGCGGTGAGTCCGCGCAGTGACCGACGAGAACAGCCTGGCCGGGGCCGCCGGACCGGTGCGCCGGAGTCGGGACGTACCGATGCTGGTGGAGCGGGCCCGCGCGGGTGATCCCCGCGCGGTGGCCCGGCTGATCACCCTGGTCGAGTCCGGCGACGAGGTGCTGCCGCAGGTGGCGGCGGCGCTGGCGCCGTACAGCGGGCACGCCCAGGTGGTCGGCCTGACCGGATCGCCGGGGGTGGGCAAGTCGACCACCACCAACGAGCTGGTCCGGGCGCTGCGGACGCGCGGCCACCGGGTCGGCGTGCTGGCCATCGACCCGTCCAGCCCTTTCACGGGTGGGGCGATCCTCGGCGACCGGGTCCGGATGCAGGACCACGCCACCGACCCCGGGGTCTACATCCGTTCGATGTCCAGCCGCGGCCACCTCGGCGGGCTCTCGGCGGCGACGCCGCAGGCGGTCCGGGTGCTGGAGGGCGCCGGCTGCGACGTGGTCCTGGTGGAGACGGTCGGCGTCGGGCAGGCCGAGGTCGAGGTGGCGTCGCTGGCCGACACCACCCTGGTGCTGCTCGCACCGGGCATGGGCGACGCCATCCAGGCGGTCAAGGCCGGCATTCTGGAGATCGCCGACGTCTTCCTGGTCAACAAGGCCGATCGGGACGGCGCCGACGCCACCGTCCGCGACATCCAGGGCATGATCGCCCTGGGCGAGCGCGGGCCGGGCGAGTGGCGGCCGCAGGTGGTCCGGTCCATCGCCGTGCGCGGCGAGGGGATCGACGACATCGCCGCCGCGATCGACAAGCACCGCGACTGGCTGGAGCGGCACGGCGAGCTGCGCCGCCGCCGGGAGGCGCGGGCCGCCGCCGAGATCGAGGCGATCGCCCTCGGCGCCCTCCGGGCCCGGATCGGTTCGCTGCGCGACGGTACGCAGCTGCCGACCCTCGCGTCCAAGGTGGCCGAGGGCGCGATCGACCCGTACGCTGCCGCCGGCGAGCTGTTGGCCCAACTGGGGGCCTGACTGGTCCACTGCGGACCTCGCCCAACTAGTACGCTCGCACCGCCTCATGGCGGTCGTGGGGCGGGACGAGTGGGCGGGTAGAGCATGGCTGACGAGGCGACCCAGGAGCTGTCGGTGACGCCGGACGCGGTGGCGGGCGGCGCGACGCAGGTCTCCGACGAGGTGGTGGAGAAGATCGCGGTGGCCGCCGCGAAGTCCGTGCCCGGGGTGGCCGAGCTCGGCGGTGACGTGGCCCGCTTCTTCAACGCCGTGCTGGACCGGGTCGGGCTGGACCAGCTCGGCGACGCCCGGCGGGGCTGCACCGCCCATGTCACCAACGGCGCTGCGGTGATCAACCTGGTCATCGTGATCGACGGCGGCCGGTCGGTCCCCGAGGTGACCGACGCGGTCCGGTCCGCGGTGACCGCGGCCGTCGAGGCGTACGGGCTGCGGGTCGACGAGATCAACATCCGGGTCGACGACGTGGCCCTGGGCGGGCCGGTGGCACCGTCGGCCTGAGTCGGGTTACCGGCCGGTACGCACATCCTTAGCGATCGTTCAGGCACCCGTTCTACACTCGGTCTTCAGGTCGAGGACTCGAGGAGGAGCTCCGCGCATGGACGCCGACGAGATCGCCGCCGGTCGGGCCCGCTGGCAGGCCCGCTACGACGCCGCCCGCAAGCGGGACGCGGACTTCACCACGCTCTCCGGGATGACCGTGGAGCCGGCGTACGGCCCGCCGGAGGGCGTGGCGTACCCGGGCTTCGAGCGGATCGGCTGGCCGGGTGAGTTCCCGTACACCCGGGGGCTCTATCCGACCGGTTACCGCGGGCGGACCTGGACCATCCGGCAGTTCGCCGGCTTCGGCAACGCCCAGCAGACCAACGAGCGCTACAAGATGATCCTCGGCGCGGGCGGCGGCGGGCTCTCCGTCGCGTTCGACATGCCGACCCTGATGGGGCGCGACTCCGACGACCCTCAGTCGCTCGGTGAGGTCGGCCACTGCGGCGTGGCGATCGACTCGGCCGCCGACATGGAGGTGCTCTTCGGCGGCATCGACCTGGCCGGCGTGACCACCTCGATGACCATCTCCGGCCCGGCCGTGCCGGTCTTCTGCATGTACCTGGTCGCCGCCGAGCGGCAGGGCGCCGATCTGTCCACCCTGGACGGCACGCTCCAGACGGACATCTTCAAGGAGTACATCGCGCAGAAGGAGTGGCTCTTCGACCCCGAGCCGCACCTGCGCCTGATCGGCGACCTGATGGAGTACTGCGCCCGGGAGATCCCGAAGTACAAGCCGCTGTCGGTCTCCGGCTACCACATCCGGGAGGCCGGCGCGACCGCCGCGCAGGAGCTGGCGTACACCCTGGCCGACGGGTTCGGCTACGTCGAGCTGGGCCTCTCCCGCGGGCTGGACGTCAACGTCTTCGCCCCGGGCCTGAGCTTCTTCTTCGACTCCCACGTGGACTTCTTCGAGGAGATCGCCAAGTTCCGGGCCGCCCGCCGGATCTGGGCCCGCTGGCTGCGCGACGTCTACGGCGCCACCAGCGAGAAGGCGCTCTGGCTGAAGTTCCACACCCAGACCGCCGGGGTGTCGCTCACCGCCCAGCAGCCGGTCAACAACGTGGTGCGGACCGCGGTGGAGGCCCTGGCGGCGGTGCTGGGCGGCACCAACTCGCTGCACACCAACGCCCTGGACGAGACCCTGGCCCTGCCCACCGACGAGTCGGCCGAGATCGCCCTGCGTACCCAGCAGGTGCTGATGGAGGAGACCGGGGTGACCAACGTGGCCGACCCGCTCGGTGGCTCCTGGTACGTCGAGGCGCTCACCGACCGGATCGAGGCCGAGGCGGAGGAGATCTTCGCCCGGATCCGGCAGCTCGGCGGCGACGGCCCGCACAAGATCGGCCCGATGACCTCGGGCATCCTGCGTGGCATCGAGGACGGCTGGTTCACCGGCCACATCGCCGAGTCGGCCTTCGCCTACCAGCAGGCGCTGGAGAAGGGCGACAAGAAGATCGTCGGCGTCAACTGCCACACCGGCACCGTCGCCAAGGACCTGGAGATCCTGCGCATCTCGCACGAGGTGGAGCTGGAGCAGCGCCGGGTGCTCGCCGAGCGCAAGGGTGGCCGCGACGACGCCGCGGTCAAGGCCGCCGTGCGGCGCATGGTCGAGGTCAGCCGGACCGGGGAGAACATGATTCCGGCCATGCTGGACGCCGTCCGCGCCGAGGCGACGCTGGGCGAGATCTGCGACGCGCTGCGCGCCGAGTGGGGCGTCTACCGCGAGCCTGCCCGCTTCTGAGTCGCCGCGCCGGTGCCGGGACGTCCGGCACCGGCGCCGACCAGGCGTGAGAGTTGCAACTGTCGCCGTCGCGGTTGATCTGAGTTCAGCGGGACACGTGCGAGACTAGATAACCATGAGCGACCCACGGATCACCTCGTCGATCTTCACCCGCGGCGCGGTCGACCTCAGCGCGCTGCGCGGCACCCCGGCCCCCTCCCAACCCACCACACCGGCCCAGGCCGGCCCGCCCGCCGGCGGCCCCGGCGGTCCCACAGCGGGTGGCGATGCGGCCGTTATCGACGTGACCGAGGCGACGTTCCAGTCCGAGGTGCTGGAGCGGTCGCTGACCACCCCGGTCGTCGTGGACTTCTGGGCCGAGTGGTGCGCGCCCTGCAAGCAGCTCTCGCCGGTGCTGGAGCGGCTGGCCGCCGAGGGCGACGGCGCCTGGGTGCTCGCCAAGGTCGACGTCGACGCCAACCCGCGCCTCGCCCAGATGTTCCGGGTCCAGGGCATCCCGATGGTGTACGCGGTGGTCGGCGGTCAGCCGATCGACGCCTTCTCGGGCGTGGTGCCGGAGGCGCAGCTCCGCCAGTGGATCCAGGCCGTTCTCAAGGCCGGCGGGGTCACCGTCGCCGAGGCGGAGGATCCCCGGCTGACCGAGGCGGACGACGCGCTGATGTCCGGCGACCTGGACGCGGCCGAGGCGGCGTACCGGAAGATCCTGGCCGAGAGCCCGGCGGACGTCGCGGCCGAGGCCGGCCTGGCTCAGGTGGGGGTGGCCCGCCGGGTGGCCGGAGCCGACCCGAATGCCGCGCTCGCCGCCGCCGAGCAGGCCCCCGACGACGTCGAGGCCCAGCTCCTGGCGGCCGACATCGAGGTGCTCAGCGGTCTGGCCGAGCAGGCGTACGCCCGGCTCGTCGGCCTGGTCCGCCGGACCGCCGGCGACGACCGGGACAAGGCCCGCCAGCACCTGGTCTCGCTCTTCACCATCGCCGGTCCGGACGACCCGGCCGTGGCGGCCGCCCGGCGGGCCCTGGCCAGCGCTTTGTTCTGAGTTCGTAGCACGCCAGCGCGGGCCGGCGTACCGGCCGGCCCGCCCGACCTCCGAGGACGGGAGCCCATGATGCGCCGGATCGCCGTCCTCGACGCGCCGACCAACCTCGGGCTGCGCCCGCCCACCGTGACCTCGGTCCCGGGCTGCGGCAAGGCGCCCGGCGCGCTGCGCGACCACGACCTGCTCGCCCGGTTGCGGGCCCGCGACGCCGGCTGCCTGACCCCGCCCCGGTACGACCCGGGAGACTGGCGCCCCGGGGACGGGGTCTGCCACGCCAGGGAGATCTCCGCGTATTCGATGGCGCTGGCCGACCGGATCGGCGCGATCATCGACCGGGGCGAGTTCCCGCTGGTGCTCGGCGGGGACTGCTCGGTGCTGCTCGGCTCGGCGCTGGCCATGCACCGGCTCGGCGAGGCCGTGGGCGGCCGGATCGGGCTGGTCTTCGTCGACGGCCACTCGGACTTCCGGCACCCCGGCAACGCCTCGTACGTGGGCGCGGCGGCGGGGGAGGACCTGGCCCTGGTCACCGGTCGGGGGCAGGCGGATCTGGCCGCCCTCGAGGGGCGGCGACCATACTTCCGCGACATCGACGTGGTGGTGCTCGGCATCCGGGCGCAGGACGAGTACCGGCTCGACCTCCAGGCCGCCGGGATCACCACCCGGCCGGTGCCGGCGCTGCGGGCCGAGGGTGCGGCCCGGACCGCCCAGTGGGCGCACGAGCAGCTGGCGGACTGCGCCGGCTACTGGGTGCACATCGACGTGGACGTGCTCGACCCGGCGGTGATGCCCGCCGTGGACGCGCCCGACCCGGGCGGGATCGCCTTCGCCGAGCTGGAGATCCTGCTCGCCGGCCTGGTGGACACCCCGCACTGTCTCGGTGTCGAGCTGACCGTCTTCGACCCCGACTACGACCCGGACGGGTCGTACGCCGCCGAGATCGTCAACACCGTGGTGGCGGGGCTGGCGCCGGTCTCCGCGCCGAGCGCGCTGCCGCCCCGGCTGCTGCCCGCCACCCCGGTGGCGCCGTCACCCCGCCCGGGCAACGGGCGCCTGGCGGGTCGTCCGGCCCTGCCGCCCCCGGCGGCCACCCCGGCCCCCGCGGTCGCGGTGGAGCCCATCGGCCCGGCGCCGACCCCACCTGAGGCGGCCGACGGCGCCTCGCCCGGCCAGGAGGGCGGGGGCGAGTCGCCGAACGACGGCCGGGAGGCGACCGCCGGGGGCCCGGGGGGGCTGCTGCGCCGGGCGCCGGAGCCGGAGGCGGTTCGCCCGCCCGAGCCGGTCGGTCCGCCCGCCGGCGCGGGTCCGGGGCTGCTGCGCCGGGTGTCGGCTCTGGACGCCCTCACCGCGCCCGAGCCGGCCGGTCCGGCCGGCACCGGTCCGGGGCTGCTGCGTCGGGTGCCCGTCGCCGAGGAGGAGTCGACGGCGCCCGCCGAACCGCCGCGCCCCGGCATCGACATCGCCTGATCGGGCGCGCCGTCAGCGGGTGGCGAGGGCGCGGAGGAAGCGCTCGCTGATCGGGACCGCGCTGGCCGTGCTCGACCCGCCCTGCTCCACGAAGACCGCGAACGCCACGTCGCCCTGCCAGCCGACGAACCACGCGTGGGTGTGCGCCGGATTGTTGTCGTACTCGGCGGTGCCGGTCTTGCCGTACACCGGCTCGCCGGGGACGTCCTTCAGGGCGCTGGCCGTGCCGCTGGTGACCACCGCGCGCATCATCGTCTTCAGCGCCGCCACGGACTCCGCCCGCAGGTCCGGGCCGGCCGGGGCGAGCTGCTGCGGGGCCGGGTCCAGCAACAGCTTCGGCTGCTCCCAGCGGCCCCGGGCCACGGCGGCGGTGGCACCGGCCATGGCCAGCGGGCTCACCACGGTGGTGCCCTGACCGATCGCGGCGGCCGCCTGCTCGGTGGCCGAGCCACCGGTGGAGACCGCACCGGGGAACACGTCCATGCCGAGGTCCCACTTCGCCTCGAGGCCGAGCGTACGGCCGGTGGTGGCGAGGCCGTCCGGACCGAGCTGCGGTGCCAGCGCGGTGAAGGCGGTGTTGCAGGACTTCGCGAAGTCGGTGATGAACGGGACCGAGCCCAGCTCGAAGTTGTCGGAGTTCTTGAACGAGCGGCCGTCGACCTCGAACGTCTTCGGGCAGGGGACCGTCGTCTGCGGCGTCACCGCACCCTTGTCCAGCAGGGCGAGCGCGCTGACCATCTTGAACGTCGAGCCCGGCGGCACCTGGGCGTTGAACGCGAGGTTCTCGCCGGCCGGGCCGGGGCCGTTGGCGGCGGCCAGCACCGCGCCGTCGCTGATCCGTACGGCCACCAGGGCGGAGCGCCGGGGCTGCCCGCGCAGCGCCGCGTCGGCGGCGTTCTGCGCGGCCACGTCGAGGGTGGTCTTCAGTGGCTGGCCGGTCTTCGGCTCGCTGCGGAACACCTCGGTGCCGGTGGGCGTGCTGGTGCCGTCGGGGCCGGGGCGCTCGGTGAACACGGTCAGGCCGGGGGTGCCGCGCAGCCGGTCGTCGTACCGGCCCTGGAGGCCGCCGTGGCCGACCAGGTCGCCGGCGACGTATTTGTCGGGGTGGGTCTTGAGGTCGTCGGCCTGGGCCGGGTCGACCGAGCCGAGCAGGGCCCGGGCGAACTCCCGGGTCGGCGCCAGGTCGAGCTCGTCGGCACGGAACATGGTGCCGGGCAGGCTGTGGATCCGGGGCTTGATCTGGCGGTACGCCTCGTCGCGCAGCGTCACCACCTCGACGAACGCGCGCGGGTCGGCCGCGCTGAGGCGCTTGGGCAGGTCGGTGAGGTCGACCGGTGGGGTGAGGGAGGGCCGGATCGCCTTGAACGCGCCGTCGAGCTTGCGGACCAGTGCCTTGACGTCGGTGACCTCGCTGGGCTGCACGCCCACCCGGACCACCGGCCGGGGCGCGACGAGCGGGGCGCCGGCGCCGTCCAGCACCCCCGCCCGCGGTGCGGCGTCGCGGCGCAGCGCGAGCCGGTCGCCCTTCTCCAACTTCTCCTGGACGACCTTCGGCTCCCAGATCACCTGCCACTGGTCGTCGCCGCGCCTGAGGCGTACCGGGCTCTCGTAGGACCAGCGGGTCTGGCCCGGCAGGGTCCAGGTCACCTGGACCCGGGCGGTGGCGATGTCGGCGGTGATCTTCGCGTCGCCGGCCTGCTTCAGCTCCGGCGGGGTGGCGGCCAGCTCGCCGGAGAGCGATTTGATCTCCTTCGCCACCTCGTCGGCCGGGACGCGAGCGCCCATCGGGTCGATGAAGCCGACGGCCTGGAGGTCGCCGGAGCGCCAGCCCTTCAGGAAGGCGTCGACGCTCTGCTCCGGCCCGTCCTCGCCGGAGCACCCGGTCAACCCGCCTGCGGCCAGGGCGGTGGCGGCCAGCGCCGCCAGGACCGAACGACGAGGGGAGAGGCGGCGGCGAACGGGGTACGACACGGGCATGAAGCAGTCCCTCCGGTACGAAACTGCCCTGCACGGTAGTACGGCGCGCGCGTTCCCACCGCCCCGCGGGCACCCTGAGGTGCGGAAAGACGCAGCTGTGGCAGTGTGATGAACATCGCGAGCCGGGGTACTCCGCGACCGGCCGACCACGCACCCGCAACAGGTGAAAGGACAGAGTCCCGATCCGGACGTCCGGCCAGTGGTCCGCCGACAAACGGGCAGAGCGGCAGGCCTAGGCTGGGCGTGAGAGTGACCCACAACGCGGTGGGTCGAGGGGAGTGGCACCGATGGACCGGCGTCCGGCGATCAAACCGGGACCCGACCTCCGGCAGGTTGACACCAGCCGGCATGACGACAGCTTCGATTCGGCGACCGACGGAGATGGTCTCGGCCGTCTCGACACAGGAGTGACCGGGATGACCGGTTCCAGCATCGACACCCTCCACGAGCTGGGCCTGCCCGCGCAGGCGCTGGCCGACGAGACGGAGGACGCCGAGCTTGACGAGCCGGTACCCAACGCGGAGAGCCTGGTGGCCCAGGCCGTCGCGCTGGCCGGGGACGACCAGGACGCGGCGACCCTGGTCGGCCGCTTCTGGCGGTTCGCGCCGGACGAGGAGCTGATCGGCTTCACCGCCGAGGAGATGCTCGACGCGGCCCGGGCGCACCGGGATCTGGCCCAGCAGCGCGTGCCCGGCGAGCTGAAGCTGCGGATCCACGAGCCGGACGCCGAGCAGCACCACACGGTCATCGAGATCGTGACGGACGACATGCCGTTCCTGGTCGACTCGGTGACCGCCCTGCTCAACTCGCACCACCTCGACGTGCACCTGCTGGTGCACCCGCTGGTGGTGGTCCGGCGGGAGCCGCTGGGTCGGCTGACCGAGGTCTCCGCCGACGTGGAGCCGGACGACGCGATCGCCGGCGACCTGGTCGAGAGCTGGATGCACATCGAGATCGATCCGGTCCGTGACCCGGCCGAGCGGGAGAAGCTGCGCCGGGAGCTCCAGCGGGTGCTCACCGACGTCCGCGAGGCGGTCGAGGACTGGCCGAAGATGCGCCAGCGGGCCCTGGCCCTGGCCGACGAGCTGGCCGCCGCGCGGACCTCGGACAACCGGCCGCCGGTGCCGGAGAAGGACATCACCGACTCGGTGGAGCTGCTGCGCTGGCTCGCGCACGACCACTTCACCTTCCTCGGCTACCGGGAGTACCGGCTGGTCGACACCGACGGCGCGGCCGGCGGCCAGGCGTTGGAGGCCGTCCTCGGCACCGGGCTGGGTATCCTGCGCTCCGACTCGCCGGAGGCTCGGTCGCTGGCGTCGATGACGCCCGAGGCGCACGAGAAGGTGCTGGAGAAGCGCCTGCTGATCATCACGAAGGCGAACTCGCGGGCCACCGTGCACCGCTCGGCCTACCTCGACTACATCGGCTTCAAGATCTTCAACGAGGCCGGCGAGGTGGTCGGGGAGCGGCGCTTCCTGGGCCTGTTCTCCACCGCGGCATACCGGACCAGCGTGCAGGAGCTGCCGGTGGTCCGCCGCAAGGTCGCCGAGGTGCTGGACCGCTCCGGGCTGAGCCTGCGCAGCCACTCCGGCAAGGACCTGGTGCAGATCCTGGAGACCTATCCGCGCGACGAGCTGTTCCAGATCAAGACCGACGACCTGTACCACGCGGTGATCGGCGTGCTGCGGATGGCGGGCCGTCGGCAGCTGCGGGTCTTCCTGCGGCGGGACGGGTACGGACGGTTCCTCTCCTGCCTGATCTACCTGCCCCGGGACCGGTTCACCACGCAGAACCGGCTGCGCATGCAGGACATCCTGCTGCGCGAGCTGAACGGGGTCGGGGTCGACTACACCACCCGGGTCACCGAGTCGATGCTCGCCCGGGTGCACTTCACCGTCCGGACCGACCCGAACAACCCGCCCGGGGAGATCGACGCCGACCTGCTCGCCGAGGAGCTGGCCGACGCGACCCGGCTCTGGGACGACGACTACCGGCTGGTGCTTGAGCGCAAGCTCGGCGACGAGCAGGCCAAGCACCTGTTCAGCCGGTACGCCGACGCGTTCCCGGAGGGCTACAAGGACGGGCACACGCCGTACGAGGCGATGAAGGACCTGGCGAAGCTGGAGCTGCTGGAGGAGCCCGGCCAGCTGGAGATGCACCTGTTCCGCAAGCAGCTCGCACCGCGGGTGGGCGGCGGCCGGGGCGCGGACGCCGACGAGACCATGGACGTCCGGTTCAAGGTCTACCGGTACGGCGAGCCCATGATGCTCTCCGCCGTGCTGCCGGTGCTGCACTCGCTCGGCGTGCGGGTCGTCGACGAGCACCCGTACGAGGTGGAGCGGGTCGACGGCCGGATCTGGCTCTACGACTTCGGTCTGCGGCTGCCCGAGGGCCACCAGGAGCTGGCCGACGTGCGCCCGCACGTGGAGAACGCCTTCGCCGCCGCCTGGCGGGGCGAGGCCGAGGTGGACGGCTTCAACGAGCTGGTGCTGCGGGCCGGGCTCACCTGGCGACAGGTGGTGGTGCTCCGGGCGTACGCGAAGTACCTGCGCCAGGCCGGCACCGTCTTCTCCCAGGAGTACATGGAGCAGACGTTCATCGCGTACCCGAAGATCGCGTCGCTGCTGGTGGAGCTCTTCGAGACCCGGTTCGCCCCGGGCGCGGCCACCATGGACGAGCGGCGGGAGCGCAGCGGCGAGCTGGTCGCGGCGATCGGCGCGGCGCTGGACGACGTGGCCAGCCTCGACCAGGACCGCATCCTGCGGTCGTACCTGACGTTGATCCAGGCCACCCTGCGGACCAGCTTCTACCAGAAGCCGGCCGGCGGGCGGCCCAAGTCGTACGTCGCCGTCAAGCTGGACCCGCAGGCGATTCCGGACCTGCCCGCGCCGCGGCCCAAGTTCGAGATCTTCGTCTACTCGCCCCGGTTCGAGGGCGTGCACCTGCGGTACGGGCCGGTGGCCCGGGGCGGCCTGCGCTGGTCCGACCGGCGGGAGGACTTCCGCACCGAGGTGCTCGGCCTGGTCAAGGCGCAGATGGTGAAGAACGCCGTGATCGTGCCGGTGGGCGCCAAGGGCGGCTTCGTGCTCAAGCAGAAGCCGGGCGACCGGGACGAGGCGGTGGTCTGCTACAAGGAGTTCGTCGGGGCGCTGCTCGACGTCACCGACAACATCGCCAGCGGGGAGATCGTGCCGCCGGAGGACGTCGTCCGGCACGACGGCGACGACCCGTACATGGTGGTGGCGGCGGACAAGGGCACCGCGACGTTCTCCGACATCGCCAACGAGATCTCGGCCGCGCACAACTTCTGGCTCGGCGACGCGTTCGCCTCCGGCGGTTCCGCCGGCTACGACCACAAGAAGATGGGCATCACCGCCCGGGGTGCCTGGGAGTCGGTGAAGCGGCACTTCCGGGAGCTGGGGCACGACACCCAGTCCCAGGACTTCACGGTGGTCGGCGTCGGCGACATGTCCGGCGACGTGTTCGGCAACGGGATGCTGCTCTCCGAGCACATCCGGCTGGTGGCCGCCTTCGACCACCGGCACATCTTCCTGGACCCGGACCCGGACGCGGCCACCTCGTACGCCGAGCGGAAGCGGCTGTTCGAGCTGCCCCGGTCGTCCTGGGAGGACTACAACCCGGAGCTGATCTCGGCCGGCGGCGGGGTGCACCCGCGTACCGCCAAGTCGGTGCCGATCACGCCGCAGGTGCGCGCGGTGCTCGGCCTCGACGACGACGTGACGCAACTCAGCCCGCAGGAGCTGATGAAGGCGATCCTCACGGCGCCGGTGGACCTGTTCTGGAACGGCGGCATCGGCACCTACGTGAAGGCGTCGACGCAGACCAACGCCGAGGTCGGGGACAAGTCCAACGACGCCATCCGGGTGGACGGCAAGAGCCTGCGCTGCCGGGTGGCCGGCGAGGGCGGCAACCTGGGCTGGACCCAGCACGGCCGCATCGAGTACGCGCAGACCGGCGGCCGCATCTTCACCGACTTCATCGACAACGCGGCCGGGGTGGACTGCTCCGACCACGAGGTGAACATCAAGATCCTGCTCAACACGGCGGTCGCCGACGACGCGCTGACCGTGCCGGAGCGGGACGAGTTGCTCGCCCAGATGACCGACGAGGTCGCCGAGCTGGTGCTGCGGGACAACTACAACCAGGCCCGGGCGCTCAACAACGCCCAGGCGCAGGCCGCCTCGCTGCTCCCGGTGCACCGGCGAATGATCAACGAGCTGGAGCGGGCCGGGCAGATCGACCGCGCCCTGGAGGCGCTGCCGCCGGACGAGGAGCTGGCGGTCCGCAACGAGACCGGCCTGACCCCGCCGGAGTTCGCGGTGCTGCTGGCGTACGAGAAGATCGTGCTGGAGCGCGAGATCGTCGCCGAGGGGCTGGCGGACGAGGAGTGGACGACCGACATCCTGGTCAACTACTTCCCGACCCCGCTGCGGGAACGGTTCGCCGACCGGATGGGCCGGCACCGGCTGCGCCGGGACATCGTCACCACCGTGCTGGTGAACGAGGCGATCAACCAGGGTGGCATCTCGTTCGTCTTCCGAGTGGTCGAGGAGACGGCCGCCTCGGCGGCGGACGTGCTGCGGGCGTACGTGGTGGTCCGCGAGGTGTTCGGGCTGCGTGACCTCTGGAACGCCATCGAGGCGCTGGACGCCAATGTCGCACCCGACCTGCAGACCAGCCTCTACCTGGACAGCCGTCGGCTGCTCGACCGCGCGGTGCGCTGGCTGGTCACCAACCGGCGTTCGCCGATCGACGTGCCGGGGGAGATCGCCCGGTTGCGGGACGGGGTGGCCGGGCTCCTGCCCGGGCTGGAGAACCTCTTCTACGGCAGCGAGCGGGAGGCGATCGCGGCCCACATCGACTCGCTGACCGGCAAGGGGCTGCCCCGCGAGCTGGCCGAGCAGGCGACCCGGCTGATGTACAGCTTCGGCCTGCTCGACGTGGTGGAGACCGCCCGGTCGACCGGCCGGGACGTCGGCGAGGTGGCCTCGGTCTACTTCGTCCTCTCCGACCGGTTCCGGGTCGACGCCCTGCTGTCGAAGATCTCCCTGCTGCCGCGGGAGGACCGCTGGCAGACGCTGGCCCGGATGGCGCTGCGCTACGACCTGTACGCCGCGTTGGCCGCGCTCACCGCGGAGGTCCTCGGTTCCACCCCGGACAGCCTGTCACCGGTAGACCGGGTGCAGGAGTGGGAGCAGGCGAACGCTACCTCGATCCACCGGGCGCACCGGGCGATGGGCGAGTTCGACGAGTCCCGCGCCGACCTCTCCGCGCTGTCGGTGCTGCTGCGGCAGATCCGGACCCTGGTGCGGACCTCGGCGGCGGCCTGACCCGTAACGGATACCGGCGCGGCCCGGTGGTCGGGTGACCGACCACCGGGCCGCGCCCGTGTGCACCGCCTCACGAGGTCATGGTGGCGAAGGCGATGACGTTGTCGACGTAGCTGCTGGCGCTCTGGTCGAAGGCCCCGCCGCAGGTGACCACCCGCAGGCCGGGTGTGTCGCTGGGGCCGTAGACCAGCTCGGTGGGAAAGGCGGTCTTCGGGTACGACTTCACCTCGTTGACGGTGAACGTGGCGGTTGATCCGTCCTCCCGGGCGACGCTGATGGTGTCGCCGGGCTGGAGCGAGCCGAGGTTGAAGAAGACCGCCGGCCCGATCTTGGCCGAGTCGACGTGGCCGATGATGACGGCGTTGCCGACCTCGCCAGGGCTGGGGCCGGGGGAGTACCAGCCCGCCTTCATGGCCTGCTCCAGTGGGGGCACCTGGACCGTGCCGTCCGGGTTCAGGCCGAGGGTCATGATCTCGGCGTTCACCCCGATCTTCGGGATCGAGATGGTCGTCGGGGCCGACCGGGGCAGCCCGGCGGGGGCGAGGTCCGGGTTCGGTGCGGTGGAACCGCCGTCGGCGGGTGGCTGGTCGGCGGCCTCCGTACCGGTGCCGTCGACGGGCGCCGCGGAGGTCGCGACCGGGGCTGCGGCCCCGGCCTGGGCGAGTGGTTGGGGCGGGCGGGGCGGTGGCACGGTCCGGTACGACGCACCGATCATGCCGGCGCCCACCAGGGCGAGGAGGACGACGACGGCCGCGCCGGCGGCGCGCCACGGTCTCCCGTGACGGCCGCCGGCCCGTGTCGCCGTCTGGTCAGACGAGGCCATTGCCCCGCCGCCGACGCAGCAGGACCATGCCGCCCAGGGCGGCGGCGCCGATCACGCCCACCCCGCTGGCGGCCATGCTGCGGTCCACGCTGGTGGTGGTCATGCCACCGTCACCACCGTCCACGTGGCCACGCGGGAAGCAGTGGTCCCGGTCCTTGTCCCGGTCCTTGTCCCGGTCCTTGTCCCGGTCCTTGTGGTCGCGGTCCTTGTTGTCCTGGTCGTTGTGGTCGCGGTCCTTGTCCCGGTCCTTGTCCCGGTCCTTGTCGCGGTCCTTGTCCCGGTCCTTGTCGCGGTCCTTGTCGCGGTCCTTGTCCCGGTCCTTGTGGTCGCGGTCCTCGTCCTTGCGGTCCCGGTCCTTGTTGTCCTGGTCGTTGCGGTCCTGGTCCTTGCGGTCCTCGTCCTTGCGGTCCTGGTCCTTGCGGTCCATGTCCGACTGGTCGTCGACCATGCCGCCACCCTGGCCGCCGGCCCCGGGCTGCCAGCTCTCGCTGCCGCCCCAGTCCTTGTTGTCCTGGTCCTTGTGGTCGCGGTCCTTGTCGCGGTCCTTGTCCCGGTCCTTGTGGTCGCGGTCCTTGTTGTCCTGGTCGTTGTGGTCGCGGTCCTTGTCGCGGTCCTTGTCCCGGTCCTTGTCCCGGTCCTTGTGGTCGCGGTCCTTGTTGTCCTGGTCGTTGTGGTCGCGGTCCTTGTTGTCCTCGTCCTTGCGGTCGTGGTCCTTGAAGTCGAAGTCCTCGTGGTTGCCGGGGCAGGTCCCCAGAAGGCTGACCTGCGGCTTGGCGACGACGGTTGCGCTCTGCCCGGCCGCGCTCGCCATTCCGGGCGTGAACAGCAGCAGGGACGCACCACCGAGAGCGGCGCCCGCAACGACCTTCCCGAGCATCTTCTTTCCCATGACCTGCGTCACTCCATCCCTGTTTGTCCTGAGCCCGACGACGGTCGAGCTACGCCCGACGTTAGACCCTTTCGCGAGGTATCCGAGGAAACATTCGTGTTTAGGAGTCTGTTGGTCCTTGGAGGCATAAGGGTGCTAAAACCCTTATGCCTCTTTGGCGGTTCTTCGGGGGCCTTCAGGATGACGTGGCCCGGCACGGCGTACCTGCGCCCCGACGTCCCGCCTTTGTGCTGCCCTGCCGTGCTCCACCTGCTCGGGCTCATCTGCCGGTAACCGGCCGCACACGTGCCGCCCGGGCTGTTCGCCCCGTATGCTGGCCGGAATCCGCATCGAGGCATTGCCATGGAAGCGCTCCCATGCAAGAATCGCTGCACGCGGTTCGGGGAGCCACACCGCGAGTACAGACGTCGAGGGCACCCGGGTCGACCCGGGCGACGTCAGACTCCTCGGCCGGCCGTGCCGGCCGGTCGCGATCACCACCACCACCGCCCGTCCGGGTCGGGCACCCCCGAAGACACCCGTGGCACCGACGGCCGTCCCCGGCGGACGTCCCGAGGGCCATTTCGCCGGGCCGTATTGCGGATCCGGTCTCGCCCAAGGAGATCAGTGGCATGAATCTGTGGAGAAGGCTGTCCGGCCGGAGCCGGGCGCTCGCACTGACCGGTGCGGGAGTCCTGGTTGCCGGCGGGCTGGTGACCATCCCGGTCACGGCGGCGCAGGCCGCGACCCAGTGCAGCGTGGACTACGTCACCAACGACTGGCCGGGCGGCTTCACCGCCACCGTGACGATCAACAACATCGGTGACCCGCTCAGTTCGTGGAACCTCGGCTTCACCTTCCCGAACAGCACCCAGCAGGTGCAGCAGGGCTGGTCGGCGATCTGGTCGCAGAGCGGCCGGAACGTCACCGCGAAGAACGAGTCCTACAACGGGTCGCTGGCCACCGGTGCCAGCGCCACCATCGGCTTCAACGGAGCGTGGAGCGGCAGCAACCCGAAGCCGACCCAGTTCACCCTGAACGGCACGGTCTGCAACGGCGGCACCCCGCCCACCACCACCCCGCCGACCACGCCGCCGCCGACGAGCCCGCCGCCGACCAGCCCGCCGCCCAGCAGCCCGCCGCCCGGACAGAAGGTGGACAACCCGTACGTCGGGGCCAAGGGCTACGTGAACCCGGACTGGAAGGCCAAGGCGGACGCCGAGCCGGGCGGCAGTCGGGTCTCGAACAACCCGACGGGCGTGTGGATGGACCGGATCGCCGCCATCAACGGCACGCCGGGGGCCCGCGGCATGCGTGCCCACCTGGACGAGGCGCTGCGGCAGGGTGCCGGCTACATCCAGTTCGTGATCTACAACCTGCCCGGCCGGGACTGCGCCGCCCTCGCCTCCAACGGCGAGCTCGGCCCGAACGACCTGCCCCGGTACAAGGCCGAGTACATCGACCCGATCGCGGCGATCCAGGCCGACCCGAAGTACGCCGGCCTGCGGATCATCAACATCATCGAGATCGACTCGCTGCCGAACCTGGTGACCAACACCTCCGGCAACGCGGGCGGCACCGTGATGTGTGACACCGTCAAGGCCAACGGCGCGTACGTGAACGGCGTCGGCTACGCCCTGGCCAAGCTGGGGGCCCTCGGCAACGTCTACAACTACATCGACGCCGCCCACCATGGCTGGATCGGCTGGGACAGCAACTTCGGCCCGACCGCCGACATGCTGAAGAGCGCCGCCGTCGCCTCCGGCAGCACGGTGCGCAACGTGCACGGCTTCATCGTCAACACGGCGAACTACTCGGCCCTGCGCGAGCCGTACGTCAAGATCACCGACACGGTGAACGGCACGTCGGTCCGCCAGTCCAAGTGGATCGACTGGAACCAGTACGTCGACGAGCTGTCGTTCGCCCAGGGGTTCCGGAACAAGCTGGTCTCCGTCGGCTTCGACCAGAACATCGGCATGCTGATCGACACCTCCCGCAACGGCTGGGGCGGCACTGCCCGGCCCACCGGCCCGGGCGCGACCACCAGCGTCGACACCTACGTCAACGGAGGCCGCATCGACCGCCGGATCCACGCCGGCAACTGGTGCAACCAGGCCGGCGCGGGCCTCGGCGAGCGGCCGAAGGCCGCGCCCGAGGCGGGCATCGACGCGTACGTCTGGATCAAGCCCCCGGGTGAGTCGGACGGTTCCAGCAGCGCCATCGCGAACGACGAGGGCAAGGGCTTCGACCGGATGTGCGACCCGACGTACACCGGTAACGCCCGCAACGGCAACAGCCTGAGTGGCGCGCTGCCCAACGCCCCGGTCTCCGGCCACTGGTTCTCCGCGCAGTTCCAGGAGCTCATGCGCAACGCCTACCCGCCGCTCTCCTGAGCGCGCGGCCGGCTCACCCGCGGCGGCGGGAGTGAGGCACCGCCGCGCGGGTTCCCCGGGCCCCTGGTCGACCGAGCGAGGTCGGCCAGGGGCCCCTGGCTGTGCGGCCTACGGCCGTCAGGGGACCGTCTTCTCGATCGCCGCCCGGCCCAGTTCGGCCAGGTCGCGGCGGGCCCGCTCGAGGTTGTCCGGAGTGAGATCCTGGCCCCGCGCCATCACCAGGTCCTCGGGATCCCACGGCTGCTCCGCCCCGGTGCGGATGTTGTCTCCGGCCGCCCCGGTCCCGGTGCCGGTCGCTCCCGTCCCGGTGCCGGTCGGCCCCGTCCCCGCCGCGAACGGGTCGCCCAGGATGTCGGGCGACCCGGTATCGGGCACCGCGCCGTCGGGCTCGGTGAAGACCGGATTGTCCCGGTCGGCGCCCCCGCCGGTACGCAGCTGCGGCACCGTGCTGTCGTCGTCCACCGCCGCGGCCACCTCGGGAGTCTCCTCCAGCGGCCGCTCACCACCGCGGTCACGATCGGCCATGCTGCTGCCCTCCTGTCCCGGTTCCGTGACCCCCCTGACGTACCCCACCGGGGGCGGGGCATGCCGCCCGGACGCCGGTCAGCGGCCCAGGACGCGGTCCAGGAAGTCCCGGTAGTCGCGGACGGCCACCCGGAGCTGCTCGGTGTCGGTCGAGCCGGACTGCTGCCAGCCACCGAGCTTGGTCCGCTGCTCCCGTAGTGCGGCCGAGAGCGCCTCGATCGCCTCCTCGACCAGCGACTGCGCTTCGCCGACCGCGGCCCGCGGGTCGTCCACGAAGCGGAGCTGGACCTCCCGCCAGCGGTCCCGGAAGCCCCTGGCGATCTCCGGCGCGAAGAGCGTGGCGGCGTCCGCCGGCACCGCGCCCGGGGTGGGTTGGGCCGCCCTGGCCAGCGTCGCGCCGGCCGTACCCGCGCGCGGGCCGGCATCGGCCGCGCCGGCGGCGGCGGCGGCGGCGGTGCTGGCGTCCGGGTCGACCATGGCCGGCTCGGCGCTGCCGTATCCGGCGGCGCCGGCGGCCGGCGCGTCGTGGCGCGTCTGGCCGGACGGCTCGGCCGCCTGCGGCTCCCGGCTGTGCAGCCGGTCGCCGGCCGTCGGGTCGGCCCGCTCGTCGTCGAACGCGTCGGTCCGTCCCGGGGCCCCGTCGCCCGGCTGGGCGGTGTCCTCGCTGCGCGGATCCCGCTCGTCCTCGGCCCGCGCGCTGGCCATCGCGGAGGCGGCCACCGCGTCGGCCACCGTGGCCGCCGCCCCGAACCCCGTCGGCACCGGCCCCGGGGCGTGGAACGGCGGCCGGCCGCCGGTCGCGGCGTCGGCGGCACGCTCGTCCACCGCCGCCGGGTCGTCGACGGTGCCCCGGTCGTCCATCGCGTCCTCGGGTACGTCGGCCCGGGCGTCCCGGCGCCCGTCGGCCTCGCCGGGCGGGGCGACCGGCGCGGACCGGACCGTCTCGGGGTCTTCCCGCGTGACCTGCTGCTTTCCCTGGCGCATGGCGGCGGCCTCCTCAGCGGCTCGTGACATCGTGCTCGTGGTCGGGTTGGCGCTGCGCCGGCGGCTGGTGCCCGACCGGGTCCGCGCCGAGCAGGTCGGCGAAGAGGGCCCGGTAGTGCACGAGCGCCTGACGGAGTTCCTCGGTGCTGGCCTCGCCGCGCTCGGTGCGCAGCCGGATCTCGTGGGCGTCGCGGTAGTGGGTCAGGGTGCGGGCGTGCTCCACGGAGAGGTTGGCGATCCGTTCCGAGAAGTCGCCGGTCGGGTACCCGCGCTCGGCGATCAACCGGCTGACCAGCTCGTCGGCGTCCCTGACGGTCTCGTCGGGTGAGTCGACGAAGCGGACCTGGAGTTCCTCCCAGGCCGCGGCGTACCGGGCCCGGGACTCCGGGTCGAGCGGGGTGAGTTCCAGCGCGGCGTGGCGGCGCTCCCGCTCCCGCAACTCCCGCTCGGCGGCACCCCGGCTGTCCCGCTCGGCGACGACCCGGTCGTACTCGGGGCCGAAGCGCTGCCGGAGGGCGCGCCGGCGGCCGGCGACGACCGCGACCGCGGCCAGTGCCGCGAGCGCCAGGACGAGGATGACTGTGACGACTACCTGCGTGGGCGACATGGCTCCTCCTTCGCCCGCTGGTATTCCCTCCGTGTCGTGATCGCCAATCCCGATCCGGGGCACTTTCCTGGGCGATTCCATGACCGAAAACATGAGCGCCCCGCCGGTCCGTTCCGGCGGGGCGCTGGTGTCCAACGGCTCCGGAGCGGAACATCCCGGACAGTAGTGACGGGCGAGACGGCCGGTAGTACATCCGTCGGGGATTACGTATCCTGCCCAAGGCGCCCGAGCCGGGGCCCGGCGTCACGGCCGGGGGCAAACCTCTCCGGCCGGTGCCGGCGCCACCCCTGCGACACCTTCTCGGGCGAGGTCAGATGAACACCCGTGACTGGCCGATCCGCGCCAAGCTGACGGCGCTGGTCATCGGTCCGGTGACCGCGTTGCTGGCGCTCTGGATCTTCGCCACCACGCTGACCTTCGGGCCCGCCCTCGATCTGCTCGCCGCGCGTACCCTCCTTTACGACCTGGGCCGGCCCGGCGAGACGGTCGTCGCCGAGCTGCAGCGGGAACGGCGGCTGTCGGTCGTCCAGCTCGCCGGCGACACCACCCTGCCGGCCCTGGCCGAGCAGCGGGAGCGCACCGACCGGGCGGTCGCCGAGCTGCGTCGCCGGGTCGGCGGGGAGGACCTGCGGGACGCGGCCGACGACCTGCTCGACGCCCGGCTCGACCAGTTGGTCTCCGCGCTCGACGCGCTGCCCGCCGGCCGGGGCTTCATCGACGCCGGAGAGATGGACCGGGTCGGGGCGATCGGGCTCTACAGCGGGATGATCAATTCGGCCTTCCAGGCGTTCTCCGCCATGGCCGCCTACCCCGACGCCCAGCTCAACCGCGAGGCGTTGGCGCTGACCGCTCTCGGCCGGTGCCGGGAGCTGCTCGGGCAGACCGACTCGCTGCTCGCCGGCGCGATAACCGCCGGCCGGTACGCCGAGGGCGAGCACGAGCAGTTGGTGCGTACCATCGACAATCAGCGCTTCCTGGCGGAGACCACGGTGGCCGACCTGCCCGAGGGGGAGCGCGCGGCATACCAGCGGCTCACCGAGGGCGAGGCGTTCGTCCGGCTGAACGCCCTCCAGGACACCCTGATCCGCGCCCGTGACCTGCCGGCCGGGCTCGACGTTCGGGCCTGGGAGTCCAGCCAGGCGGCGGTCGGGCAGGGGTTGCGGGACTTCGAGCTGCGGGGCCTCGACGACCTGGCCGAGCGGTCCGTGCCGATGGCGGTGGGCATCCTGGTCCGGCTCGTCGCCGTCGGGGCGCTGGGCCTGCTCGCCATCGTGATCTGCCTGCTGGTGTCGCTGCGGGTCGGCCGGTCGTTGGCCGCCCGGCTGACCGGGGTCCGCACCGCCGCGCTCGAGATGGCCGAGCACCGGCTGCCCGACGTGGTCGCCCGGCTGCGCCGCGGCGAGGAGGTGGACGTCGCCCGGGAGGCGCCCGAGCTGGACCACGGCGCCGACGAGATCGGCCAGGTGGGGCGGGCCTTCAACGAGGTTCGCCGCACCGCCGTACAGGCCGCCGTCGACGAGGTCACCCTGCGCCGGGGGCTCAACGAGGTATTTCTCAACATCGCCCGGCGCAGCCAGGGACTGGTGCATCGGCAGTTGGCGTTGCTGGACCGGCTGGAGCGGAAGACCGAGGACCCGGACGAGCTGGCCGGGCTGTTCCAGGTCGACCACCTCGCCACCCGGCTCCGGCGGCACGCCGAGGACCTGGTCATCCTCGCCGGTGCGGCCCCCGGCCGGGGCTGGCGGAGCCCGGTCGCCGCGGTGGACGTGGTGCGCGGCGCGATCTCCGAGGTGGAGTCGTACGACCGGGTCGACGTGGGCGAGGTGCAGCCGGCCGGAGTGATCGGCCGGGCCGTCGGCGACGTGATCCACCTGGTCGCCGAGCTGATCGAGAACGCCACCGCCTTCTCCCCGCCCGGGACCCGGGTACAGGTCACCGGCCGGGCGATGCCCGGCGGGTACCTCATCGAGATCACCGACCACGGGCTCGGTATGTCGCCCCAGGCCCTGGCGGACGCCAACCGCAAGCTGTCCCGGTCGCCGGAGTTCAACCCCGCCGACAGCGCCCGGCTGGGCCATTTCGTGGTCGGCCGGCTGGCCGCCCGGCACGGCGTCCGGGTCGAGCTGCGGCTGGCCGCCCCGGCCGGCACCACGGCAGTGGTGCTCGTACCGGCGGACCTGATTACCGATGAGCCGGCGGTGGGACCGATCGGCCCGGACGCCGGGGTGGCCCGGCCCGACGACCGGCGGACGGCCAGAGCAGCCCGGCTGACCAGCGTTCCTCGGCCACGCGTCACCCGAACCGGCCGGGAACGCCCCGAGCCGGCGGTGGTGCCACCCGCCGCCGACCAGCCCTCCTCGGTCGAGCCGCCCGTCGACGGCGACGGCCTGCCCCGCCGGGTCCGCCGGCGCGGACCCGCGATCCGGGCCCGGGCGGCCGGCGCGGACACCCCGGCCCACCGACCGCCCGAGGACGCACGCCGGGCCATGTCCGCCCTCCAGGCCGGCACCGCCCGGGGCCGTCGCGATGGCGCTCGCGCCGCCGCCGACCGGCTCCGAGAGGCCGGCCCGACGGTCGGGACCACCCGACCCGGTGAGGCCGGGCCGGGCACCCCCAGCCACCCCACCGACGGCCGGTCCCCGGTTGGCGACCCGTCGACCGACGCGGCCCGGGACCAGGCCGCGGAGCTCGCCCCGCCGGTGCCGGCGGCGGAACCTCCGAGCGTGACTGAGAGGGACGCCTAGTGGTGTACACGACGCGGCAGAACGCCGATCTCGACTGGTTGCTCGACGACCTGGTGGACCGGGTGCCGGAGGCGCGCCAGGCCGTGGTGCTGTCGGCCGACGGGCTCATGCTCGGCGCCTCCGCCGAGCTGAGCCGCACCGACGCGGAGCACCTCTGCGCCCTGGCCTCCGGCTTCTCCGGCCTGGCCAAGGGTGCCACCCGGCACATCGCCGGCGGGGCGGTGCGCCAGACCGTGGTGGAGATGGAGTACGCGTACCTCTTCGTCACGGCGGCCGGGCAGGGTGCCTGCCTGGCGGTGGTGAGCGACGCTGACGCCGACATCGGCCTGGTGGCGTACGAGATGGCGATGCTGGTGATCCGGGTCGGGGAGAACCTGAGCATTCCGACCCGGACGGCGTCGGGGGCGCTCGATGCGGGCTGAGGCGCCGGGCTCCCCGCATGAGTGGCTGGACGCCGCCGCCGGCCCGGTCGTCCGTCCGTACACCCTCACCGGTGGCCGGGTGCGACCGCCGGTCGGCGGCTTCGACCTGGTGGCGTTCGTGCTGGCCGCCCCGGCGGCCGACGCGGCCGGCCAGCCGGGTCTTCAGCCGGAGCACCGGCGCCTGGTCGAGCTGGCCCGGCGGCCGGCCGCGGTGGCCGACCTCGCCGCCGACCTGGACCTCGCCGTCGGCGTGGTCCGCGTGCTTCTCGGCGACCTGATCGCCCGCGGGCTCGTCGCGGTGCGCCAGCCGCCGACCGCCGCACACCTGCCCGACGACAACATCCTCAAGGCGGTGGTCAATGGACTCCGTGCGCTCTGACCGGGCGGCGGCGGCGCCGCGGGTCCCGCTGGCCCTGAAGATCCTCATCGCCGGCGGTTTCGGGGCTGGCAAGACGACGCTGGTGAGCGCGTTGAGCGAGGTCCGGCCGCTGCAGACCGAGGAGGTGCTGACCGGGGCCGGCATCGGCACCGACGACGTCTCCGGGGTGGAGGGAAAGTCCACCACCACGGTCGCGATGGACTTCGGCCGGATCACCATCAACGACGACCTGCAGGTCTACCTCTTCGGCACCCCGGGGCAGGACCGGTTCTGGTTCCTCTGGGACGAGTTGGCCTTCGGTGCTCTCGGCGCGGTGGTGCTCGCCGACACCCGCCGGCTGGCGGACTGCTTCCCCTCGATCGACTACTTCGAGCAGCGCGGCATCCCGTTCGTGGTGGGGGTGAACTGCTTCGACGGGGCCCGGCGGTTCAGCCTGGAGGCGGTACGCGACGCGCTGGACCTGGACCCGGAAGTGCCGCTGGTGCTCTGTGACGTCCGGGACCGGCAGTCCGGGAAGCTGGTGCTGATCTCGCTGGTCGAGCACGTCGCCCGGCGGCGCGGTGAGCCGGTGCCGGTGGGCTGACCCGGCCGGGCCGGCGGTGGCCCGGGCGGGCACGACGCGCGGAGCGCCCCGGGCTCGCCGTCCGGAACCGGTACGGGTGGTGACCCGACCAACCGGCCGGCCGCCCGGGCCCGCCTCTGGTTGGATCGACGGAGGACTCGGCGAAGGGTGGGACCGTTGACCGCGCAGGAGGCGATCGTCCACATCGGTGGCTACACGGCGGAGACGGACGGGCGGGCCGAGGGCATCGTCGCCGCGCGCCGTGACCCGGTGTCGGGGGAGCTGACCGTGCTCGGCACGGTGGCGGTCACCCCGTCGCCGTCGTTCCTGGTCCGGCACCCGGCGTTGCCCGTGCTCTACGCGGTCAACGAGTTGCCCGAGGGGCAGGTCAGCGCCTTCCGGGTCGCCCCGGACGGCGATCTCGACCCGCTCGACGTCCGGCTGACCGGCGGCGTCGAGCCCTGTCACCTGGCGGTCGCCCCGGACGGGCGGCACCTTTTCGTGGCCAACTACGGCGATGGCAGTGTGGCCGTGTTCCCGCTGGACGCCGAGGGCGTACCGGGGGAGCGCAGCGACCTGGTCCGACACGAGGGGCACGGCGCCGACCCGCAACGGCAGGACAGCGCACACTGCCACATGGTCTCGCCCGACCCGGACGGCGGGCCGTTGCTCGCCGTCGACCTGGGCACCGACTCGGTCTACCGGTACGACCTCGACGCCGCCTCCGGCCGGCTGGTGCCGCGTGCCCCGCGGCTGCGTACGCCGGCCGGCACCGGGCCGCGACACCTGGTCCGGGACCCGGACGGGCGGCGCTGCTGGCTGGTCGGCGAGCTGGACGCGACCGTCACCGGCTACGACCTGACCGTCGACGGGCTGCACCAGCGGGTCCGGGTGGACGCGAGCGGGCGGGTCGGGCACGTCCAGCCCTCCGAGGTCGGCGTCGGGCCCGACGGCCGCTTCCTCTATGTCGGCAACCGGGGGGTGGGCACGGTGGCCGTCTTCGCGCTGGCCGGCGCGATGCCCGAGCTGGTGGCCGAGGTCGACACCGGCGGGGAGTGGCCCCGGCACTTCGCCCTGGCGGGCGCGCACCTCTACGTCGCCGACGAGCGGGCCGACATGATCAGGATCTTCCGGGTCGACCCCGACACCGGGGTGCCGGAGCCGGTGGGGGAGCCGGTGCCGGTGGCGAGCCCGACGTGCGTCCGGCCGTGACGGAGTAATGTAGGCCACTCCCCAGTAGACGACGATCACCGGCGATCACTGACAGAACGCTCAGCGTAGTGATTGGGTGGTCAACTGTTTCTCCTGCGTAACTTTCGGCCGAACGGATGTGGCAGTACCGTCACGAGATACGCAGGATGGTCACCGTGTCTGGCCGCCATCGCATGCGTTCACGTCTCCGAGGGGCAGGTGCCGCCGCGGCGGTCATCGCGCTCGTCGCCGTCGTAGCCGTCTCCTGGTTCGGCTACCAGCAGCTGACGGGGCCGTCTTGCTCCGGGCGGATCCAGCTCTCCGTCGCTGCCGCCACGGAGATTGAGCCGGCGATCAAGGCGGCGGCCGACCAGTGGGTCGCCAACGGGGCGGCGGTGGGCGGCACCTGCGTCGCCGTGACCGTCACCGGCGCCGAGTCGGTCGACGTGGCCGCCGCGGTGGCGAGCAAGCACGGCGCCACCCTGGCCGGCGTCGGGCAGGCCAGCGGCACGGCGGTGACGCCGGACGTCTGGGTGCCGGACTCGTCCACCTGGCTGCTGCGACTCAAGAGCGGCGGCGCCACCGCCCTCGGCCCGACCAACGGCACCTCGATCGCCCGCAGCCCGGTGGTGGTCGCGATGCCCGAGCCGGTGGCCTCCCGGGTCGGCTGGCCGGACAAGAAGCTGACCTGGGCCGACCTGCTCAACCAGATCACCAGCAGCAAGCCGCTGCACGCCGGCATCGTCGAGCCGACCCGGGACGCGGCCGGCCTGTCCGGGCTGCTCTCGCTGACCGCCGCGGCCAGTCGTCCCGGCTCCTCCCCCGCCCAGGCGCAGGAGGCGATGATCGGGGCGCTTCGGCAGCTTGCGACCAACCGTTCCTCGCTCCGGCAGGACCTGCTCGCGCGGTTCCCCCGCTCGAACGACCCGACGGCCATCGCCAGCGCCCTGGGCGCCGCGGCGCTGTCCGAAGAGGACGTCATCTCCTACAACAGCGCCAAGCCGCCGATCAAGTTGGCCGCGCTCTACCTGGAGGGCCCGCCGCCGGCGCCGCTGGACTACCCGTTCGCGGTGCTGCCCGGTGTCGAGCCGGCCAAGGCGTCCGCCGCGAAGATGCTGTTCGAGGTGCTGACCACCCCGGGCTTCCGAAACCGGCTGGCCGCGCAGTCGCTGCGCGGGCCCGACGGTAACTGGGGCGAGGGGTTCAACGCGCCGCAGGGCGCGCCGAGCCCGGCGGGCGGCGGGGCCACACCGACCGGCCAGGGCGGCGCGGCGGACCTGGACCCGGTCGCCATCCAGAAGGCCACCAGCACCTGGTCGGTCGCCACCCAGTCCGGCCGCATGCTCTGCGTCATCGACGTCTCCGGCTCCATGTCGACGAAGGTGGCGACCGCCAACGGCGCCACCCGGCAGGAGGTGACGGTCCGAGCCGCGAACCAGGGCCTCGAGCTCTTCGACGACTCCTGGGCGATTGGTCTGTGGATCTTCTCCACCAACCTGAACGGCCCGCTCGACTACCGGGAGGTCGTCGAGATCAAGCCGCTGTCGACCAACCGGAACGCGTTGCGGAAGGGCCTCGCCTCGGTCAAGCCGTCGAAGGGCGACACCGGCCTCTACGACACGCTGCTGGCGGCGTACAAGAAGGTCCAGGAGGACTGGGAGCCGGGCAAGGTCAACTCGGTCGTGCTCTTCACCGACGGCAAGAACGACGACGCCAACGGCATCTCCCAGAAGGAGCTGATCGCCCAGCTGAAGAAGCTCCGCGATCCGGAGCAACCGGTTCAGGTGATCATCATCGGGATCGGGAACGACGTCAGTCGGGCGGAGCTTGAGCCGATCACGGAGGTGACCGGCGGTCGACCGTTCGTCACCGTCGATCCGACCAAGATCGGTGAGATCTTCCTGCAGGCGATCGCGCTGCGGCCGCCGGCGCCGCGCTGATTCGCCACTCAGCGAACGCGGCCCGCCGCGCCGGGGAGACCCGGTGCGGCGGCCGCTTCCCGGCCCGGCGGGTCGGAACACTGACGGCAATACGTCCGAAGCGATCGCCGTCCATGATTTTCGAGGCAAGATGTCCGGGTGCTCCGGCCGCCGGTCCCCAGCGGGGCTGTACGGTGCGGGGGTCGGCCTGAGCGAAGTGGGGAGAGCCGGTGACCTCGGCGACGCTGTTGACCCCTACCAGGACGCCGTCGCGATCGGGCGGCGATCGCGCCAGTTCGGCGAAGCGCGCCGCGGAGCGCGCCTACGTCCGGTCCCTGGTGGTGCTGGACACCGCTGTGCTGGCGGGGGCCATCGTCGTCGGGTACGTCGCCCGCTTCGGTGAGTTGGAGCCGAGCGGCTCGAAGGTCCCGTACGGGGTGGTCGCGCCCGCGCTGCTGCTCGTCTGGCTGGTCTCGCTGAAGGCGATGCGCTGCTACGACGACCGGGTGCTCGGCTACGGCGCCGACGAGTACCGGCGGATCAGCTCGGCGAGCCTGCGGCTGGCCGGCGGCATCGCGATCACCGGGTACATCGTCGACTTCGGGGTCTCCCGGGGCTTCCTGGCCATCTCGTTCGCGGTCGGCACGCTCGGCCTGGAGGTGGCCCGGTTCGCCGCCCGCAAGCGGCTGCACCGCGCCCGCGAACGGAGCGCCGGCTGGTCCCGCAAGGTGCTGGTGGTCGGCGACACCGCGCACGTCCTGGAGCTGGTGCACACCCTGCGCCGCGAGCCGTACGCCGGCTACCAGGTCGTCGGCGCCTGCATCCCGGACGCGCTGCTCGCCCCGGTGCCGCAGCGGTTGGGCGACGTGCCGGTGGTCGGTTCGTTCCGGGGCATCCCGGAGGCGGCCACCGCGATCGGCGCGGACACCGTGGCGGTCACCGCCTCCGGTGAGCTGACCGCGACCCGGTTGCGCCGGCTCGGCTGGCAGTTGGAGGGCACCGGGGTCGACCTGGTCGTGGCCCCGGCGCTGACCGACGTCGCCGGCCCCCGCATCCACACCCGCCCGGTCGCCGGCCTGCCGCTGATCCACGTCGAGGCGCCCGAGTTCCGGGGCGCGCGGAAGCTGGTCAAGGGACTGGTCGACCGCTCGGTGTCGCTGGTGGCGCTGCTCCTGCTGCTGCCCCTGCTGGTGGTGATCGCGCTCGCCATCAAGCTGGACAGCCGGGGGCCGGTGCTGTTCCGCCAGGTCCGGGTCGGCCAGGGCGGCAAGGAGTTCGGCGTCTTCAAGTTCCGCACCATGGTGGTCAACGCCGACGCCCTGCTGGCCGAGCTGGCCGCGCGCAACGAGACCGACGGCCTGATGTTCAAGATGCGCGACGACCCGCGGGTGACCCGGGTCGGCAAGCTGCTGCGCAAGTGGTCCCTGGACGAGCTGCCCCAGCTCGCCAACGTGCTGCTCGGCCAGATGAGCCTGGTCGGCCCCCGCCCGCCGCTCCCCTCCGAGGTGGCCCGGTACGACGGTGACGTGGCCCGCCGCCTGCTGGTGAAGCCCGGCATGACCGGCCTCTGGCAGGTCAGCGGCCGGTCGGACCTGAGCTGGGAGGACGGCATCCGGCTCGACCTCTACTACGTGGAGAACTGGTCGCTCGCCGCCGACCTGACCATCCTCTGGAAGACCTTCGGCGCGGTGGTCAACAGCCGCGGCGCGTACTGAGCCGGCGACCCCCGCCGCCGGCGCCGCCGGGAGGTCAGGGCCGCCGGAGGTCAGGGCTGCGGGCCGAGCCAGTCCAGGCAGACCACCACCGCGTCGTCGACCAGGTCGCCGCCGACGTAGGCGCGCAGGTCGCCGATCAGCGACCGCACCGCGTCCAGCGGCTCCATCGGCCCGGTGCGCCGCAGGAAGCGGTCCAACGCCGTCTCGCCGTACTTGACCTGATTGGCCACGGCGTCGACGACCCCGTCGCTGACCACGAACAGCCGGTCCCCGCGCCGCAGCTGGAACTGCTGCGCCTGGTAGTCCGTACCCTCGAACATGCCGAGCGGGAACTGCTTCTCCAGCACCTGCTCGGACACCTCGCCGTCGCGCAGCCGCAGCAGGCGGGGCGAGCCCGCGTCGACCACGGTCATCGTCCCGGTCGCCAGGTCCAGCTCCAGCAGCAGCGCGGAAAGGTGCTGCTCGCCCCGGTGCAGCGCGTAGATCGCCTGGTCGGTCAGGGCGGCCTGGTCGGCCAGCCCCAGGTCGGCGCGGCGAGCGTTGCGCAGCGCGTGGGTGGCCAGCGACGTGAGCATGGACGCGGCCACCCCCTCGCCCGAGCCGTTGATCACCGAGAGCCAGAGCCGGTGGCCGTCGTCGGACCAGTCGAAGCCGTCCCCGCGCACCGCGTACGCGGGCTCCAGTTGGCCGGCCAGGCTGAACGACGGTCGGATCCGGCTGCGACCGGGCAGCAGCTCCCACTGGATCTCGGCGGCCAGCGTCAGCCGTCGGGTGCGCCGGGCGGTGAGGTAGACGTCCGTGCTGGCGGCCACCGCGGCCAGCTCGTGGCCGAGCGCGGTGGCGATCGCGTCCAGCTCCCCGAGCGCGGCTGGGTCGGCCGGCAGCGGCGACAGCCGGAGCACCCCGCGCCGCTCGCCCCGCATCCCGACCGGGAACCAGCCGGTGCCGTCCGACACCACGGGCTCCTGGTGGTCGAAGCAGCGCCAGGCCGGGTGGCCGGGGCCGGTGATCGGCTCGCCACCGCCCAACGGCAGCAGCCCGGCCAGCCGGTAGTCGACCTGGTAGAGCTCGGCGCTGGTGATTCCGCACGATTGCGCCAACTCGGCGGCGAGCCGGTCGAGCAGCAGGTCCGCCGGGGCGTCGGCGAGGGTCCGGCGCGCCCGATCCTCCGGTCCGCTCATCTTTGCTCCTTTGCACAGGTCGCCGGCCTGGTACGCCGGGTAGTCTCGGGCGCACCATGGCCGAAGAACGCGGTCCTTACGGACCTGATGCGAGTATGGCCGCCGCTCTGGACGAGGCGGCGGGAACCCTGCTGGCTGTCTGGGAGGCGGCCCGGGAGCGGACCACGAGTCGGCTCTCCAGCGCCCAGTTGCGTGCGGTCATGGTCGTCGAGCAGTACGACGGGATCAACCTCCGCCGCCTCGCCACGCTGACCGACATGCTGCTCTCCTCGGCCAGCCGGCTCTGCGACCGGCTGGTGGCGGCCGGGATGCTGGAGCGGGAGCCGGGCCGGTACGACCGGCGGGAGATCTCCCTGCACCTGACCCCGGCGGCGGCCCGGCTCCTCGCCGAGTTGCGGGCCGACCGGCGGCACCGGCTGGACCGGATCCTGGCCGGGATGAGCGCGGAGGGGCGCGCCGCGCTGCTGCGCGGGATGCGCGAGTTCGACGAGGTCGCCCGGCGCGGTGAGGCCGGCGCCGCGGATGGCTGGCCGGTGCTCCAGACATCGGGTGAGCGGGCCGGTGACCCGCTGACCGAGCCGGGGGAGACCGCGCGCCCGGCGTCTCCCGGCGAGCCTCCGGTGGCCCGCACCGCCTGAGCCGTCACGCCGGCGCTACCGCCACGCCCAGCGGATCACCCGGCCCGGGCCAGCCAGCCGACCGGCCGGTCGACGATCCGGCGGACCACCGAGGCGGCCCCGCCGACCGCCGCGGACTGCGCGCCGAGGGCCGCCGGGCGTACGGTGACCGGCGCCCACGCCGCGGTGAGCACCCGCCGGGAGATCTCGGCGACCACGGGTGGGGAGAGCCACGGGGCGAGCGGGGCGTAGCCGCCGCCGAGCACCACGGTGTCCAGATCCAGCAGGTTCACCACGCCCGCCACGGCCACCCCGAGGGCGGTTCCGGCGTCCGCCAGGGCGGTCAGGATGGCCGGGTCGCCGGCTCCGGCGAGGTCCGCCAGCCGGGTCGCGGCCGTGTCGGCGGGCAGCTCCGCGCCGGCCAGTCCGGCGGCGGCCAGGATCGCCTCCTGGCCCGCGTACCGCTCCAGGCAGCCCTGGCCGCCGCAGCGGCAGGGGCGCCCCTCCGGGTGCACCGGGAGGTGACCGATCTCGCCGCTCCAGCCGCGCGCCCCCCGGTAGAGCACCCCGTCGAGCACGATCCCGGCACCGATGCCGATCTCGCCGGAGATGTGCAGGAAGCTGGCGGATCCCGGAGGGCCGGCGTGCAGCTCACCGAGGGCGGCCAGGTTGGCCTCGTTGTCGACCACCAGCGGCGGGATGCCGTCGACCGGCTCGGCGAGCGGATGCCCGGCGAGCAGCCCGGGGACGTCCACGTCCCGCCAACCCAGGTTGGGGGCGAGCCGGACCAGGCCGCCCTCGCCGACCAGGCCCGGCACGGCCAGCGCCGCGCCGGCCAGGGTCAGCCCGTCGCGTACGGCCGCGGCGCGGGCCTCGGCGGCCAGCCCGGCGAGCCGGTCCAGGGCGGCGGCGGGAGTGACCGGGCGCAGGTCGGCGCGGCGCACCAGGTGGTGGCGTACCGCGCCGCTCAGGTCGACCACGCAGGCGGCCAGGTAGTCGACGTTGATCTCCAGCCCGAGCCCGGCCGGGCCGTCCATGGCCAGTACCAGGCCGCGGGCCGGCCGTCCGGCCCCGGTACGGGGGGCGGGCTCCGCCTCGGCGACCAGCCGGCCGGCGATCAGGTCGTCGACGACGGCGGAGACGGTGGCCCGGGTCAGCCCGGTGTCGGCGGCGAGCTCGGCCCGGGAGGGCGGTCGGTCGGCGGCGGCGATCCGCCGGAGCACCACCGCGAGGTTGAGCTCGCGGAGGCTGCCCTGCCGGACCGCCCCGGTGGTGCTGGCGCTGGTCACCCCTTGACACTGCCACAGCGTCGCCATTTAATTCAACCACTGAACAAATTGCGGACGACACCCCGGAGGTCTGCCATGGCGCCCCGTCCCACCCCCGCCGACAAGTTCTCCTTCGGTCTCTGGACGGTCGGCTGGCCGGCCCGCGACCCGTTCGGCGACGCCACCCGGCCGGAACTGGACGCGGTCGAGGCGGTGCACCGGCTCGCCGAGCTCGGCGCGTACGGGATCACCTTCCACGACGACGACCTGGTCCCCTTCGGCGCGGACGCCGCCACCCGGGACGCCCAGCTGACCCGGTTCCGCAAGGCGCTCGACGAGACCGGCCTGGTCGTGCCGATGGTCACCACCAACCTCTTCACCCACCCGGTCTTCAAGGACGGCGGCTTCACCAGCAACGACCGTGACGTACGCCGGTACGCGCTGCGCAAGGTGCTGCGCAACGTCGACCTCGCCGCCGAGCTGGGCGCCCGCACCTTCGTGATGTGGGGCGGCCGGGAGGGCTCCGAGTACGACCTGGCCAAGGACGTCCGCGCCGCGCTGGACCGCTACCGGGAGGCCGTCGACCTGCTCTGCCAGTACGTCGTCGACCGCGGCTACGACCTGCGCTTCGCCGTCGAGCCCAAGCCGAACGAGCCGCGCGGCGACATCCTGCTGCCCACCGTCGGGCACGCCCTGGCGTTCATCTCCACCCTGGCCCACCCCGACATGGTCGGGCTCAACCCCGAGGTCGGCCACGAGCAGATGGCCGGGCTGAACTTCGCACACGGCATCGCCCAGGCGCTCTGGCAGGGCAAGCTGTTCCACATCGACCTCAACGGCCAGCGCGGCATCAAGTACGACCAGGACCTGGTCTTCGGCCACGGCGACCTGGTCAACGCGTTCGCCCTGGTCGACCTGTTGGAGCACGGCGGCCCGAACGGCGGCCCCGCGTACGACGGGCCGCGGCACTTCGACTACAAGCCCTCGCGCACCGAGGACATGACCGGGGTGTGGGCGTCGGCGGCGGCGAACATGCGCACGTACCTGCTGCTCAAGGAGCGGGCCGCGGCGTTCCGGGCCGACCCGGAGGTGGCCGAGGCCCTCGCGGCCAGCCAGGTCACCGACCTGAGCACGCCGACGCTGAACCCCGGCGAAGGCTACGCCGGACTGCTCGCCGACCGCTCCGCGTTCGAGGAGTTCGACCCGGAGGCGGCCGGGGCGAAGGGCTACGGCTTCGTCCGGCTCAACCAGCTCGCCGTCGAGCACCTGCTCGGCGCACGCTGAGGCGGGCCGCCATGCCGCTCGTCGCCGGCATCGACTCGTCGACCCAGTCCTGCAAGGTGGTCGTCCGGGACGCGGAGACGGGAGCGCTGGTCCGGCAGGGCCGCGCACCGCATCCCGACGGCACCGAGGTCGACCCGAACGCCTGGTGGGACGCCCTGCTGGCGGCCGTCGCGGACGCCGGCGGGTTGGCCGACGTCGCCGCCGTCTCGGTCGCCGGCCAGCAGCACGGCATGGTCTGCCTGGACGAGGCGGGGCAGGTGGTCCGCCCGGCGCTGCTGTGGAACGACACCCGTTCCGCCGACGCCGCGTACGAGCTGATCGCGGAGGCCGGTGGCGGCGAGACCGGCCGCCGGTTCCTGGCCGAGGCGACGGGTGCCGTGCCGGTGGCCAGCTTCACCGCCACCAAGCTGCGCTGGTTGGCCCGACACGAGCCGGCCAACGCCGACCGGGTGGCGGCGGTCTGCCTGCCGCACGACTGGCTCACCTGGCGGCTGGCCGGCGCTCCCGGCCTGGACGCGCTGCGCACCGACCGGGGCGACGCCAGCGGGACCGGCTACTGGTCGCCGGGGGCCGGCACGTACCGCCTCGACCTGTTGGAACGCGCCTTCGGGCGGCGGATCCAGGTGCCGGCGGTGCTCGGCCCGGCAGAGCCGGCGGGGCTGCTGCATCCGGCGGCGCTGGCCGGGGTGGCGGGGTCCGGTACCGCGACCGGCGACGTTCCGCTCGGCCCTGGGACCGGGGACAACGCCGCCGCGGCGCTCGGCGTCGGGGCCGGCCCGGGTGACGTGGTCGTCTCGATCGGCACCTCCGGCACGGTCTTCGCGGTGGCGGACACGCCCGCCGCCGACCCCACCGGCGCGGTCGCCGGTTTCGCCGACGCCACCGGCCGGTTCCTGCCGCTGGTCTGCACGCTCAACGCGGCCCGGGTGCTCGACGCCGCCGCGGCGTTGCTCCGGGTCGACCTGGACGCGCTGAGCGAGCTGGCCCTGGCCGCCCCGCCCGGCGCGGACGGGCTGGTCATGATCCCGTACCTGGAGGGGGAGCGGACCCCGGACCGGCCCACCGCCACCGGGTCGCTGCACGGCCTCACCCTGGGCACCGCCGGGCCGGCCCACCTGGCCCGGGCCGCCGTCGAGGGCATGCTCTGCGCGCTCGCCGACGGGCTCGACGCGCTCACCGCGCAGGGCGCCACCGCCCGACGGATCATCCTGGTCGGCGGCGGGTCGCGCTCCGCGGCGGTGCGGCGGATCGCGCCGCAGGTCTTCGGCCGGCCCGTGGTGGTGCCACCGCCCGGCGAGTACGTCGCCGACGGCGCCGCCCGCCAGGCCGCCTGGGTCGCCCTGGGCGGCACGGCGCCACCGGCGTGGGCCCTCGGCGACACCGGGGAGTACGTCGCCGAGCCCGTTCCGGCGATCCGTGAGCGCTACGCGCAGGCCCGCGGGCACGTCGTCAACCGGCTCGGCGTCGACGGGGGGTAAACGGCTGTACGGGTGGCGCCGGTGCTGACGATGATCTAGTGATGCGAACCGTCCCGGCCGACGCCACCCTGCCCTCCGTCCTCCAGTACGACGACGCCGACACCCCCTGCGACGTGGTGGACGCGCTGGCGCTGGCGGACTTCGTCACCGGTCGGCACCCCTGGGCGCGGACCGTCCGGCTGTCCCGGTTGCGCCGCGACGCGGCGCTGACCCCCACCGACGCGCGGGTGCTGCGTACCGCCATCGAGAATCGGCGGCGGTACCGGCTGCTCGACGGCGAAGGTTGGACCGCCCGGGTGGTCACCTGGAACGGGCGGGACGCCGAGGTGACCGTGACCGCGGTGAGCGACGACGTCGGGCAGGCGGCCCTGGACCGGATCGTCGAGGGTGCCGCCGAGCCCGAGGAACCCGACACCGGCCGGATCGGGTTCTGGCACCACGACCCGCGCCGCGGTGCCCGCAGAGACCTCCGGCCGATCGTCGCTCCGGAGTGGACGGCGATCCGGCACAACTACGCGGCGGCAGCGCGTACCGCCCTGGACGCGCTGATGGCCGCCACCCCGGAGGCCGTCTCGGGCCGGCTGGTGCTGCTGCACGGCGCGCCTGGCACCGGCAAGACCACCGCGCTGCGCGCGCTCGCCGGGCAATGGCGCGACTGGTGCCAGGTCGACGCCGTCCTCGACCCGGACGTTCTCTTCAGCGACGCCGCCTACCTCTCCGACATCGCGGTGGGAGACGACGACGAGGAGGGCGGTACGGGGCGCCGCTGGCGGTTGCTGATCCTGGAGGACTGCGACGAGCTGATCCGGGGCGAGGCCAAGCAGGCGACCGGGCAGGCGTTGTCCCGGCTGCTCAACCTCACCGACGGGCTGCTCGGCCAGGGCCGGGACGTGCTGGTGGCGATCACCACCAACGAGGACCTGTCCCGGCTGCACCCGGCCGTCGTCCGCCCCGGGCGCTGCCTGGCCCGGATCGAGGTGGGTCCGCTGTCCTACCCGGAGGCGACCGACTGGCTCGGCACCTCGGCCGGGATTCCGCCGCAGGGCGCCACCCTGGCCGAGCTGTACGCGCTGCGCTCCGGGACGACTCCGGCCGGCGCGGTGCCGGCCGAGATCGGCGGCTACCTCTGAGCGGGGCGGGGTCGTCATCCGGTCGTGATCTCTGCCTGGTTGGCTGCCGGTCATGAGCGGCACGACGATCTCCTGGCGCGGCAACGCGGCTCACCGGTTCTACAGCGTGGTCGTGTTCGTGGTGCTCGCCTCGCTGGACAACGTGGCGATCGGCCTGGTCCCGCCGCTGTACGGGCCGATCTCCGGCGCGCTGGGCGTGCCGCAGCGGCTCCTCGGTCTGGTGACCGCGGTCAGCTTCCTGGTCAGCGCGGTCGCCGCGGTGGCCTGGGCGTACGTGGGCGACCGCACCAACCGCAAGCCGCTGCTGATGGTCGGCACGCTGATCTGGGCGGCCGGCACCGGCGGCAGCGCGCTCGCGCACCAGTACCCGGCGTTCCTCGCCGCCCAGCTCGTCGCCGCGATCGGGCTGGGTGCGGTCGGCTCGGTCGGCTACTCGGTGGTCACCGACCTGATCTCGCCTCGCCGCCGGGGACTGGTGATGAGCTTCTGGGGCCTGTCGCAGGGCGTCGGCACGCTCGCCGGCACGCTCACCGGCGGCATCCTCGGCGCCACCGACTGGCGGCGGCCGTTCCTGGCGCTCACCGTGGTCGGCCTGGTCGCCACCGTGGCCTACGTGTTCACGTACGACATCCGGCGCGGACAGAGCGAGCCGGAGCTGGCCACGGCGCTCGACGCGGGCGCCGAGTACGACTATCGGATCAGCCGGGCTGACCTGCCCCGGATCCTGGCCCGGCGGACCAACCGCTGGCTGATCCTGCAGGGGCTGACCGCGCAGGCGGCGTTCGGCTCGCTGGTCTGGCTGCCGGTGCTCTTCGCCCAGCGGGCCGAGGCGCAGGGCTACTCGCCGACCACCGCCGTGGTGGTGGGCAGCGTCTTCGCCACGCTGTTCCAGCTCGGCGGGGTGTTCTCGATCCTGGGCGGGTTGGCCGGCGACGCGCTCCAACGGCGCAGGCCGAGCGGGCGGGCGCTGGTCGCGGCGGTGGGCATCCTCGCGGCCGTGCCGTTCTACCTGGTCCTGTTCTTCGTGCCGATCCGGATCGACGTGCCCAACGAGGGCAGCTCCGGCGCGGTGATCGCGGCGGTGCTGGCCAGCGTGGTCACCGAGCCCACGGTCGGGCTGAGCCTGTTGACCGCGGTGCTGGCCCTCGCGCTCACCTCGGCCAACTCGCCGAACTGGTTCGCGCTGATCGCCGACGTCAACCCGCCCGAGCACCGCGGCACCGTCTACAGTCTCGGCAACCTGGTCAACGGGGTCGGCCGGGCGGCCGGCAACGGGTTGGTCGGGGTGGTCTTCCAAGGGCTGCGGGCCGCCTTCCCGCCGCCGCTCAACTACGCCGTCGGGCTGGCCGCGTTCCAGCTCTTCTTCATCCCGACCGGCGTCATGTACTGGCTCGCCGCCCGTACCTCGCCCCGCGACATCGCGCAGGTGCACGACCTCCTGCACACCCGCGCCGATCGCCTCTGAGCTGCCTCGCGTCTCCGCTACGGCATCCGGCCCGGCCGCCCGATCCGGCAGGTCCGGCGAGCGGGGCGGCATTCGGCCAGCTGGGGGGATGTGCGTGACACGCTACGAACTTGATGCCGTAAACGATTCAGCCGGGAAGTGGAGGCCCGAGGAGCCCGGCAGCCGGAAGCGCGGAGGCCCGAGGAGCCCGGTAGCCGGAAGCGCGGAAGCCCGAAGAGCCCGGTAGCCGGAAGCGCGGAAGCCTGAGGAAGCCGGTAGCCGGGGACGCGGAAGCCTGCGCGCGGAAGCCGGAGGCCGCAGGGGCGGCGGATCTGTCCGCTGATCCATCCACGTCATCAAGTTTGTAGGAGGCGAACAGCAAGATGCCGGTCGCCGGGCGCCCGACCCGCGCCGACCCGCGCCGAGACGATCGGTCGCCCTACCCGCCGGCCCCGACCCGAGGGCGGGACCGGCGGGTGTGGTCGAGATCAGGCGCGGTACCAGACCGTGACGTCGGTGGGGACGGCGTCGTTGTCGTCGAGCGGGGCGCTGGCGACCAGGACCTCGGCACCGGCCGGCAGCGGCACCGGAGCGGCGCCGAAGTTGGTCAGCACGGTGAGCCCGCCGTTGGTGAAGGTGAGCACCTCGTCGCCGGAGGAGAGCCAGCGCAGGGCACCCGCGCCCAGCTGGTGCTCGCGGCGCAGCCGCAGCGCGGTCCGGTACAGCTCGTACGTCGAGCCGGGCACCCCGCGCTGCCGGTCGAGGGCGTACTCGGCCCAGCTCGGAGGCTGGGGGAGCCAGCTCGCGTCGGTCGGCCCGAAACCGTACGACGGGGCGTCGGCCTCCCACGGGATCGGCACCCGGCAGCCGTCCCGGCCCCGCTCGGTGTGTCCGCTGCGCTCCCAGGTCGGGTCCTGTCGGACCTCGTCGGGCAGCGTGGTGTGCTCCGGCAGCCCCAGCTCCTCGCCCTGGTAGAGGTACGCGGAGCCGGGTAGGGCCAGCATCAGCAGGGTGGCCGCCCGGGCCCGGCGCAGGCCGAGCGCCGCGTCGGGCTGCGGGTCGCCGATGCCGATGCCGTTGGGCCGGGGGGTGCCGACCGGCAGGCCCAGCCGGGAGGCGTGCCGGACCACGTCGTGATTGGAGAGCACCCAGGTGGTGGGGGCACCCACCGCGTCGGTGGCCTCCAGCGAGCGGGTGATCACCGCGTACTGGGCGGGAGCGGTCCAGGAGGCGAGCAGGTACTCGAAGTTGAACGCCTGGTGCATCTCGTCGGGCCGGACGTAGCGGGCCAGCCGCTCGGCCGGCTCCACCCACGCCTCGGCGACCAGGATGCGCTCCCCGTCGTACCCGTCGAGCAGCCGTCGCCAGTCCCGGTAGATCTCGTGCACGCCGTCCTGGTCCCACATCGGCGGGCGCGGCTTGTCCACCTCGTTGCCGGAGAGGATCTCCTGTGGCTCCTGCCAGTCGGCGAGGTCGGCCTGCTTGACCAGGCCGTGCGCCACGTCGACCCGGAAGCCGTCGATGCCCCGGTCCAGCCAGAACCGGAGGATGTCCAGGAACTCGGCGTGCACCTCGGGGCTGTCCCAGTTCAGGTCCGGCTGGCCGGCGTCGAAGAGGTGCAGGTACCACTGGCCGTCCGGCAGCCGGGTCCAGGCCGGGCCCCCGAAGACGCTCTGCCAGTCGTTCGGCGGCTCGGCGCCCTGCGGGCCGTGGCCGTCCCGGAAGACGTAGCGCTGCCGCTCGGGGCTGCCCGGCCCGGCGGCGAGGGCCGCCTGGAACCAGCGGTGGGCCGACGAGGTGTGGTTGGGGACCAGGTCGACGATCACCCGCAGCCCGCGCGCCTTCGCCTCGGCGATCATCGCGTCGGCGTCCGCGAGGGTGCCGAAGAGTGGGTCGACATCGCGGTAGTCGGCCACGTCATAGCCGGCGTCCGCCTGGGGGGACGGGTAGAACGGCGACAGCCAGATCGCATCGACCCCCAGCTCGGCGAGGTGGCCGAGACGGGCGGTGATGCCGGGGAGGTCGCCGATGCCGTTGCCGTCGGAGTCGGCGAACGAACGCGGGTAGATCTGGTAGATGACGGCTTCGGTCCACCAGCCCACGGCGGGGCCGCCGGCCGGTTCCTGCTGCGTCGCGTCGGTGTTCAGAGCCTTCTCCCCTGTGTCGAGCCATGGCCGTCCGCCGAGCGGGCGGTCGTTCCCGGCCGGCACGCGGACGGCCGGGTCCGTTCAGTGTGCCCGCGGTGGCGCGGTCGATTCCCGCACCACCAGCCGAGTGGGCAGGATCACCGAAGGCGTCGGCGGCTCGCCGTCGGCGACCGCGTCGCGCAGGTGCGGCGCCACTCCGGGGTACGGGTCGGCGGTGCGGACGCCGAGCGGGTCGAGCAGGATCCGGGCAGCGAGCAGCCCCTGCTCCGCCGCCGGTTGGGCGATGGTGCTCAACCCGAGCACGCCGGCCAGGTCGTGGTCGTCGACGCCGATCACGCTGACGTCCTGCGGCACCCGCAGCCCGGCGTCGCGCAGCGCGGTCATCGCGCCCATCGCCATCTCGTCGCAGGCGGCGAAGATCGCCGTCGGCGGCTCGCCCCGGGCCAGCAGCTCGGCGGTGGCCCGAATGCCACCGTCGATGGTGAACTGCGACTCGACGTCCAGGCTCGGGTCGGGCCGAATCCCGGCCGCCCGCAATGCCTCCTGGTAGCCGTGTCGGCGGTCCAGGTGCGTGGTGAAGGCCAGCTCGTCGTCCGGGTCGCCGGAGATGTGCGCGATCCGAGTGTGGCCGAGGTCGAGCAGGTGCCGGGTGGCGGTCCGCGCCGCGGCCACATCGTCGATGCGTACGTAGGGCCAGCCCGGCACGCCGCTGCCGGAGCTGATGGTCACACCCGGCAGGTCCAGCTTGGTCAGCGCGGTCACGTCCGTCGGGCGCAGCGGGGTGGCGACCAGGATGATCGCGTCCACCCGCTTGTGCAGGCTGGCGGTACGCAGTACCCGCTGCCGGGTCTGCTCGCGGCCACCGAGGTTGTAGAGCAGCAGGTCGTAGCCGTTCTGGTCGAGGAAGTCCTCGACCGCCTCCACGACCGTCCCGAAGAACCAGCGGGTGATCCGGGGGACCACGATGGCCACGGTGCCGGTCTTCCCGCCGGCCAGCCGGGAGGCGTTCGGCGAGACCGCGTACTGGAGCTGCTCGGCGGCGGCGAGGACGCGGCGCCGCGTCGCGGCCGAGACCGTGGGGAGGCCGCGCAGCGCCCGGGAGACGGTGGCCGTGGAGACCCCGGCCAAGCGGGCGACATCGTCAATCTTCGTCATCGTTGCTCCCCCGCTCCGACCCGTGTCCGCCGCCGCCGGTTCACCGGCGACGGCGGACAGCGGATCAACCCTTGACGCTGCCGGCGAGCAGACCCCGCACGAAGTAGCGCTGGAGGGACAGGAACACGATCAGCGGTACGACGATCGACACGAACGCGCCGGCCGTGAGCCGCTGCCACTCGTTGCCCCGGGTGCCGGCCAGCTCGGCGAGCCGGACGGTCAGCGGCGCCGCCTCGTTGCCGCCGCCCGCGAAGATCAGTGCGACGAGCAGGTCGTTCCAGACCCAGAGGAACTGGAAGATACCGAACGCGGCCAGGGCGGGCGCGATCAGGGGCAGGACGATGGTGCGGAAGATCTTCGGGTGGGTGGCCCCGTCGACCCGGGCCGCCTCCATCAGGTCCGCCGGCAGCTGCGAGATGAAGTTGTGCAGCAGGTACACGGCGAACGGGAGCGCGAAGCAGGTGTGCGCGAACCACACCTGGGCGAACTTCTGCTCGTCCACGAGGCCCCAGGCCGGGAGCACCTGGACGCCGGCGATGGTGACGCCGGTGGAGAAGAACTTCAGCAGCGGCACCAGGGCCATCTGGAGCGGCACGATCTGCAACGCGAAGATCGCGATGTAGAGCCAGTCCCGCCCCTTGAAGTTGATCCAGGCCAGTGCGTACGCGGCCAGGGCCGCGAACGCCGTCGGGAAGAGCACCGACGGGATGGTGATCACCAGCGAGTTGATGAAGTAGCTGGCGAGCTGGCCGGCCGAGGAGGAGCTGCTGAAGAGCACCTCCTGGTAGTTCTCCAGGGTGAACTGCGGGTCCCTGAAGAACGTCCACCAGCCGGTGGTCTTGATCTGGTCCGCCGGCCGGAAGGAGGAGATGAACAGGCCGAAGGTCGGGACCGTCCAGAGCATCGCGATGACGATCGACACCAGCGTGGCCGTGCGGCTGTTCAGGCGTTTGCGGACGCGACCGGCCCGGGTGGTCTTTCCGGGGGCCTGGACGCCGGTCCCGGCGGTGGGCGTGGCGGTGGTCATCTCAGCCCTCCCGCTGCTGACGCAGGTTGCGGATCTGGTAGATCACGATCGGGATGACCAGGACGAAGAGGACGACCGCCAGGGCGGAACCCTGCCCCGGCTGGCCGTACCGGAACGCCTGGTTGTACATCTCGTTCGCGATCACGCTGGTGTCGTAGTTGCCGTTGGTGGCGGTCCGGACGATGTCGAAGACCTTGAGCGTGGCGATGGAGAGCGTCACCATGACCACGATCAGCGCCGGCCGGATGCTCGGCATGGTGATCTGCCAGAACATCTGCCACGGGCTGACCCCATCCAGCCGGGCCGCCTCGACGATGTCCCCCGGGATGGCCTTGATGGCGGCGGAGAGCACCACCATGGCGAAGCCGGCCTGGATCCAGATCATGATCACGATCAGCAGGAAGGTGTTCAGTGGCGCGTCGAGCAGCCACTGCCTCGGCTCGGCGCCGAGGCTCACCATGATCTGGTTGAGCAGACCGATCTGTTCCTGGTCCTCGCTCCGGTACGCGTAGATGAACTTCCAGATGATGGTGGCGCCGACGAACGAGATCGCCATCGGCAGGAAGATCAGCGACTTGGCTACCGCCTCGAACCGGACCCGGTCCACCATCACCGCGTAGATCAGGCCGAACGCGGTGGCGACCAGCGGCACCAGGAGCACCCAGATCAGGGTGTTGATCAGCACCCGGACGATCGAGGGCTCGGAGAACATCCAGCCGTAGTTGCTCAGTCCCACCCAGTTGACGCTGTCCTTGTCCATGAACGAGAGCAGGGTGGTGCGGACCGCCGGCACCACCAGCCCGACGACAAGGAACAGCAGCGTCGGCAGCAGGAAGAAGAGCGCGAAGAGCCCCTCCCGTTGCTTACGCCGGCGGGGCAGGGGGGCACCGCTCGCCGAGGCGGCGATCAGCCTCGCCTCCCGGCGGCGGGCGAACCAGGCCGGCACCGCGTCGAGGAGCAGGAGCAGACCGCCCAGCACCGCGACGAAAGCGATCAGCCCGTACATCAGCATGAGGAACTTGGGCTGTTCCTCCGCGAAGTCGAACTCCATCGACCCTCCCTCAGGGGTTGGATCGACCGACGATGGTCCGGCCCGCGCGAGCGGGCCGGACCATCGGGTCAGATCACTTCCAGCTGCTCTCGATGCCGTTCAGGACCGTGGCGGTGTCCTTGCCGTTGATCCAGTCGACCATGCCCTTCCAGAAGGTGCCCGCACCGACCGCGGCCGGCATCAGGTCCGAGCCGTCGAAGCGGAAGACGGTCTTCTCGTCCTGAAGGATCTGGACGGAGAGCTTGTCCACCGGGTTGGGGACGTTGTTGAGGTCGAGCTTCTTGTTCGCCGACACCCAGTCGCCGATCTTGGCGCGGCTGTTGGCGTACTCGCCGGAGGCCAGGTAGGTCTGCACCGCCTGGACCTCGGGGCGGTCGGCGAAGGCGGTGACGAACTCGCCGCCACCCAGCACCGGCTTGCCCTTGGCCGGGTCGACGGCCGGGAAGTAGAACGCGAAGACGTCGCCGTCCTCAGCCACCTTGGTGCCCTGCGGCCACTGGTTGGCGTAGAAGGACGCCTGGCGGTGCAGCGCGCACTTGCCCGCGGTGATCGGCGTGCCGGCCTCCTGGAAGGAGGTGGTGGCGATGCTCTTCACGCCGCCGAAGCCACCGTTGACGTACTTCTCGTTCTTGAGGATGGTGCCGGCCTTGTCGACCGCGCCAGCGACCTGCGGGTCGTTGAACGGGATGGCGTGGGTGGTCCACTGGTCGTAGACCTCGGGCGACGTCATGCGCAGCATGAGGTCCTCGATCCAGTCGGTGGCCGGCCAGCCGGTGGCGTCACCGGACTCGATGCCGGCGCACCACGGCTTCGTGCCGCTCGCCGCGATCGTGTCGCTCAGCTTGATGAGGTCGTCCCAGGTGGTCGGGACGGTCCAGCCCTTGTCCTTGAACATCTTCGGCGAGTACCACACGAAGGACTTCACGTTGGAGCCCAGCGGGGCGCCGTAGAACTTGCCGTCCACGGTGCTGTACTTCAGCCAGTCGGGGGTGTAGTTCTGCTCCGCCATGGCCTTGGTGTCTTCGCCGGCCGGCTTGAGCTTGCCCGCGTCGGCGAACCGCTTGAGCAGGCCCGGCTGGGGGATGAAGGCCAGGTCGGGGGCGTTGCCGCCGTCCACCCGGACGCCGAGCTGGGCCTCGAACTCGCCGGAGCCCTCGTGGTCGATCTTGATGCCGGTGCATTCCTCGAACTGCTTCCAGGACTGCGCCAGGCGGTCGGCCTCGATGTCCCGGATGGAGGAGTAGATGGTGACCTTCTTGCCGTCGTGGCCCTGGTACTTCTCATATGGGGCGCACTCGGGCGAGCTCGCCTTGCTGCTCTTCTTGTCGTTGCCGGTGCCGCAGGCGGTGACGCCGAGCGCCAGCCCGAGAACGCCGGCGATCGCGAGAGCCTGGCGCGATCTGGCAAACGCCATGCCGATCTCCTTCCTTGCCGGCGCGTGGAGGGATCGAAACCGCGCCGGTCCGATGGTCGTCCCCACATGTAAGCGCTTGCATCTCATTCGGTCCACCCCCTACCGGACACGGCCCGGTAACAATCCCGAAACCCGCTCACCGGGTGTGGGCGCGCTCCCAACCAACGGTGATTTCGCGCGCCGGGCGTACCTTCCCGTCGATGCAACTTTCTGTCACGCCACGCGTACCAGATCGACAACTCTGAGCATTGGAGGCGATGGATGCGCAAGAGGCCATCGACGCCGGACCCCGTCCGGAACGCGGCGCGCCGGGGTCGGCGGGCCCGGATGCTTCCGTCTGGGAGGACGGAGGTCCGGACCCGACGACCCCGGCGGGTCAGGGGTGGTAGGGATGCGGCGGCTAGCTACTGAAGATGCTGACGCCACCCGGGCCGACCAGCAGGCCGACGATGATGAGGACGATGCCCCACAGGATCTGCCGGCGGAACAGCGCGAGGACGCCGGCGACCACCAGTACGACTGCGAGAATCCAGAGAATCAGCTCCATGGCCGCTCAGTACCCGGGTGTCCGATCCGGGAAACCCGGGCTCAGCCGAGGTGGTCTCCCACGTGGAAGATGCTGTACGCCTGCTTGATCACCGGGTGGGCGACGTTGCGGACCCGTACCCCGCCCGGCGTGGTGCCGCGCTCGGTTCCGTGGTGGGCGTGCCCGTGCAGCGCCAGTGCGGTGGGCGCCGAGTCGATCGCCTGGCCGAGCTGGTAGCAGCCGAGGAACGGATAGATCTCCAGCGGCTCGCCCGCCAGGGTGTCCGGCACGGGGGAGTAGTGGGTGAGGGCGACCAACAGGTCGCAGTCCAGGCCGCCCAGTGCCCGGCCGAGCGCGTCGGCGCTCTCGGTGGTGGTCCGCACGAACTCCTTCATCTCCGGCTCGCCGAAGTCGGTGGCGCACCGCCCGGCGAAGCCGCCGCCGAAGCCCTTCACGCCGGCGACCCCGAGCCGCCCGCCGGCGCACTCCAGCGTGATCCCGGTCCCCTCCAGGACGGTGATGCCGACGTCCTCCAGCACCGCCACCACCTGCGGCACCTGATCGCACTGGTGGTCGTGGTTGCCGAGCACGGTGATCACCGGTACGCCGAGGTTCCCGAACTCCTGCGCCACGCACCGCGCCTCCGACTCGGTGCCGTGCCGGGTGAGGTCGCCGGCGAGCAGCAGCACATCGGCGCAGTCGGGCAGCTCCTCCAGGGCCGGCCGGAACCGGCCGACCACGTCCTCGTCCAGGTGCACGTCGCCGACCGCGGCGATCCGGATCACCATCGCACCTCCATCACGGCAGCTCCTCGACCTGGCTGGGCGCCTGCGTACGGATCACCCCGATGTCGCTGGTGATCGGCACGTCCGGGAAGCGCTCGGTGACCCGGCGCAGGATCTCGTCGCGCCGGTGCGGGCTCTCCACCTCGCCGTAGAGCACCACGCCCCGCTCGCGGTGGACCGCGGTGATGCCCTGCTCGGCGACGGCGGGGTCCTCGGCCAACAGGCGGTGGATCTCCGCCTCGATGTACGCGTCCGGCGGCGCAGCGCCGTGCTGCTCGGTCACGGTGTCTCCTTTCCTCCGGGCGTGCCGTCAGGCAGCACGTCCAGCCGGTCGAGCAGCACCAGGAACGCCTCGGCGTACGGCGAGTGCTGCGTCTCCTTCCGTACCCGTTCCCAGTCGATCTGTTCCCGCAGCGAACGGGCGAGCGGCAGGGCTCGGGCGAAGTCGCAGTAGTGCTGGGAGAAGCTGAGGAGCTTGTGCACCATCAGCTGGGTGGCCGAGAGGACCGGCATGTGGATCGCGTCGACCGGCCGCACGATGGTGTCGGCGAAGGTCTCCTCGGTCACCGGGGTCTCGATCGGCCGGTGGATCAGGTCCACCATCCGCCCCTCGTCGTAGACCTTGACCAGCCAGTCCTCGGGTGGGCGCTCGGCCGTGAAGCCGGCCTCGACCAGAGCCTCCAGCGCCCGGTCCACGTCCTGCTGTCGGATCAGGAAGTCCACGTCGTGCTCGCTGGAGTGACCGCCGTGGGCGTATACGGCGAAGCTCCCGCCGAGCGCGAAGGGGATCTCGGACTGCTTGAGCACGGCGGCGACCTTCTTCAGGGTGTGCACCAGGGTCTCGTCCCCGCGCTCCGTCATCTGGGTCTCCCGTCGTCGTGGCTGGCGGTGGGATTGAAGTTGCGTACCCGGCGAACCGGTCGCCCACACCTGTTGGCGACGCGCCCCGGCGGGAACGGGATGGAAGGGATAAATCGCCAAGGGCCGCGTGTTGATCGGCTAGCCTCGGGAGGGTGGCGAGGTCACCGGGGGCGCGGCGCGGCGGGGCTCGACTGCGCACCGTCGCCCTGATCGGCATCGATGGTTCGGGCAAGACCACTCAGGCGCACCGGCTCGCCGAGGCGCTCACCGCCGCAGGGCACCCCGCCGCCTACCACCGCAACGCGGGCGGCCGTCGCTGGCTCGGTCAGCTCGCCAACCGGCTCGGCCGGCCGGACGCCCAGCGTCTCGTCGGGCGCGACGGGCTGCTCGCGGTCGAGTCCGTGCTCCGCTGGCTCGCCATCGCCCTCGCGCTGCTGAGCTGCCTGGTGACCGGTCGGACGGCGGTGATGGACCGCTACGCCGCCTGCCAGTACGCGAGCAGCCGGGCGCACGGCGGGCAGCGCTGGGAGCGGCTGGCCCGGGCCGGCTACCGGGTCTTTCCCGCGCCCCGGGTCACCTTCCTGCTCGCCGTCGACCCGGCGGAGGCGTACCGGCGGATCGAGCAGCGCGGCACCGACCACGAGAGCATGCGGTGGCTCACCGACGCCGCGACCGCGTACCAGGCCCTGCCGGAGTACGACACTTTCGTGGTGGTCGACGCGAACGGCTCGCCGGACGACGTGTCCCGCCGGATCCGCGCCCATCTCGCCGAGTGGTTGCCCGGCGACCCACCTTCGTCGGCCGGTCCACCGCCGGACGGCCCCGGCCCGCCCTCGGGTGGGGAGGGGCGCGGTGACCCGGTCCCGATTCAGGCCCGGCCGTAGACCGGGATGCTCGCCCCGCTGGTCGGAGCGGACTCGTCGGAGGCCAGGAAGCGGATCACCGCGGCGATCTCGGCCGGCGGAACCCAGCGTCGGTGGTCGGCCTCCGGCTGGGCGGCCCGGTTGGCCGGGGTGTCGATGACGCTCGGCAGCACCGTGTTGCATCGCACCCCGCGCTGGCGGTACTCCACCGCGACCGCGTTGGCGAAGGCGAGCACCGCCGCCTTGGCCGTGGCGTAACCGGCCGAGCCGGGAAACGGCGCCACCGCGGCCCGCGCCGAGACGCAGACCACCGCGCCACCGCCGGCCGCCACCAGGTGCGGCAGCGCCGCCTGGGTGACCAGGTACGTCGGGCGCAGGTTGATCCGCAGCATCCGGTCGAACTCCTCGACCGGGGTCTCGTGCACCAGCCCGCCGCTGGCGTACCCCCCGACCAGGTTGACCACCGCGCGCAGCGGCGCGGTCGGTTCGGAGGTGGCCGCCTCCACCGCCCGCGCGGCCCCGACGGGTTCCAGCAGGTCCGCGACGACGGCTTCAGCGACGGCTCCAGGTCGCGGCGCGGCGTCAGACGCGCCGAGCTGGAGTCGTCGTAGTGGCGCGGCGTCAGACGCGCCGAGCTGGAGTTGTCGCCCGACCCGGACCGGTCCGGGCGGCGCCGGCGTCGTCTTCCCGCCCTCCCGGTCGGGGACGACCACCCGCCAGCCGGCCTTGAGGAAGGCCGCGGTGACCGCACCGCCCAGCCCGCCCGTGCCCCCGGTCACCAGCACCGTGCGCTCCGCCATGGGCACACGCTAGTCGCCCGCCCCCTCCGGCGGTGGCCGCGGACGGTCCGGCCGGCGCACCCGGACCGTCCGTCCGGTGGCCCCGTCCGGGCCGTCCGGTCGGCGTGACCTGGACAACGGCAGCTGCGGCGGCCGGCCGGAGCGGACGAGTCGACCGGAGCGGATGAGGTGGCGGGCATGCCGGGATGGGACCCTTGCCGCGAGGATCCCGCGCGGATGGCGGTACTTTTTCCGATACGCGCCGTCATGGTTGACGGTCACGCCTCATGAAAGTAAGTTTCATCCGTGGCGAAGAGTCCGAAGATTTCTGCGAGTCACGAACCCGGTGGGCTGATCGTCCACATCAGTGGCTTGCTCCCGTCGCTTTCCCCGGCCGAGCAGCGGGTCGCCCGACTGGTCGTCGCCAACCCGGCGGACGCCGCCCGGCGTACCATCACCGACCTCGCCACCGCCGCCGAGACCTCGGAAGCCACCGTCATCCGGTTCTGCCGGTCGGTCGGCATGGACGGCTACCCGCAGCTACGGATCCGGCTCGCCGCCGAGGCCGCCCGCCGGGTGGAGCCGCCCGACGCCCGGGTGGTCGGCGGCGACATCCCGCCCGGCGCCGACCTGGCACAGATCATCGCGACCATCGCGTTCAACGACGCACGGGCCGTCGAGGAGACCGCCGAGCAACTCGACCCGGCCGTCTGCGAGCAGGTGGTCGCGGCGATCGACGCGGCCGGTCGGATCGACGTCTACGGCGCCGGGGCCAGCGGCTTCGTCGCCTCCGACTTCCAGCAGAAGCTGCACCGCATCGGGCGGACCGCCTTCTACTTCCCCGACGTGCACACCGCGCTCACCTCGGCGGCCCTGCTCGGCCGTGGGGACGTCGCGGTCGGGATCTCGCACACCGGCACCACATCGGACGTCGTCGAGGTGCTGGAGCAGGCCAGGGCGCGGGGCGCGACCACCGTCGCGCTGACCAACTTCCCCCGCTCGCCGATCGCCGAGGTCGCCGACTTCGTGCTCACCACGGCGGCTCGAGAGACGACGTACCGCTCCGGCGCGATGGCCAGCCGGCTCGCCCAACTCACCGTGGTCGACTGCCTCTTCGTCGGCGTGGCCGCGCGGAACCGGGCCAAGGCGAAAAAGGCCCTGGAGGCGACCGCCGAGGCCGTCCGGTCGCACCGGGTGGGCGCCGGGCGGAGGCGGGCATGACGGCCGGCTGGGTGGAACGCGACGAGGTGGCCGCGGCGCGGCCCGTGGTGCGGGTGGGCGCGCCCACCGAGCGGCGCAACCCGCACAGCGTCGACCTCGACCTGATGTCGACCCGGGACGTGCTCACGGTCATCAACGACGCGGACCGGCGGGTGCCGGCCGCGGTGGCCGCCGTCCTCGACGAGATCGCGGAGACCGTCGACCTGGCGGTCGCCGCGCTGCGCGGCGGGCATCGGGTGCACTACTTCGGTGCCGGCACGTCCGGCCGTCTCGGCGTGCTGGACGCCGCCGAACTCGCACCGACGTTCAACTCGCCGCAGCACTGGTTCTGCGCCCACCTCGCCGGCGGCCCGGACGCCATGTGGCGGGCCGTCGAGGACGCCGAGGACGACGACCGCGCCGGTGCGGTCGAGGCCGCCGAGTGCGTACGCCCCGGCGACCTGGTGGTCGGGCTGGCTGCCAGTGGGCGCACCCCGTACGTCCTGGGGGCGCTCGGCGCGTCCCGGGCGCAGGGGGCCTCGACCGTGCTGCTGTGCGCCAATCCGGAGGCCGACGCCGCCTCGTCGGTGGACGTCTTCATCGGGGTGGACACCGGACCCGAGGTGGTCGCGGGCTCGACCCGGATGAAGGCGGGCACCGCGCAGAAGCTCGTGCTCAACACGTTCTCCACGGCCGTGATGGTGCGCCTCGGCCGGGTCTACTCGAACCTCATGATCGATATGGTGGCGACCAACGCCAAGCTGCGCGGCCGGATGATCTCGATCCTGATGGAGGCCACCGGCTGCGCCGAGGAGATCTGCGGGCACGCGCTGCACGAGGCTGACGGCGATCTCAAGACCGCCCTGGTCGCGCTGGTCTCCGGCGCGGGGGTGTCCGCCGCTCGGGCCGCCCTGGCCCGCTCCGCCGACCAGGTGCGCGGCGCGCTGGCCCTGCTCGCCTCCTGACCCGTTCCCGGCGCGGCGGCGCTCGCCCGCCCCGCGTCCGCCCGGTGCGACGCGCGTCACGCCTGTCGGGGGGACGTCTTTCGCGCTGCGGATTGTTCAACCAGGCGTGGGGTAATCCTCACCCGTGGCTGAACCGACCGGTCCGCGGACGCGTATCTCGCAGTGACCAGGATCGCAATGCTGCGGTGACGCGGGTCGCTGTGTTCATGGAATCGGCAATGGTGCCATTCCATGGCGGCCGACGATTCCGCTGCTCCGACCGGCCTTCCACCAGGCCGTACGTGAGCCGCCCGAGCAGGGTCCTGACAGCAAACATGGACCGGGCTCTCAGCTACTACTCAGGCATTCGTGACAGTTTCGACTCACGACATGGAATCCCCGACGCGTCTCATCTGTTGTGTAGGTGTCAGCACCTGCGGGCACAGCGGAGGTTACGGGGAGGGCTGATGGACGTGGGGATGGCAAAGAACCGGGCAACCGGCGCGAGCGAGGGGACCGTGGCAATCGTGGACAAGAACATCGGCATGCGTACCGACGAGGTCGCCGAGGAGCGGGACCTGGTCGGCGTCTACCTGCACGAGATCTCCCGGACGCCGCTGCTGGACGCCGCCAAGGAGGTCGACCTCTCCAAGGCGATCGAGGCGGGGCTCTACGCCGAGCACCTGCTCGGCGAGGACCGCGTCCCCGCCGGCGTCGACCGGGAGGACCTGGAGCGGCTGGTCGTCGAGGGCGAGCGTGCGAAGGACCTCTTCATCCGCGCCAACCTGCGACTGGTCGTGTCGATCGCCCGCCGCTACGTGCGCTCCGGCATGCCCATGCTGGACCTGATCCAGGAGGGCAACACCGGCCTGGTCCGGGCGGTCGAGAAGTTCGACTACGAGCGCGGCTACAAGTTCTCCACCTACGCGACCTGGTGGATCCGTCAGGCCATCAGCCGGGCGATCGCCCAGCAGGAGCGGACCGTTCGGCTGCCCGTGCACCTGGTCGAGGACGTCAACCGGATGCGGAACGTGACCCGGCAGCTCACCCGCGAGCTGGGCACCGACCCGGAGCCGGAGCAGATCGCGGCGGCGCTCGGCGTCACCGTCGAGCGCGTCAGCGAGCTGGTCCGCTGGTCGCAGGACACCGTCTCGCTGGACACCCCGGTGGGCGACGACGGCGACACCAACCTCGGCGACCTGGTCGCCGACAGCGACGCCCCGTCGCCGGAGGACATCGTTCTCACCGGACTGGAGCGGCAGCGGATCGAGGGTCTGCTCAACCACCTCGACGACCGCTCGGCCGGCATCATGCGGGCCCGCTACGGCCTGGAGGACGGCCGGGAGCACTCGCTGACCGAGGTCGCCTCGCGGTTCTCGCTCTCCCGGGAGCGGATCCGCCAGCTGGAGATCCAGGCCCTCGGCCGGCTCCGCGAGCTGGCCCGGGCCGAGGGGCTCCAAGCGGCCTGAGCTGGTAGTAATGACACGACGAACGGCCGGCGTCCGATAGGGGGATGCCGGCCGTTCGCCGTGTTCGTGGGGTCAGCGCACCCGGCCGTAGCCGGCGATGGACATGATGTTCATGTCCCGCTTGTTGACGTTGCGGCCCGCGCTGGGCGCGTCGATGATCTGACCGCTGCCCACATAGAGCGCCACGTGGCCGAGTCCTGAGTAGAAGACCAGGTCACCGGGGCTCAGCGAGCTGCGACTGATCCGGGTGGTGGCGTCCCACTGCATCGCCGCGTTGTGCGGCAACGACTTTCCGGCCGCCCGCCAGGCAGCGAGGGTGAGCCCCGAGCAGTCGTAGCCGTTCGGGCCGTCAGCCCCGTAGACGTACGGCTTGCCGACCGCCCCGTACGCGTACCGCACCGCCACCCCGGCCGAGCCGGAGACGGCCGGGGGGCTGCCGGCGGAGCTGGACTTCGTCGGCGCCTCGGTGGCCCGGCCGTACGCCTGCCGGCGCAGCTCGTAGAGGCGGGCCAGGTCCGCCTCGATCTTCTTCTTGCCGGCGACGAGCTGCTTCGCCTGGGCCGCCTCGCGGGCCAGCGTGGCGTCGAGCCGGGTCTTCTCATCGATCAGCTTGCGCTGGTCGGCGGTGAATCCGGCGATGGTCTGCTGGCGCTGGCGGGTCAGCTGGTCCAGGGTGCCCAGCCGCTCCGGCAGCGAGGTCGACCCGCCCGGCTCCAGCAGAGCCTGCGCGGTCCGCAGCCCACCGGTCTTGTACGCGGTGACGGCGAGGACGCCGACGTCGCTGCGGCTCTGTTCGGCCTGCGCCTGCAGCGGGCCGATCTTGGCCTGCAGCGCGGCGGCCGTGGCCTTGTTGGCCTTGATGTCCTCGTTGAGCTTGTTGTATGACTCGACGATTCGCTCCAGCTCAGTCGAGGACTTCTCGATCTGCTTCGTCAGCTCGGCGGGGGTGGGCTGGGCCCGAGCCACCGACGCCGGGGCGATGAGCGCGGCCGAGAGGCCGGCGACCGCCAGCGAGCGCAGCAGGATCCGTAAGGACGACAAGAGCGGAAAGCTCCTCTCCACGGTCGCCCGGAGCCGGAGGGCACCCGGCGACACCGGGCCGGGGCCATCCGGGCGGATGGCGGTCGACCGGTCCGGCCTGCACAACTTAACCCGTGACGGGAGTGGCTGGCAGTTGAAGCAGGGGCGAATGTTGACAAAGTGTCAGGAAGTGACGCCGATGATGGTGACGCTTCGTGTCCGGTTCGGTGGCGAGCCGTCGTGGCCGGTGGGTCGGATGGGCGGATCGCGCCTCTGGCCCGATTCGTCGTTCTGGGCGGATGTCGCCAGGCAACGCGCAGCAAAGTCCTGATAAAGGCAGAAATCGGCGCTGTTTCCCGGTGCGGTGTCTGCTCGCGATGCCGGGGGAGCCGGGCGAAAACATCCCGCCGGGCTGGCGTGGCCGCAACACAATGAAGCGCGAAGCCGGAATCCCGCCAGGCGGCATCGGCGCAGCTCGCGGGTGGCGGAGAAACCCGGCGCGCGATCCCTTGGAGGACGCCGTGCAGAGAGATGGCTTCAGCACCCGCCCACCCCGACCGTCTCGGCCGGCCGCACCGACCCTGCTCTACGCCCGCCCGGGCATCGTCGTCACCGGCGAACGCTTCACCGTCGGTCGCAACAGTTGGCGCGTCGCGGAACTCACCCAGCTCTGGGCCACCCGCGGGCCGCACGACCGGCTCGCCGTCCGGGCGGTCGTGGTCACCGCCGCCCTGATCGGCGCGGTCGGGGTGCTGCTCGGCTTCACCGGCGGGCTGCAACGGCTCACCGCGAGCGCGTACCTGATCCTGGGTGTGGTGGGCCTGCTGCCGCTGCTGCTGGCGCTGATCGGCGACCGTTGGCGACCGCCGGCGTACGAGCTGTGGGGGCGGTACCGGGGTGCCGAGGTGCTGCTGTTCAGCAGCGACGACGAGCGGCAGTTCGGCCAGGTCAAGCGGGCCCTCCAGCGGGCCCGGGAGGGCATCCGCCACGGCGGCTGGGAGGAGCCGCTGGCCTCCGTCGATCCGTGGCGACCGAACCGCTGACTCAGCCGGCGACCGGCTCCGGGGTCCGGGGCCGGTCGGCGTCGGTCAGCCACCGGCTCACCCGGCGCTCGGCGTAGAACGAGACGAACGGCACGGTGCCGGCCAGCATCACCAGCAGCATCCGCTTCAGCGGCCACTCGGCCCGCCGGGACAGGTCGAAGGTGGCAGCCAGGTAGAGCATGTACAGCCAGCCGTGCGCGGTGCCGACCACGGCCACCACCGTCGGCTTGTCGAAGCCGTACTTCAACGGCATGCCGATCAGGACCAGCACGGCCAGCGCCACGCCCACGATCCAGGCGATCACGCGGTACCGGGAAAGGGCTCCGCCCACCTTCGTCCGTCCTTCCGAACCGGCGTCAGCCGGGGTAGTCACCGGGCCTCGCGCCCGGGTTGGCGTTCAACCATGACAGGTAGCGGTTGTATTCGGCGAGGTCGCCGTCCTCGGCGCCCGTCACCGGGGCCGCCGGCACGCGGCTGACCCGCACGGGTCGGCGTACCGCCAGGGTGTCGGCCGCCGGCTCGGGCCCGGTCGCCGCCGGCGGCGCCGAGGCCCCGCGCTCCTCGCGCGTGCCCCGCAACGTGTGCCGCACCTCACGCCACCACACGAAAACCACGAAGCCGGCGAAAACCGGCCATTCGATCGCGTAGCCGAAGCTCAGCGCGTTGCCGTCGGCGGCCCGGGTCACCTGCCACCAGCCGAGCCCGAGGAAGCCCACGACCAGCACGACCATGGCCACGTGGCGGGCGATCCACGCCGGTGTCCAGAGCCGCTTCATGCCATCGAGGGTACCGGGGACGGCTGCCGTCTCCGACGCGGTGTCGTAGGTGGCGGGGTTTGGTGGCATCCCGCGTGGGCAACCGTCTAGATGCCAGCCCGAACGAGACGAGGGGGCGACGATGACCGAATCAGTACGCCGGACCGGTGAGGCCAGCCCGGAGCAGCGGATGCCCGAGTGGGACGGCGGCCACGCCCGGACCGACGCCGTGACCGGTGACGTCGACGGTGACCTGCTCGGGGTGGACCCCGCCGAGCTGGGGGACGAGGACCTGATCCGGGAGATGACCAGCCTGCACCGGACCCGGTTGGACACCCTGCGGCACGCCACCGATTCCGCGCTCGCCAACCACCTGCGCCGCACCGCCGAGTTGGAGACCGAGTATCTCGCCCGGCACCCGGGGCGGGAGGTCGACCCGAGCCGGCTGCGGGGCGCCTGATGGCGGCGCACGCCGAGCGGGGGATGTCCGCGCCGCCCGAGGTGGTCTTCAACACGGCCATCGACCCTGATCGGGCGGCGGCCTGGCTGCCCGAGCCGCTACGGCAGGACGGCGACCGCCGCCCGGAGGTGATCAGCGTCGAGCAGATGCGGGCCACCTGGTACAGCGACGCCGCCCCCAACTGGTCGGCGGAGATCCGGGTGGAACCGGTCGCTGCCGGCGGTGCCCGGGTCCGGCTGGACCTGGCCGGCGTGGACACCCAGGGACTGGCTGACGAGACCCTGGCCAATCTCGCCCGCGAGGTGGCCGACAACCTGACCGCCGGCTGAGTCGGCGTCCGCCACGAGTACCGAGGAGGCCGGGTGACCGGGAGTGGCCTGAAGGAGAAAGTGGCGCGCCTGCGCCAGGGGTACGCGCCGCACGAGCACCGGCCGCTGGGCGGCTACCTGGTGGCGATGGGCACGTACGCGGCGGTCACCGGGTCGCTGGTCGGGCTGGTCAGGCTGACCGGCCGGCCGGTGCCGCAGCGGCCCGCGGCGGGTGACGTGGTGCTGCTCTCCATCGCGACCCACAAGCTCAGCCGGCTGCTGTCCAAGGACGCCATCACCAGCCCGCTGCGGGCTCCGTTCACCCGGTACGACCGACCGATCGGCAGCGGCGAGGTGATGGAGCAGGTGCGCGATCAGGGCAGCGCCACCCGGCACGCCCTCGGTGAGCTGTTGAGCTGCCCGTTCTGCCTGGCGGTCTGGGTCGCCACCGGGCTCACCGGGGGACTGGTGCTGGCACCCCGGCTGACCCGGCTGGTCGCCACCGCGCTGACGGCGGTGTGCGCCTCCGACTTCCTGCAGATGGGGTACGCGATCGCCCAGCGGACGGCCGAGGGCGGGCACCACGACGAGTGACCGGACGACGGGAGGGGCCGGCGCGACGCGCCGGCCCCTCCGCTCGCACGGCTCAGGTGGGGGTCGTCCCGTGATCCTCGCCCGCCCAGCCGCGGGACGCCTCCGGCTCCCGCTCCTCCTCGTCAGCCCCGGTGATGACGTCCCGGTCCACGGCGGTGCGGTCGTGCTCGGGGGCGAAGTCCGGCTCGGGCACCGTGCCCAGACCCTCCGGCGGTTGGCCCAGCGCCTGGCGATGTTCCTGTTCCTCGTCACGGTCCGTCATTGCCCTGTCCTCTCCGTAGTCCGGGTGCGCCGGCCACCGTCCGCCCGCCGGTTCCCGGTGGCCGTCCCGGCTCAGGACACGGTCCCGCCCAGCAGGTCGGCCGCCTCGTCGACCGCGTACTCGCCCTGCGGCAGGGCGGCGATCCGGGAGAGCAGCTCGGCGGGCAGCTCGGCGGCGACCGCCCGGCGGTAGATGTCCGCCTGACTGATCCGCTCCTGGCCGTGGTAGATGTCGTCGAGCAGTTCGTCGAGCTGCCGGGTGTCCGGCTGCTCGGTCACGGGCTCGTCGTCGGTCACGCCGACCAGCTACCCGGGGCCGAATCGGTCAAACGTCTCCGTCCCGGCCCGGGCGGCGGGATCAGGCGGGGGTGCGGAGGGTGGCGCGGCGGGTGCGGACCGCCTGGGCCAGCTCGGTGAGAACCCCGGCGGTGGTGTCCCAGCCGATGCAGGCGTCGGTCACCGACTTGCCGTACTCCAGCTCCCGGGTGGGGTCGAGGTCCTGGCGGCCGGGCTGCAGGAAGCTCTCCAGCATGATGCCGACGATGCCGCGCTGGCCGGCGGCCAGCTGGGCGGCCACGTCGGTGGCGACCAGTGGCTGGCGGCGGTGGTCCTTGCCGCTGTTGGCGTGGCTGGCGTCGATCACCAAGCGCTCGGGCAGCCCGGCCGCGCGGAGCAGGTCGAGCGCGCCCGCCACCGACTCCGCGTCGTAGTTCGGCCGGCCGCCCCCGCCGCGCAGCACCAGGTGGCCGTCGGCGTTGCCCCGGGTGTGCATGATCGCGGGGGTGCCGGAGACGTCGATGCCGGGGAAGACGTGGGGCACGCCCGCCGCCCGGATCGCGTCCACCGCGGTGGAGATGCTGCCGTCGGGCCGGTTCTTCATGCCGATCGGCATGGACAGGCCGGAGGCGAGCTGCCGGTGCACCTGGCTCTCCACCGTGCGGGCGCCGATCGCGCCCCACGCCACCGTGTCGGCGATGTACTGCGGGGTGATCGGGTCCAGGAACTCGCAGCCCACCGGCAGGCCGAGGCGCAGCACGTCGAGCAGGAGCGCCCGGGCGGTACGGAGCCCGGTGTTCACGTCGCCCGACCCGTCCAGCCCCGGGTCGTTGATCAGACCCTTCCAGCCCACCGTCGAGCGCGGCTTCTCGAAGTAGACCCGCATCACCACCAGCAGGTCGTCGGCGAGCCGATCGGCAGCCTCGCGCAGCCGGCCCGCGTACTCGAGGGCGGCGACCGGGTCGTGCACCGAGCACGGGCCGACCACCACCAGCAGCCGGTCGTCGGTGCGGTCCAGGACCTGGCCGACGGCACGCCGGCCAGCCACCACGGCCTCGGCGAGCGACGCGTCCAGCGGCAGGTGGTGGTGGAGCAGGGCCGGGGTGGTCAGCGGCACGACACGGTCGATCCGCTGGTCGATGACCCGAAGGGCGTCCGGGGTCGTCACGGTGGGGTTCCTTCCGCCGACCGTGCCCCGGGGCCGGCGCCCGAGGTCGAGCCGGCTGCTCGTACGCGAAAGGGCAGGGAAAAGATCCCTGCCCGGCCGGCTCGAAGAGGAAGTGACGTCAGATCATGGTGAGGTCACCGGCTCCTCCAGCCGGCTGCCTAAACCATCGATACGAACGCGTCACGCCGGCCAGCGTACCCGATGCGGGGGGCCGTTTCTCGACGTACCGCATCCTGGGAAACACCGACCGGAGCCGCGCCGCCGGGGCGACCCGGCGGGGCGCGATCGGCGCGCGCCCGTTCCGGTGGGCCCCGGCGGGGGTATGGGGACGGCATGAGCCAAGAGCAGAGCGAGCAGGAGCGGATCGAGGGCCGCGCCCACCTGCTGCCCGAGGAGACCGCGGTGGGCAGCGAGGACCCGGAGGCTCAGGCCGACGCGATCCTCACCGAGTCCGACATCCGGGAGGACAGCAACCTCGCCCCGGACACCGTCCTGGAGCAGCGCACCTCCGATCAGACCGTGACCCCCGCCGAGCCGCCCGACTGAGCCGCCGTGCGGCGGCGAAAGACGCCGGGCACGCGCGGCGAGCAAACCCGCCCCGCACCGACGATGCTCCCCGCTCGTCACCTTTCCGCCCGCGAGATCGGATAGCGTCGTGCCATGCCCGACAGCGGTTACCCCTGGCCCATCGAGACGACCCGACTGGACAACGGCCTACGCGTGGTGGTGAGCGAGGACCGCACCGCCCCCGCCGTCGCCGTGAACCTCTGGTACGACGTGGGTTCCCGGCACGAACCGGAGGGGCAGACCGGCTTCGCCCACCTCTTCGAGCACCTGATGTTCGAGGGCTCGGTCAACGTGGCGAAGACCGAACACATGAGGTTCATCCAGGGTTCCGGTGGATCGCTGAACGCCACGACCAACCCGGACCGGACCAACTACTTCGAGACCGTCCCGGCCGAGCACCTGGAGTTGGCCCTCTGGCTGGAGGCCGACCGGATGGGCGGCCTGGTGCCGGCGCTGACCCAGGAGACGCTGGACAACCAGCGGGACGTGGTCAAGAACGAGCGCCGGCAGCGGTACGAGAACGTCCCGTACGGCGACGCCTGGCTGCGGCTGCTGCCGCTGCTCTACCCGCCCGGCCACCCGTACCACCACGCCACGATCGGGTCGATGGCCGACCTGAACGCCGCCGACCTGGCCACCTTCCAGGCGTTCCACACCACCTACTACGCGCCGAACAACGCGGTGCTCACCGTGGTCGGCGACACCACGGCCGCCGAGGTCTTCGCGCTCGCCGACAAGTACTTCGGCGCCGTCCGACCGCGCGCGGACATCCCCGCCGCCCCCGACGGGCGCACCCTGCCGGCGGCCGGGCGGCCGGCGGTCGAGGACGTCACCGCCGACGTGCCCGCGCCCCGGGTCTACGTCGCGCATCGCACCCACCCGTTCGGCACCCCCGGGTACGACGTGGCCACCGTGCTCGCCACCGTCCTGGGCAGTGGCCGGGGCAGCCGCCTCTACCAGCGCCTCGCCGACGGCGAGCGGATCGCCCAGCCGGATCTGGTCGGGGCGTACGGGGTGGACCTGGCGCACGGCCCGGCCCCGCTGATCGCCACCGTCACGGCCCGCCCCGGGGTGACCGTCGAGCGGCTGCGCGACGGGCTGACCGAGGTGGTCGACGAGCTCGCCACGGTGCCGGTGACCGCCGCCGAGCTGGACCGGGCCAAGGCGTTGCTGAGTACCCAGTGGTGGCGACAGGTGTCCACGGTGGAGGGCCGGGCGGACACGCTGGGCCGGTACGCCACCCAGTTCGGTGACCCGGCGAAGGCCGCCGAGCGGCTGCCCGCCTGGCTCGCCGTCACCGCCGAACAGATCGCCGAGCAGGCCGCCGAGCTGCTGCGCCCCGAGCAGGACCGGGTAACCCTGAGCTACGTGCCGGAGGAGAAGACCGCATGACGCTGATCGCCGAACGTCCCGGCCCGGGTGCCGCTCGCCCGTACCGGTTCCCGCAGGTGGTCCGCCGGACCGTCGCGGGCGGGCAGGTCGTCGCCGCGCACCTGCCCGGGCAGAACCTCGCGGTCGCGCAGCTGCTCCTCGACGGGGGCGCCGGCCGGGAACCCGTCGGCAAGGAGGGGCTCGGCGCGGTGCTCGCCAAGGCCCTGGAGGAAGGCACCACGCAACGGGACGCCACCACGTACGCCCTGGCGATCGAGGCGCTCGGCACCGAGTTGGTGACCGGGCTGGACTGGGACTCCTTCCAGGTCAGTGTGCAGGCGCCGGTGGACCGCCTGAGCGCGGCCGTGGAGCTGCTCGCCGAGGCCGTCCGTACCCCCAAGCTCGACCCGGCCGACGTGCTGCGGGTCCGGGACGACGAGGTGACCGCGTTGCGGATGGACTGGGCCAACCCCGGTCCCCGGGCGGACGCGGTGCTGCGCGCCGACCTGTTCGGCGCGGACAACCGTTGGGGCCGCCCGATGTACGGCGACCCGGACAGCGTGGCCGCCCTCGACGTGGACGACGTGACCGTCTTCCACTCGGAGTGGTTCATCCGCCCGGGGACACTGGTCGTCGCCGGCGACCTGGACCGGCTCGACCTCGACGCGCTCGGCGCCGCGGCGTTCGCCGGCACCGGGGGCGGACCGGTGGAGAAGGGCGGCCCGATCGAGGTGCCGCGGCACGACCAGCGGCGGGTGATCCTGGTCGACCGTCCGGGATCGGTGCAGTCCACGCTCCGCCTCGGGCACCCGGCCCCGCACCGCGCCCACCCGGACTACGTGCCGATGACCCTCGCCGGCACGGTGCTCGGCGGGGCGTTCACCTCCCGGCTCAACCACCTGATCCGCGAGGTGCACGGCTACACGTACGGCATCCGGGGCGAGTTCGCCGCGTCCCGCCGGTTCGGCCGGTTCGCGATCAGCTCCGGGGTGCAGACCGCGGTGACCGCACCGGCCCTGGTGGAGTCGGTCGGCGAGGTCTCGCGTACCCAGCTGACCGGGGTGACCGAGGACGAGCTGGCGGTGGCCCGCGCCTGGCGGGCCGGCCAGCTCTCGGTCGAGCTGCAGACGCCGCGCGCGATCGCGTCGGCGCTGACCACGCTGGTGGTCCACGACCTGCCGGACGACTACCACGCCCGGCTGCGCGAGTCGCTGCTCGCCGCCGACGTGGCGGAGGTCTCGGCGGCGGCCGCGGCCCATCTGCACCCGGAGTCGCTCACCCTGGTCATCGAGGGGCACTCGGCACTCATCCGGGACGAGCTGGTCGCCGCCGGGCTCGGCGAGGTCGTCGACCACATCCCCTGACCGCGATGTGACGTCGGTCGCCCTGCCCCGCGCCTGGCGGCCGGCCACGGTGTGGATGCTGCGGCCCGGTGGTCGGACCACGGCCGATCTTCCGGCCGGACCGGCCCCGGGGCGCCGTCGTTGCAGTCTGCGGGCCGGACGGTACGGCGACCCGCCGGCCGGCCGCCGGCCCGCGCGGTGGGAAAGCCTTCCCGGACCGGCCGTCCGGCTGGGTAGCCTCGCGGGCATGAGGATCGGCATTGTGGGGGCCACCGGCCAGGTCGGTGGCGTGATGCGGCAGGTGCTGGCGGAGCGCGAGTTCCCGGCGGAGCAGGTGCGGTTGTTCGCCTCGGCGCGGTCGGCCGGGCGTGCGCTGCCCTGGCGGGCCGGCGAGGTGACCGTCGAGGACGCGGCCACCGCGGACTATCGCGGGTTGGACATCGTGCTCTTCTCGGCGGGCAAGGGCACCGCCCGGGAGTTGGCCCCCCGGGTCGCCGAGGCCGGTGCGGTGGTCATCGACAACTCCTCGGCGTTCCGGATGGACCCCGAGGTGCCGCTCGTGGTCGCTGAGGTCAACCCGCACGCCGTCGCCGACCGGCCGAAGGGCATCGTGGCCAATCCGAACTGCACCACCATGGCCGCCATGCCGGTGCTGCGCCCGCTGCACCAGGAGGCCGAGCTGGTGAGCCTGGTCGTCGCCACGTACCAGGCGGTGTCCGGCGCCGGGCTGGCCGGGGTGGCCGAGCTGGACGAGCAGGTCCGCAAGGTCGCCGAGCACGCCGCCGGGCTCGCCTTCGACGGCGCGGCCGTCGAGTTTCCCGCGCCGCGCTCGTTCGCCCGCCCGATCGCCTTCAACGCGCTCCCGCTGGCCGGCTCGATCGTCGACGACGGCTCCGGCGAGACCGACGAGGAGCAGAAGCTGCGCAACGAGAGCCGCAAGATCCTGGAGATCCCGGGGCTGAAGGTCTCCGGCACCTGCGTCCGGGTGCCGGTCTTCACCGGCCATTCCCTCCAGATCAACGCCCGCTTCGCCCGCCCGATCACCCCGGCGCGGGCCCGCGACCTGCTCGCCGGCGCGCCGGGCGTGGCGCTGTCCGACGTGCCGACCCCGCTCGAGGCCGCCGGCCAGGACCCGACGTACGTCGGGCGGATCCGGGCCGACGAGACCGTCGAGCACGGCCTGGCGCTCTTCTGCTCCAACGACAACCTGCGCAAGGGCGCCGCGCTCAACGCCGTGCAGCTCGCCGAGCTGGTCGCCGCCGAACGTCGCTGAGCCGTCCGGGTGCCCGGCCGATGGTCGGGCACCCGGTCCGGAAATGCGGTGAGATGGGGTCGACCACGACCAGTCGACACGGGAGGCCCCATGACGGACGAGCGGACCCGGCAGGCCCTGACCGATCTCATCGCGAGCCGCTGGCTCGGCACGCTCGCCACCATCAAACGGGACGGCCGACCCCAGCTGTCCAACGTGGTGTATTCCTTCGACCGAGGGCTGGGTCTGATCCGGGTCTCGGTCACCGACGACCGGGCCAAGACCGCCAATCTGCGCCGCGACCCCCGGGCCAGCTTCCAGGTCAGCAGCCAGGACGGCTGGGCGTACGCGGTGGCGGAGGCGCGGGCCGAGCTGACCCCGGTGGCCGAGCGGCCGGACGACCCGACCGTCGAGGAGCTGGTCGGGATCTACCGGGCGGTGCAGGGCGAACACCCGGACTGGGACGACTTCCGGCGGGCCATGGTCGCCGAGCGCCGGCTCGCGCTGCGGTTGCACGTCGAGCGCGTCTACGGAATGCCCCCGCGCGCCTGACCCTCCCCACGAGCAGCGGTCCCCGCGCCATCGCTGCACCCGGCCGGGTTACCCCGCCGGGGCCGGCGGGTAGACCGCGGTGCCGACACCGAGAGGGGAGCACCATGACAACGGTCGGAGAGTTCATGACGACCCGGTTGGTGACGATGGACGGCAACGACACCCTCACCGCCGCGGCGCAGGAGATGCGGGACAGCGCCATCGGCGATGTGGTGGTGACCGACGGCGACAACGTGGTCGGCATCGTCACGGACCGGGACATCACGGTCCGTGGCGTGGCCGAGAACATGGACCCCAACACGACCAGGCTCAACCAGATCACCAGCAAGGACGTGGTGACCGTGAGCCAGTACGACGACGCGGTGGCCGCCGCCGACCTGATGCGGACGTACGCGGTGCGCCGGCTGCCGGTGATCGACGACGGCCGCCTGGTCGGGCTGATCTCGATGGGTGACCTCGCCGTCGAGCGGGAACCGCAGTCGGTGCTCGCCGACATCAGTGCCGACGATCCCAACAACTGACTTTCGTCCGCCGCGGTCGCACGCCGGTCTCCGTTCCGGGGGCCGGCGTCGCGCTGTCCGGGCCCGACGCCGTCCCGAGCCGACTCACCCGATGCGGGCGAGGTTGACGTCGCACCCGGCGGGGACCCCTTCTCGAACGTCGAACGCCGCGGATCGCGGGAGGAGTGGACCGGATGCAGGACGCGACCACGAAGTTCTTCGAGGAACTGGACCGGCGGGGATTCGAGCCCCTGCTGGCGAAGAGTTCCGGAACCCTGCGCTTCGACCTGTGCGAAGAGGCGCAGACGAGACACTGGCTGCTGCGGATCGACCACGGCAACCTCCGGGTCCGCCCGGAGGATCGGGAGGCCGACGCGGTCGTGGGGACCGGGCCGCGGCTCTTCGGCGAGCTGATCACGGGCCGGGAGAACGCCATCGCGGCCCTGCTCCGCGGCGACATGACCATCTCGGGGGACCTGCGGCTGGTGCTCCAGATCGAGCGGCTCTTCCCCGGCCCGCCGGACGCGCAGGGTCCGCATCACGCGTTCCGGAGGGAGATGCACTGATGGGTGACAACAACACTGTCCGGATCCTCGACGGAAACACGTTCGTGGTCTCCGAGGACACCGGGGACATCGAGGCGACGCCGAGCGAGCCGACCGGTCTCTTCTCCATCGACACCCGGTTCCTGTCCAAGTGGGTGCTGACGATCAACGGGGAACGGCTCAACGCGCTGTCGTACGACGACCTGCAGTACTTCGAGGCCCGGTTCTTCCTGGTGCCGGGTCTGGCCACCCACTACATCGACGCAAAACTGTCGGTCATCCGGGAGCGGGCGGTGGGTGGCAGCTTCCGGGAGACGGTGACCATCCTCAACCACGACGAGAAGGCGGTCGACCTGGAGATCCGGATGGACGCCGGCTCCGACTTCGCCGACCTGTTCCAGGTGAAGGACGAGATCCTCAACAAGAAGGGCGAAATCTACTCCGAAGCCGAGGGGGACCAGCTTCGGCTGGGCTACCGGCGGGGCAACTTCAAGCGGGAGACGGTCATCTCCGCCTCCGGATCCGCCCGGTACGACCGGCAAGGGTTCGCCTGGACCATCCACCTGGAACCGAACGAGCAGTGGCACACCGCGATCGACGTGCGGACGGTCGCGATCGGACCGGGAGGTCGGGACCTGCGGCTGGGGCTGCGGGCCGGCGGCGGCGAGCGGCTGGCCCTCCAGCGCGACCTGGAGGAATGGATCGCCAAGGCACCTAAGGTCAACAGCGAGCACGGCCAACTGGCCTCGACGTACCGGCGCAGCCTGATCGACCTGGCGGCGCTACGCTTCTCACCGCTCTCCCTCGGCGGGCAGACGCTCCCGGCCGCCGGCCTGCCCTGGTTCATGACCATGTTCGGGCGGGACAGCATCTTCACCTGCCTTCAGGTGCTGCCCTTCGCGCCGGCGCTGTCCAAGACCACGCTGCGGGTCCTCGGCACGTTGCAGGGCACCCGGTTCGACGACTTCCGGGACGAGGACCCGGGCCGGATCCTGCACGAGATGCGGTACGGCGAGACGGCCGCCTTCGAGGAACAGCCGCACTCGCCCTACTACGGCTCGGTGGACGCGACGCCGCTGTTCGTGGTGCTCCTCGACGAGTACGAGAAGTGGAGCGGCGACGTCGCGCTGGTCAAGGAGCTGGAACGGGAGTGCCGGGCGGCGTTGAAGTGGGTCGACGACTACGCCGACATGGTCGGCAACGGCTACATCTGGTACGAGCGGCGGAACACCGACACCGGCCTGGAGAACCAGTGCTGGAAGGACTCCTGGGACTCCATCTCGTACCGCGACGGCAGGCTGCCGCCGTTCCCACGGGCCACCTGCGAGGTGCAGGGCTACGCGTACGACGCGAAGATCCGGGCCGCCCGGCTGGCCCGGGAGTTCTGGGACGACCCGGCGTACGCCGACCAGCTGGAACGGGAGGCGGCGGCGCTCAAGGAGCGGTTCAACCGCGAGTGGTGGGTTGAGGACGGCGAATACTACGCGCTCGGACTGGACCCGGACGGCGGGCAGTGCGACGTGCTCAGCTCCAACATCGGGCACCTGCTGTGGAGCGGCATCGTCGAGGAGGACCGGGCGGCGAAGATCGCCGAGCACCTGATCGGGCCTCGGCTGTTCTCCGGCTGGGGCGTACGCACCCTGGCCGAGGGCGAGGTCCGCTACAACCCGATCGGCTACCACAACGGCACCATCTGGCCGTTCGACAACTCCTTCATCGCCTGGGGCCTGCGCCGGTACGGCTTCGCGGAGGAGGCCGCCACCATCGCCAACGGCATCTTCGACGCCGCGAGGTACTTCGACGGCCGGCTGCCGGAGGCGTTCGGCGGCTACCCGCGGGACCTGACCAAGTTCCCCGTGGAGTACCCGACGGCGTGCAGCCCGCAGGCCTGGTCGACGGGGACGCCGCTGCTGCTGATCCGGACCATGCTGGGGCTGGAGCCGCACGAGGGGCACCTGTCGGTCGACCCGCGCCTGCCGGTCGGCATGGGTCGGATCGAGGTGCTGGACATTCCGGGCCGGTGGGGCCTGGTGGACGCCTTCGCCCGGGGCCGGCTCGACCTGCACCAGCTGGCCGCCTGACCCCGACCGGAACAGCGCGCGGCGCCGTCGGCCTCCGGGCCGGCGGCGCCGCCGCGTGCTCAGTGCCCTGGCAGCAGCGCGTCGGCGTTCGCCTCGTCGCGGGGGAGCAGGCAGAACTCGTTCCCCTCCGGGTCGGCGAGCACGGTCCACCGGGGCAGCTCGCGGACCACGGTCGCGCCCGCCTCCAGCACCGCGGCCCGTTCCTCGGCGTCACCGACCAGGTCGAGGTGGATCCGGCCGGAGGAGGGCAACTCGTCGGCCGGGCTGATCCAGACGTCCGGCCGGTGCCCGGCCGGGTCGCGCAGCAGCACCGCCTCGGTCGGCCCGAGCGACCGCTCGGCCAGCTTCACCTGGTCCTCCTCGACCACGGGCAGCCCGGTGACCGCGCTCCAGAACGGGGCGAGCAGATAAGGGTCACGGCAGTGGATGACGATCGCGGCGAGGTCGGGCATGCCCTGACGGTAGTCGGCTCAGACGGGGGGCAGAACGGTGTCCAGGAACGCGGCGGTGACCGCCCGGATGTCCGGCCGGGCCAGGTCGAGAGCGTGTCCGCCGTGCGTGAGCCAGCTGTGCAGAGCGGACCCCGACACGCTCGACACCTACGGTTGCGTAACCTACTCGCGGTAAAGTTGCCGGATGCCGGAACTCATTTATCCGCCCGTGATCGCCTTCGCCAAGGCGATGTTCCGGGTCCTCGACCTGCGGCTGACGGTCGAGGGCAGCCACCACGTGCCGCGGACCGGCGGTGCGGTCCTGGCCGCCAACCACGTCAGCTACCTGGACTTCATCTTCTGCGGCTTCGGCGCGCTCGAGTCCCGCCGGCTGGTCCGCTTCATGGCCAAGGACTCCGTCTTCGCGCACAAGGTCTCCGGCCCGCTGATGCGCGGCATGAAGCACATCCCGGTGAACCGGGCGGCCGGCGCCGGGTCGTACGCCACCGCGGTGGAGGCGCTGCGGCGCGACGAGGTGGTCGGAGTCTTCCCGGAGGCGACGATCAGCCGCTCGTTCACCGTCAAGGAACTCAAGGGCGGTGCCGCCCGGATGGCCCGGGAGGCGTCCGTGCCGCTGCTGCCGGTCGCCCTCTGGGGCGGCCAGCGGCTCTGGACCAAGGGCCGGCCGCGGGCACTGAACCGCCGGCACACCCCGATCACCATCCTGGTGGGCGAGCCGATGGACCCAGCCGCCTACCCGGACGCCAACACCATGACCGCCGAGCTGAAGAGCCGGCTCGGCGCCCTGGTCGACCGCGCCCAACGGGACTATCCGGAGCAGCCCGCCGGCCCCGACGACGCCTGGTGGCAGCCGGCCCACCTGGGCGGCACCGCCCCCACCCCGGCGGAGGCGGCCGAGCTGGACCGCCCGGGCCGCCGCGCCCGCACCTCCTGATCCACGGCGACCGGCAGGTGACCGGATCGTTCCGCATCCGGGCAGGATGGTGCCTGCCACCCGGGCGCCCGCCCGACCAGGATCGAGCCCATGAGCAGAGCAGCACTCGTCGTCATCGACGTCCAGGAGTCCTTCCGGCAGCGCCCGATGTGGGCGTACGCCTCCCAGCCGGACATCGTCGATCAGGTGAACCGGCTGGTCGACGCGGCCCGCCGCCGGGGCGACCTGGTGGTCTGGGTCCTGCACGCCGAGCCGGGCAGCGGCGGTGTCTTCGACCCGGCCAACGGCCACGTCCGGCTGATCGACGGCCTGGCGGCCGCCGCCGGAGAGCCGACGCTGGTCAAGACGTCGCACAACGCCTTCACCACCACCAGCCTCCAGCAGGTCCTCACCCTGGCCGGCATCCGGGACCTCACCGTCTGCGGTATCCGCACCGAACAGTGCGTGGAGACCACCACCCGGGTCGGCTGCGACCTCGGATACGAGATGACCTTCGTGACCGACGCGACCGTCACGTTCCCCACTCCGCACCGGGACCTGCCGGCCGACGCCACCGTGGCGCAAATCCTGGCCGACCCGCGCACGCTCTCCGCCGAGCAGATCGTGACCCGCACCGAGTACGCCCTGGCCGGTCGGTTCGCCACCGTGCGTACCGTCGCCGAGGTCGTGCGACACCTCCAGCCCGGCGCGGTCCCGGCCGGAGCCTGACCGCAGTGGCCCGGGTCGACCGACGACTCCAGCTCGGCACGTCCGCCGCCGCGCGGCGGCCTGGAGCCGTCGTATTCCTGCTGGTCCCGCAGCTGCATCTGCTGGACCTCGCCGGTCCGGCCCAGGTCTTCTCCACCGCCGCCGACCTCGGGTACGACTACCGCCTGCACTACGTCGCCGCCACCGCCGAGGTGCCGACCGTGCAGGGGGTGTCGCTGCGGGCCGACACCACCTGGCCCGAGCTGGACCGCGACGACCTGGTGGTCGTACCCGGGTGGCGGCCGTCGGCGCACGGCCCGGCGGGGCCGGTCGGCCCGGACGAACTGCGGCGGCTGGCCGACCACCACGCGGCCGGCGGCACCGTGGCGAGCGTGTGCGCGGGGGCCTTCGCCCTCGGCCGGGCCGGCCTGCTCGACGGGCGGCGCTGCACCACCCACCACGAGGTGCAGGACGAGCTGGCCCGGCGGCACCGCGCGGCCCGGGTGGTCCGGGATGTGCTCTATGTGGTCGACGACCGGGTGGTCACCTCGGCCGGCATCGCCAGCGGCATAGACGTCGCGCTGCACCTCATGGCCGCCCGGCACGGGCCGGCGGCCGCCGCCCGGATCGCCCGCTCCCTCGTCGTGTACGCCCGGCGCAACGGCCACGAGCAGCAGGCCAGCGCGATGATGCGGCACCGCTCCCACCTCTCCGACGCGGTGCACCGGGCGCAGGACCTGATCGACGCGCACTACACCGAGCCGCTGCCGCTGGCCGAGCTGGCCGCCGCCTGCGGGGTCTCCGAACGCACGCTGAGCCGGTTGTTCCGGCACGCCACCGGGCTGACCCCGCTCGGCTACCAGCAACTGCTGCGGGTGGAACGGGCCGAGCACCTGATCGGCCATGGCAGCACCATGGAGTCCGCCGCCCGCGCGGTCGGCTTCACCGACGCCCGGATGCTCCGCCGGTTGCGGGCCCGGTGCCGTCCGGACCGCACCGCGCCGGCCCTGAGCAGCTGACCTACGACCATCCAGGGTCAGCAGGCGGAGCCGGGGCGGTCCCGCGCCGGGGATGCCGGCCGGGGCCAGGTCGCCGTCCCGTCCACCGCCGGGCGGTAGTAGTCGTCCCGGGAGAGGAACTCCACCGGCAGCGATCCCGGCAGGGTCACCGCACCCCGGATCGGGCCGGGCGCCCCGCCGGCCCGGGTCACCAGCGCGTCCCGCTCCGGCGGGGAGAGCTCCACCAGCTCGGGGTGGACCAGCCGGAACGCGGCCACCGCACGGCGTACCTGCCGGGCCAGCGCGATGACCAGGGCGTCCGGGCCGGCGAGGGCGAGCGCCGGCTGCCGGATGGTCCGCAGGGCGTCGCAGACCACCCGAAGCTCGACGCCGTCGTCCGGGCTCTCGGCCAGCTCCAGCCGGGACGGCCACTGCCAGCGGATCTGGCCACTGACCAGGCGGGACAGCCGGACCGGGCGCCGGTGCCGGGCGTCCGTGCGGCCGTCCCGCCCGGGGACCAGGGACAATTCGGCGCCGGTGCAGACGTACGCGAGTCGCCGGTCGGTCACGGTGACCGTCGCCGGGGCGGGGAGACCCCAGGCGCGGACGCTCTCCGTGGGTCCGAGCAGGTAGCCGGCCACCCGGAGCTGGTGCTGCCCGAGCACCCGCTCGCCCGGTTCGGGGATCGGCGCGTACCGCCGGTCGAGCACGGGACGCGCGGCTTCGTCGCCCGCGTCGAAGCGGTGCGGCCCGATGAAGAACGGTGCGGCGTTCTCCTGCACGGTCACGACCTCCCGGAGACGGTTGGCGATACGTCGAGCCTCGCCGACGCGACGCCGGCTGTCATGACACCCGTTAGGGGGTCGGCCGGTCGGTGGAAGCCTGTGACCGGTAGATGCCGATCTCCTCCGGCCGGACGAGTCCGTCCTCGATCGCCCGGGCGAGCAGCGCCGCCTTGGTGGCGGCCGGCCGGCCCGCCCGGGTGTACTTGATCCGCGCCCGGTCCACGTACTGCTTGACCGTGTGCTCACTGATCCGCATCCGGCGCGCCACCGACGCCTTCGACATCGACTGGAACCAGAGCAGCAGGGCCTCGCGTTCCTTGTCCGACAGGGCCGGCCGGTCCGGCCGGGGGTCGCCCACCATCGCCCCGGCCAGCGCCGGCGGCACGTACGGCCGGTCGCTCGCCGCGGCGAGCACGGTGGCCACGCAGTGCTCCCGGCCCTCGTGCTTCGCGAGGAACGCCACCGCGCCCGCATCCAGCGCGGCGAGCATGGTGCCCGGGTCGGTGTGCTCGGAGTAGACCACCACCCGCCGGCCGGCGGCGCTCAGCTCGGTCAGCTTGTCGATCACCATCCGCCCGTGCAGCCGCAGGTCGAGCAGAACCACCTCGGCCTCCGGGGCGGCCCGCAGCACCACGTCCGGATCGTCCCCGGTGGCCAGTACGCGCAGCCGTGGCTCGGTGGCCAGCCAGGAGCGCACCCCGTCGATCACCACCGGATGGTCGTCCACGATCGCCACGCCGATCGGCGGCCCGCCCGTCACGTCCTGCGCCACCGCGTCTGCGTCCATCTGATCTCCCCGTCCCGCTCGTGCCCGTGCTCCACCGGCCCGCTCCCGTCCCCGTCCGAGCCTGGCGGGCCCGTCGCGTCCGGTGCGTCGTGATCGGGGGTGACCAGGCTGACCACCACCTCGTCCGGGCCGGCGACCACGGTCAGCCGGGCCCACCCGCGGCCGTCGGCGAGCGCCGCGGTGAGTGGATCGGCCAGCCGTCGGCGTATCTCGACGGGCAGCTCCGGCGGGACCCCGATGGCGACCAGGTCGATCGGTAGGCCGTTGCGTTCCGCCAGGTCGGCGGCGGCCCGCAGCTCGTGCAGCAGCGGGTCGGGCACGTCGTCGGATTCGGCGATCAGCCGGCGCAGCCGCGCCGCGGCCAGCACGCACCGGCGGCGCACCTCCGGGTCGGCCGGGTCGGCCTCACCGGCGGCGATGGCGGCCAGCACCTCCTCGGCGGTGCCGCTGACCAGGGCGAGCCGCGCCCGCCGCTCCGCCCGGGCCTGTTCCGCCGCCACCCGTTCCGCCTCGACCGTCAGCGTGGCCGCGGCCGTGCCGGCCCGGTCCCGGGCCAGGGCGGCGATCACGGCGCCGCCGACGAAGACCGCGACGGGCAGCGAGGACGTGCCGTAGACGTACATCGCGTAACGGGCGAGGTCGGCCGAGGCGGTCGCGCCGTGAGCGAGCACCGCGGCGAGGGCGATCGCCGCGTGCGCGCCGAGCAGCGCCAGCAGCCACCTGACCGGGCGGCGCCAGAGCACCAGCAGGAAGAACCAGACCAGGCCGCCCCACGTCCAGTTCGCCGGGGCGAACAGCTGCTGGCCGTCCACCGCCGCGAAGATCGCCGCGTCGACCACCAGCAGCACCACCGCCATCCGCCGGGCGGGCGGCAGGCCACCGCGCAGCAGGCGTACGCCGGCCGCCACGCCGACCGCCGCGGTCACCAGCCAACCCGCGGCGAGCACGGCCGACCTGGCGGGCGAGGACCCGGCGCCGACCGACGCCGGCAGGTCGATCGCCAGGTGCCAGGCCAGCGCGATGATGACCGCCGCGATGCGGGCAGCCTGGTCGGAGGCGCTCGCCACCGCGCTCGCCGCCCGTCCGGCCGGCACCGTCCGGCCGGACCACTGCGCCCCGCCGGCCGGTTCCGTCCGGTCGGCCGGCGCGGAGGCCGCGGGGCTGGGCAGGCGGTTGACGCCGTCGAACGCCGCCCCCAGGTCAGTCGACACCGGTCCACTCCAGCCGAATCCGGGTGCCGGCACCAGGGGCGGAAGTCACGTCTGCCCGGCCCCCCACGGTGGCCATCCGCCCGATGATCGACTCGCGTAGCCCGTAGCGATGGGCGGGGACGGAGGCCGGGTCGAAGCCGGGGCCGTCGTCGGTCACCTCGACCACGACGGTGTCCGCGTCCCAGGCCAGGTGCAGCGTGGCGGCGGCGCCCGGCGCGTGCCGGACCACATTGGCCAGCGCGGCGGCGGCGCTGTCGGCCAGCGCACCGGCGACCTCTGCCGGCACCACGCACGGCGCGAGCGTCGCGGCCACCGGCAGCTCGGGCAGCCGGGCCAGGGCCGACCGCAGCCGGTCGTCCAGCGCCACCGGGCCGGTCGCCGGCGCCGACCTGGCGTCGGCCAGGGTGGCGAGGATACGCAGGTCCGCCGCGCACCGCTCGCGCAGCGCGGCCGACGGGCCGGGGACCGCACCGAGCCCGACCATGGTCAGCGTGCCGAGAAGGGTGTCGTGCAGGTCGCGGTTCTGCCGCCGCTCGGCCTCCCGGGCGGCACGTGCCACGACTGCCTCGCGGACCAGCCGCTGGTAGTCGGCGAAGGCGGCGTCGGCGCGCCCGACCCGGTGTCGCATCGCCGCGGTCAGCACCGCCGTGATGCCGGTCTGGACCAGCAGGGTCGTCGCGTGCGCCCGCGCCTCGACCGGGTTGCCGGCGGCGGTCGCGCCGGTCGCGTAGCCGGCGGTGACCAGCAACCCGGCCGGGACCGACCAGCGGGCCGGGGCGGTGGTCTGCGCGTTGATCACGGTGGTGCTGGCGAGCACCGCGATCCAGCTCACCTCGCCGGGCAGCACCTCCGGCGCGACCAGCCACGGGATCGCCAGCGCGGCCGCGGTGGTGAGCGCGACGTCGCCGGCCACCATCGGGCCGGTGGCCCCGTGCCGCAGCGCGCGGACGGCGTACCAGACCGACCAGGCGGTCAGCACGGCGACCGCCGGCACCAGCAGCGCCACCCGGACCGGCGGGGTGCGGACCGCCAGGGCCACCACCGCGCCGACCATGCCGCAGGTCAGCCGCAGCAGCGCCGGCAGGGTGGTGAAGACGAGGGTGAACGCGCCGCCGGCCGGCCGGTCCAGCGGGGTCGGCGGCGAGGTCGTGGGGGCGGCAACGACCGGCATCGGGGGAGTGTCCTTCCGGCAGCGACCGGGTCGGGTCCGCGCGGCCTAGATCGACGACGGAGAATAACACGCCGGGTCTCAACTGGTCACCTTCGGAATGCGGTGCGTCGCTGTGCCGATTCCCGATCCCCGGGCCGAGCCTCAGGCCGGTGCGACGGCGAGCAGGTGTGCGCTGGCCCCGAGCACCGCCGGGTCCTGCTCGAACGCCGCCGCGCAGGCCACCGCGTCGTGGAAGAGTTGATCGTCCGGGCCGGTGTCCAGCGCGTCCAGCAGCGGCCAGAGTGGACCCTCCACCCCGTACAGCCGGGGCACCGGCAGCCCGGTCGCCGTGAACTCCTCCACGACCTGCTCGGGCCGGTGGAAGTACGCCGTGGTGAAGCCGGTCTCCGGGTCGTTCACTCCGGTGGCGTACGCCCCGAGCAGGAGCCGGCGGGTGCGCTCGTCCACCCGGCCCTGCGCGGTCAGGTCGATCAGCGCCGCGTTGCGGCTGATCACCGCCCCGACCACCGGGCCGCCCGGCCGGGTCAGGCGGGCCGCCTCGCGCAGCGCGGCCACCTGGTTGCGTCTCGCCTCCAGGCGCCCCTGCGGCGTGCGGTGCAGCCGGTCCGCCTCGGCGAAGACCTCGCTGTAGTACCGCTGGATGTCCGGCTCGGCCGGTCGATGGTGTGGCATCCGTCGATGGTGGACGATGGTGTCGGGGAGGTCATTCGGGTTTCCACCAGCTGCCCCTGACGGCGGCCGGCGCTGGTCAGTTGACCGGCAGCAGCTTGGTGCCTCCACCCTTGATCGACCGGGTCAGCTTCTTGCCACCGGACCAGTGGAAGCAGCGGATCCCCCGGTCGCCTCGGGTCCACGCCTCCTCCGACGGCAGCCGGTACGTCGTGCCGGTGCGGTAGCGGAGCATGCCGTCGACCGGGACATTCGCGTACCGGGCGACGAGGGTGCGGCACTTCGCGTGGATGGCATCCTCGTCCCGGTCGGCGTCCGCGTATCGGCCGTCCGGTGCTTTCCACGAGCCGACGTACTCGAACTCGTGAGCCTTGGTGCAGGTAATCTGCTGGAAGTTGCCCCACTCGTCCTCGTTCAGGCAGCCGTACACCAGCGGCGACGCCCCCTTCAGCACGTCCCGCAGGCTGCTGGTGCGCTCGATCGGCTGGTCGTAGGGGCGGATCCGGTAGTTGCCACCGTCCGCCGTGTCGTTCGGCTCGAACACGTCGCACCGGAACCAGCGCGCGCCACCCGTCCAGCCGTTGGGCGACGGCGGCACGACCTGGATTGTCAGGCGGGCGCCCCGCCAGTCACCGCCGACGAACGCCGTCACCCTGGCGTCGCACTCATCGAAGGCGGGTCGGATCGCGGCGGACCCGACCGGTGGTGGGGCGGGCCGATCGGCGAGCGAACCGGTGAACGTGCCCAGATGGAAGGTCTCCACCAGGTGTGGCTGCCCGCAGTCGACCGGCTCGTAGCTGGTCAGGTAGCTGCTCTGGTTGGCGATGACGTGACAGTCGCCAGCCTTCGGGGCGAACTGCTCGGCCTGGCGAAGCGGGGGCCAGTTGGCGGTCAGATCACCCTCATGCCCCGTCAGCGACCCGCACCCGCTCACCGTCACCGCCATCACGGCGGCTACCGCTGCCAGCCCGTACCACCGTCGCATGTAGCCCTCCCGTGCGGGGAAGCATATGGCACCTACGATGCGAGCGGTGCTCGCAGCGTTGCATGATCCTTTTACCCTGCCGGCATGACATACCAACCGCCGATGGCTCAACCGCCGACGGCGCCGCCGAAGAAGAACACGACGCGGACAGTCCTCATCGTCGTCGGTGTCGTGCTTGCCCTCTGCTGCCTGGGCGGCACCGTCGGTGGCTTCTTCCTCTATCGCGCGGTGAAAGAGGCCACCGGTCCGGCCAGGACCACCGTGGACACCTTCGCCGGCGCACTGGTTACCCACGACTACCCGACCGCGTACGGGCAGCTCTGCGGTGAGTTGCGCGAGCGGTTCAGCCAGGACGACTTCGCCCGCCAGCAGTCCAACGGGCCGCTGGTGGACGAGTACGAGATCGTCGGCCTGAACGTCCAGAACAACAACGGCCGGGTGTTCGGGTCGGCGAGCGTGCGGTACACCGTGCGGCAGGGGATGCCCACCACGCAGACGTACGCCCTGACCAAGGAGGACGGGACCTGGCGGATCTGCCAGTGACCGCGGTGGGGCACCCCGACCGGGGGCCGGGCGGGCGGCCAGGCTGGATCCCCTCCGGCCTCCGCCTCACCCATTCCTCCGCCTGTCCTGCCGCGGGCATTCATCGGCTGCTCCGCGTCGATGGCTGGCGCCGGTCGGCGTCGGCGCGTTCGCGCAGCCAATCCAGGGCCGACTCGGCGTGCCGGAGCACCGAGATGTGGCCATCCTCGGGATAGCGGCGCAACTCGGCGGAGGGGCAGTGTCGGGCCAGCCATGCGCCATGTGCCGCCGGCAAGATCCCGTCCCGGTCACCGTGCAGCAGCAGGACCGGCGGTGTGACCTGCGCGGGTCGGAAGCCCCACGGCGAGACGTACGCGAGGTCGTCGTCGATCAGCCCGCCCGGCCCGGCCTTCATCGCCGGGCCGACGACGCTGTCGAACCAGGACCAGTCGCCGTGCAGCGCGGCCAGGTCGGCCGGGGTGAACTCCGGGTCGTACTCGACACCCGAGGTCTCGTACGCCTCCTTGGCCGACCGCCCCTCGGCGGCGGCGCGCAGCGACGCCACCCCGGACGGCACCATGCCCGCGAACCAGTCGAGCCCCTCCGCGTCGTAGGGGGCGAGCCCGGCGCCGCTCACCACCGCGACCACCCGGTCGGGCAGCAGCGCGCCGCAGGCCAGGGCGTGCGGGCCGCCGCCGGAGTGGCCCATCACCGCGAACCGCGAGATGCCCAGCGCGTCGGCCACCGCGGCGACATCGGCGGCGGCGGAGGCGATGTCCCGCCCGGGAACCGGCGTCGAGCCGCCGTAGCCGGGCCGGTCGTACGAGACCCAGCGGAGCCCGAGCCGGTCGGCGGCCGCGAAGAGGGGCGCCGGTGGCGCCCCGATGTTCGGCGTGCCGTGGTGCCAGAAGACGGCGAGCCGATCGTCGCCGCCGGTGTCGTAGACGTGCAGGCTGCGGCCGTCGCGTACGCGGAGGTCGGTTTTGGTCACCATGGCGCGGAGGCTAGTGACCGAGGGTGACAGGAAACCCGAGGGTGAAAGTGTCCAACTCCTCCGGCCATGGACCTTCGCCCGGTCGCGCCGCCGCCGCTCAGGCCGCGACGGCCCGCAGCCAGCCGAGCCGGTTCCCAGGTCAGCCGCTCTCGGCGGCAGCGCTGCGCGTGTTATGTTGGCAATGTTGGAGCCGAGCATACATTCCCACGGGAGGTTCCGATGGCCGTAACTCAGATTGATCTTGACGATGACGCGCTCGCCGAGGCGATGCGGCTGTCCGGCGCGAAGAGCAAGAAGGAGACCGTGAACCTCGCATTGCGCGAGTACGCGGCTCGGCATCGCCGCATCGCGGCGCTTGATCACTACGCGGCGGTCGCGCAAGGTTGGGATTACGAGGGTTGGCAGGAGATGCGCACGGCGGGCAAGGCCCCAGCTGCGTGATTCGATACCTGGCCGACTCGTCGGCCCTCTGGCGTCTCCTGCGTGAGCCGGCCGTGCGGGCATCCTGGGCGGACGTGATCTCCGACCACGCGATCGGGTCCTGCCAACCACAGCGCACCGAGTTTCGGCGCTCGGCTCGCAACCTGGATGAGTACGAGCAGATGACCGCGATGTTCGTTGATCTGTATCCCGATGTCGCGGTTCCGAAGACGGCGTGGCAATGGGTGGAGTCGGCTCAGTACCGGCTACTGCGGGCCGGGGTGCATCGTTCGCTGTCCTGCGTGGATCTTCTGATCTGCGCGTGTGCGGCGGTCCGCGGTCTCGTGGTCCTGCATGACGACAACGACTTTGTTGCCGCCGCGCGGCACCTGCCGGATCTCGCCGAGCGACGGGTACAGGCCCTACCCGAGATCACATGACTCGATACGGCCCCTGAGAGCCGGCGCGGGCCGGCCACCGAGGGAGGCACCAACATGCGACTCACGATCACCACGTTCCTGACCCTGGACGGCGTCATGCAGGACGGACGAGCTGACCTGGTCGGGGTCGCAGCGCCTCGACGGCGACCTGGCCACCGCGGTCACCGAGCTCAAGAACCGCCCCGGTCGCGAACTGCAGGTGCATGGCAGCGGCGCGCTCGCCCGGTCGCTGATGCGGTTGGGGCTGATCGACACGTACCACCTGCTGGTCTTCCCCGTGGTCCTGGGCCGCGGACAGCGACTCTTCGCCGACGGCGTGCCGCCCGCCGGCCTGCTGCTGGCCGACACCCGCACCTCGGCCAGCGGGGTGGCGATGCTGACCTACGACAGCGCCGGCGCGCCCACCTTCGGCACCGTCCAGGGGATGACGGCCGAACCCGGCGACCGCTTCCTAAGATCATCGAGGGCTGCTCGTCCGGCAACCGGGCGGACAGGCACATGCGGAGGGGGCGGCGATGACAACACGAACGGGGATGCGTCGGCAGGCCGGGTTGACCGCGTTGTACCTCGGGGTCTTCGCGACCCTCTGGTTCAGCGTGCCGAAGGCGGATCCGCCGTGGCACACGTTGCTGGTCGTCGGCAGTGTGGCAGCCCTGGTGATCGCGGTCACCGGTGCCGTCGTCGCCGCACGCTCCCGTGATGCCGGCGCGCCGCGCGACCGCGCCGCCGACCGGCGTTACCTGCTCATCGTCGGCGCGGAGTTCGCGGCGGCGGGGCTCGGGGCCTGGTTGCTGGGGCTCGCCGGCTGGTCGGCGTTCATTCCGGTGCTGGTCAGTGCCATCGTCGGCGCGCACTTCGTGCCGCTGGCACCGGTGCTGCGCGATCCCCTGCTGAAGCCGCTCGGCGGGGCGGTGTGCCTCGTCGCGCTGGCCGGCCTCGTCGTCGGGCTCGCCTCGTCCGTGCCGGCGGGGCTGGTCGTCGGCACCGGCACCGGGCTGCTGCTGCTCGGCTACGCGATCATGGCGCTGGGCCGGGCGCGGCTGCCCGCCGGCTGACTGTTCCCCAGCGGAAGACCTGCGGGCGGACTGCTCGGTGGGCTGCCAGTGCGGGGACCGCGCGAATGGGGCTGATGGGCTTACGGTGCGCGAGACGGGGACCGGCCGGGGGAGGACGTCATGTCGGCCCAGCGAACGGTGTTGGTCGTTCCGGGCAGCGGTGGCTGCTGGCACCTGCCCCACCAGCTGTTCGCGGTCGACGCGGCACGGTTGCGTGGCGCGCAGGCGCACTACGTGTCGTGGCGGGGCGAGGTGCCACCCGAGCCGGAGGCCCGGGGTCCGTGGGCGGTCGAGCAGATAGCGGCGGTGCTGCGTGGACTGCCCCAGCCGTTGATCATCGCCAACAGCCTCGGTACCCTTGCCGCAGATCTCGCCGCCGAGCATGGGCTGCCGGCGATCTGGATCACGCCGTTGCTGCACCGTCCGGAGGTGGTCGAGGGTCTTCGCCGGGCCGGCGCGCCATGCCTGCTGATCGGCGGTACGGCGGACAGCAGTTGGCACCCGGGGCTTGCTCGCGAGCTGTCGCCGTACGTGTTCGAAGTGGAGGGCGCCGACCACGGGCTTCGCGTGCCGGGACCACTCGCGAGGTCGGCGGTGGTGCTGGGCGAGATGGCCACGGCGGTAGAGGACTTTCTTGACCGGATTCTCTGGCCGACGATGCATCGGTAGCGCACTGACCACGAACACCTGAGGGAGCCCGGCATGGGGCAGTTGTCAGACCCGTCCGCGATTCTCGCCGAGCGGTACCACTTGGAACTGGTGGTTCGCGAACGCCGGCCGTCACAGGGTTGGTAGTCGCCAGGTGAATCCAGGACCGTCGTTCGAACCCTACGAGTACGTGGTGTGGTTTCGGGATCCCGCACGGCCCGCCGATGACGAGGACTACGAGTGGCCTGCCGTCTTCATCGTTGCGGCGCCAAGCGCTGGGCAGGCTCAGTCGTGGGGCGACCACCTGGCGAAGGACAGGGCCGCCCGTGCTGGGGAGATCTTTCTGCGCTCGACCGTCGAACCGTGCGCTCAGCCGGAGCCCCGTCGGCGCGGATTTCTACGCCGGCTCGGGCGCAGGAAGGACAGGCTGCGGGTCGTGCCGTACGGCGTTGAGGTATCTGACGACGAGGTGGGCTGGTGAGTCTCGGCCCGTTTTGCGGGCCGTCGGTGTCACCTCGCCTACGCCTGGGAGACCACATCCGTGCGCTTGCGATACAGCACGCAACGGCGTAAGGGACCCTCGTCCACGTCGGGGTCGTCAAAGTCCTCACTCGGGTTCGTGGTCATGCCAATCCGGCGCATCACCGCCTGCGAACGCAGGTTCGTCCTGGTGGTTACCGCCAAGATTTCGGTCAACCCGACCTTGTCAAAGCCGTATCGCAACACGGCGAGCGCCGCCTCCGTGGCGTATCCGTGCCCCCACGCCCACCGGGCCAGTCGCCAGCCAGCCTCCACGCCGGTGAACGGCATGCCCTCGTCCACCACGTCCAGGCCGGCGAACCCGACGAATTGCGGTGTGTCGCGGACCTCCACAGCCCAGAAGCCGAACCCGTTCCGGTCCAGATCCTCCTGGAAGCTGCGCATCGAGGCCGCGGCCTGCGCCGGAGTGAGTAGCGGCCCGAGGTGCTCCCGGACCTCCGGGTCGGCGTTCATGGCCGTCCACGGTGACAGGTCGGAGTCCCGCCAGCCCCGCAGGACGAGCCGCTCAGTCTCGATCTCCACCATCCGGCGAACCTATGCAACCCCGCCGGAGCTCGGCAACAGCATTGTCCGAGCCCGGCCGCCACGCTGCTCCCGTCCCCTGTAAAAGGGCCGTGGTGACTGACTGGTGCGCCCGGCAGGATTCGAACCTGCGGCCTTGGGATTAGAAGAAGATCAGGGATGGATGGTCGGGCGGCTCTGTCCCTGGTCAGGTCGTCCGTGGTTGTCGGGCGGCGTCGGCCTCAGTGGGCAGGCTTGGCCGTACGGCTGGCTGTACAGCCAATGCCGCACCTCATGATCCGCAACGGTCGCTGTCGACCGTTCCTAGAGGCAGATCCAGCAGTAGATGCTTTCCCCGCTCGTGCGTGCTCTGCGGGCCAGCCCAACAAGCTCCCGCAAACGCGGCAGCATGACCTCCGGCTGCGTGTCGCTGTAGTAGGACAGCTCCTCGATGTGTGACCACCGCTCGGCCAGGCCCGGCAAGCGGTCGTCCGGGATTTCGGCAAGCGCATCCCGGGCGCGCTCGCTCAGTACGACGACCCAGGGTCCTTCGTACTCAGGGTCCTCGCCAGCGCCGTCCGGCCAGATAAGTCGCTCCCCGATCAGGTCGGTGGCCCATGGCACGTCGAGAGCGAATGAGACGACCTTGCCGAGGACTACGCGCGGATCGATCCCCTTGCCGTCCACGGCATCCACGGCGGGAGGATCTTCCTCTCGCACCACAGGGCCGCCGTCGGTCGCGGCTATCAGCTTTGCTACAGCCTCGTCGTCAGAAGCACGGAAGTAGTCGTAAAGAACACCCACAGAAGCCTCCCGATCGGCTGCCATGCCGCCACTTGTAGGGCGACCGAGGGTACCTATGAGCCGGCCGTGAGGGGAGGCTGGTAGCCCTCAGGTGCCCGGCGAGGTGATCCGCCCCTGGCCGATCTCAGTCAGCGTCGCAGCGCTACAAGCGTCACGACAAGCGGTGGAAGCGGTACGAGAAGCAGTTGCCCGACCACCGGGTCCAGATCGACGTGAAATTCATCGAACCCATCGCCTCAGCCGGCGGCGGGCTACCAGTATTTGCCGCAGGCCGGATCGAGCTTGTTGACCGCGCCCTCCAGGGCGCCGGTGTCGCTCGCCACGTTCAGGAGCCCTTCCACGTTGGCGGGCTTGATCGAGCGGATCTTGGTGTGCTTCAGGCCCGCGGCCACGGCGAGCGCCCTGAAGTTGCTCCGCAGCGTGCGGTCGGTCTGCGCGGCGGCCACGTTGTTCGCCGCCGCCTCGAGGTTGACCAGCCGCGTGACCGTCTCCGCCTTGGCGGAGGCGATCTCGTCCTCCGCGGTGGCACTGGTGGCGATCGCGCCCAACGTGACCAGGCCGGCGAGGGCCTTCTCCAGTGGACCCTTGACGGCGGTGCAGGCCGCCTTGTTGCTCGTGGTGGCCGCTTGCGTGGCCTTCTTGGTCGTGGGCGTCGCAGGGGCCGCCGAGGGCCGCGGGGTCCCCGAGGACCGTGGGGTCGGCGAGGGCTTGGGTGCGCGGCTCGGTGTGGCCACCGGCGCCGCCGTGGGCGTGGGGGTGGGCGAGCCCGTGGAGGCACTCGCCTCCGCGGCGGTGGGCGTGCCCGGCAGCTCGGAGGCGCCGTCACACGCCGAAGCGGCGAGCAGCATTGCCGCGACCACTACGCAGAGCCCGAACCGGCGCACCATCAACGTCGCATCCCATCTCACGATCTTCGCCGAGCCGAGACGATACCTGGCCGACAGGTGCCAAACATCAACCGAAGCCGCAGCGTCAACCATCAAGCGGCGCAGGACAAATGCCCCCTCGACCGAGCGCGGCAAACCGCCGACGAGGGATTGCGGTGGTGCGCCCGGCAGGATTCGAACCTGCGGCCTTGGGATTAGAAGTCCCCTGCTCTATCCGCTGAGCTACGGGCGCGCGTCGACGATGTCGCGCCAAGAGGGTACCGCCGCCGGGCGTCCCGGGAGAACGGGTGGTCGCGGCCACGTCGGTGCTCAGGGTCGCACGTGGCACCCGGCATTGGCACCCCGGTAACGGCCCGCCCCGCGCGCGCCCGGTCCGGTCCGTACGCTCGGCGTCGTGCTGCTCGATCAGGAAACCGAGAACGAGATCGTCTACGAGCTGTGCCAGTTGTTCGGGCGGGCCATCCTGCCGGTGACCCAGTTCGACCGCCCCGGTGCCCCCGGCGACGGCTTCGGCACCGCCTTCTTCCACACGGAGCTGGTCGGTGCCACGGACGACGGGGACGTGCTGCACGAGTGGCTGCTCAGCGCGGACGTGGCCACCCGGGCGCCGTACGGGGAGATCGGTCTGCGGCCGAGCGTCACGGAGCCGGCGGACGCGGCGTCGGACGGCATCCTGATGCCCGACTTCGCCGGCCAGTGGCTGCACCTCCCGGAGGTCGGCGTGGCCGCCATGCCCACCGGCGGGCTGCACGGGCACGCCGAGGACCGGGGCTGGCGGTGGCGCACCCAGCAGGTGACCGACGCGGTGGCCGCGCGGGCCGACGCGATCGCCCTCGTGGGCGCGGAGCCGAGCTCGGCGTTCGTGCTGGCGTTGGGCGTCGCCGACGACGGGTCGCGACCGCTGGAGGCGACGATCGAGCGGGTGGTCCGGGACGGCGACGAGCTGCGGCTCACCACCGAGCTGCCGGCGGGGTACGTCGGCGCGCCGGTGTTCGGCGTCGAGGCGCGCCCCGAGGGAGAGGTCGCCCTGCGCTGCCTCGGTCTGGTGCTACCCGGTAACGGTGGGGGTCACCCGCTCGCGACGTTCGACCGGATCAGGTCGGCTCTCGCCGAGGCGACCGCCGGCTACCGCTGACCCGCCGGCTCAGCCCTCGGCGGTGGCGCCGGCCCGGTCGTCGGCCGGCCGCCGCGCGGCGGGCGGGCCGTCCGGCTCCGGGGCGGTCGGTCCGGCGCCGAGGAACGCCTCCGCCCACCGCCCGGCCTCGGCGAAGACCCTTTCCCGTACGGCGGGACCGGAGAGCGTGAGGTCGTGCAGCCCGCCGTCGAAGCGGGCCAGGGTGACGTGCCGGCCGAGCCGGGGCGCCCAACGCACCATGTGCCCCACGTCCAGCACCGCGTCGGCGAGGGTGGCGGACTCGTGCCACTTCGTGCCCCGGTAGCTGCGGGTGGAGCAGGCCAGCAGCGCTGGCACTTGGATGTCCAGCCCGGCCCGGAGCTGCCGCTGGCCGGCGCGGATCGCGTTGATCCAGCCGGCCCGCACCGGGAACCCGGCGAGCGGCTTCCAGGCCAGGTCGTACCGCCACTCGCCGCGGTGGTCGGCGTGCAGGCTCTCGCCGTACACGGTGCCGAGCCCGAACGGGAGGATGCGGTGCGGCGCCCGGCGGCCCAGCCGGGAGACGGCGGCCGCGAGAGGTCGACGGACCACCCAGGGGGCGTTGATGTCGAAGAAGGGGCTGTTGAGGAAGAGGCCGTCGACCAGGCCGGCTTCGCGGCGGGCGTGCGCCCAGAGCGAGATGATCAGGCCGCCGGTGGAGTGGCCCATGGCGAGCAGCGTGTCGTGCCCCTCGTCCGCGCGGATGATCTGCGCGGCGGCGTCCAGCTCCGGGAAGTATTCGCTCAGGTCGCGGCAGAAGTTCGGGGTCTGGTGCGGCAGCAGGCTGCGGCCGTATTTGCGCAGGTCGAGTGCGTAGAAGTCCCAGCCCCGCTCGGCGAAGAAGTCGGCGACGTGGGTCTGGAAGAAGTAGTCGACGAAGCCGTGCACGTAGAGCACCGCCCGGCCGGTGGGGCGCTCGGCCCGGCGGCGGACCAGGGTCGCGACGACCGGTCCCTCGTCGTCGGCGCCCAGGTCGATCGTCTGCCGCTCGTACGGCGGTCCCAGCACGTCGGGTTCCACGAACGCGACGGTACGCCGCGACGCTACCCGGCGGTAGCCCCCGCCCCCGTCCGCGCGCACCGCCACGGACGGGGGCGGGCGGATCTCACTCGGCCTCCGCGTCGGCCCGCTCGTCGGCCGGTCCCGCCTGGGCCGGCACGCCCTCGGGCTGGCCACTGTCGCGCAGGTGCTTGTTGTTGCGCGGCTCCTGCCGGGTCTTCGCGTCGTTGAGCCGGCGGCGCAGGTCGTCCCGGACGTCGTGCAGCGCGGCGTGCAGGTCCTCCTCGGCCGAGGTGGTGACGATCTTCTGGCGGCCCGCGATCCAGCACTCCAGGGTCACCTTCTGCCCCCGGGCGCCCCGGTCCTTGACCGACACCTCCAGCTCGGTGGCGTCGGCGTGGAACCCGGCGAGCCGGGCGTCCAGGGTCGCGAACTGCTCGGCGATCCAGTTCCGGTCGCCCTGGGAGAACCCGGTGCCGACCCGCAGGCACTCGGCCACGGTCGCGGGGTTCGCCACGGCGCTCATCGCCGGGCCTCGCGGACGTCGGTACGGGGTGCGCGGAAGGTCATCTCGCTGCCCTTTCTCTCGGTTGATCAACTCCATACCCGGTCGGGCTGCGTCCGGAACCCCTGGGCTTCGGCGTCCCGGCCGGCACTTCCGATCATGGTGCGCCGCAGGTCGCCGCCACAGGGGCCATGGTCCATAGCAGATGGGACCTTGATCAGGTGGTTGTCCACAGCCCGGCCCGTCGTCCACAGCCGCAGCCGGTGCGCCTGGCGACCGGGTCCCCGCCGGTCGAAGCTCGGCCCGACAAGCCGAGTGTCCCTGGGAGGGGCGATGTTCGATACGTACGTCACCATCGTCGGCAACGTGCTGACCGCGCCCGAGTGGCGCCGCACCACGCAGAGCAACACCCTGGTGGCCAACTTCAAGGTCGCCTCCACCGCGCGCCGCCTCGACCGGGACAGCGGTCGCTGGGTCGACGGGAACAGCCTGCGGGTGCGGGTCAACTGCTGGCGCAAGCTGGCCGAGGGGGTCGCCGCCTCGGTGATGGTCGGCGACCCGGTGGTCGTCGCCGGCCGGCTCTACACCCGCGACTGGACCGACGACGCCGGTAACCACCGCACCCTCTACGAGCTGGAGGCGGTCGCGGTCGGCCACGACCTGTCGCGCGGCCGGGGGCGGTTCCTGCGCAACCGGCCCGGCATGACCACCAGCACGGTCGAGGACGCCGAGGCGGAGCGCCGGGTGCATGGCGAGGCGACCGAGTCGGTGCCGGTCGCGCAGGCGCCGGCCTCGCTCGACGACCGGCCGTTCGACGACGAGTTCGAGCTGCCGGAGTTCGCCGTCGCGCGGGCCGGGCACGGGCTGCCGGGCGACCCGGACGGGCCGGCGGGTGACTTCGACGGGCTGGCCGACCCGTTCGACGAGCCGGCCGGCGGCGTCGATGACGACGACGAGCTGGCCGCCGAGCCCGGCGAGGGCACCGACGAGACGACCGGCGCCGGCGACGTCGAGGGTGTCACCCCAACCGGTCCCGCGCGGCGGGGTCGGCGGCGGACGCCGGTGCCCGCCTGAGCCACCGGTTCATTCATCGGAGGGCGGGGTGGCGACGCCGGCGTGGCCATCCCGCCGTACGACTAGGCTGGCCGGCCGGAGGTGGTGACGGGTGCGGCAGGCGACCGCCATGGCGAACGCGGCGGGACTGGTGGCGGGCTACGCCCTGGACTCGCTGTTCGGCGACCCCCGGCGGTGGCACCCGGTGGCCGGCTTCGGGCGGGCGGCCGGCGCGCTGGAGCAGCGGATCTACCGGCCGGACCGGGCAGCCGGGGCGGCGTTCACCACGCTCGCCGTCGGCGCGCCGGTGCTGCTCGGTGTCGCCGCCACGCTCGCTACCCGGCGCCGGCCGCTGGCGCGCGCGGCGCTGGTGGCCGCCGGCACCTGGACCGTGCTGGGCGGCCGTACGTTGCGGCACGAGTCGACCGTGATGGCCCGCGCGCTGCGCGACGGTGACCTGCCCGCTGCCCGCCGCCGACTCAACCACCTCTGCGGCCGGGATCCGGCGGCGCTGGACGAGCCGGAGCTGGCCCGGGCCACCGTCGAGTCGGTCGCCGAGAACACCTCCGACGCGGTCGTCGCGCCGCTGGTCTGGGGTGCGGTCGCCGGGTTGCCCGGCCTGCTCGGCTACCGGGCGGCGAACACGCTCGACGCGATGGTCGGCCACCGCTCGCCCCGCCACGCCCGCTTCGGCACCCCGGCCGCCCGCCTGGACGACCTGCTCAACCTGGTCCCGGCCCGGCTGACCGGGCTGCTCACCATCGCGGTCGCGCCGACCGCCCACGGGGACCGGGGAGCCGCCTGGCGGATCTGGCGCAGGGATCGCAACGACCACCCGAGCCCGAACGCCGGCCAGTGCGAGGCGGCGATGGCCGGTGCGCTCGGCGTCCGGCTGGGCGGGCGCAACGTCTACTTCGGGCGCTCCGAGACGCGGCCGTTCCTCGGCGACGGACCCCGACCCGAGGCGCGGCACCTGAAGCGGGCCGCCCGGATCTCCGGCGCGGTCGGTCTGGCCGCGCTCGGCCTCGCCGCGGCATACCCGCTGACCGTCGGTCGCCTGGTCAACGCCGCCGGTCGGTCCGTGTTGCACCGGGCCGTGGGCGGCGGAGCCCCGCGCCGGGCCGTGGGCGGCGGAGTCCTGGGCCGGGCCGTGGATGGGGCGAGCCTCGGCAGGTCCGTGGCCAATGACGTCGGGGTGGCCGGCGGCCGGGCGCGGCGGGGGAGCGGACGATGAGCGGCGGGCTGCTGGTCGCCGGCACCACCTCGGACGCGGGCAAGAGCGTGCTCACCGCCGGCATCTGCCGGTGGCTGCGCCGCCGGGGCGTGCGGGTGGCGCCGTTCAAGGCGCAGAACATGTCCAACAACTCGGCGGTGGTGGTCGGCCCGGACGGGCGCGGCGGCGAGATCGGCCGCGCCCAGGCGATGCAGGCCGCCGCCTGTGGGCTCGCCGCGGACCTGCGCTTCAACCCGGTGCTGCTCAAGCCGGGCAGCGACCACGCCAGCCAGGTCGTGCTGCTGGGCGAGGCGGTCGACACGGTCACCGCCGGCAACTGCCGCCAACTGCGTCCCCGGCTCGCCGAGACCGCGTACGGGGCGCTGGCCGAGCTGCGGGCCGCGTACGACGTGGTGATCTGCGAGGGTGCCGGCAGCCCGGCCGAGATCAACCTGCGGGCCGGTGACTACGTGAACATGGGGCTGGCCCGGCATGCCGGGCTGCCCGCCATCGTGGTCGGCGACATCGACCGGGGCGGGGTGTTCGCCTCGATGTTCGGCACCGTCGCCCTGCTCGACCCCGCCGACCAGGCCCTCGTCGCCGGCTTCGTGATCAACAAGTTCCGGGGCGACCTGGGGCTGCTCCAGCCGGGGCTGGACATGCTGCACCGGGTCACCGGCCGACCCACGTACGGGGTGCTGCCCTGGGCGCTCGACCTCTGGCTGGACGCCGAGGATTCGCTCGCGTACGGCCGGGTCCTCGGCCGGCCGGCGGCGCCCCGGGGCACCGACTGGCTCGACGTGGCGGTGGTCCGACTGCCCCGGATCAGCAACGCCACCGACGTCGAGGCGCTCGCCACCGAGCCGGGGGTGCGGGTGCGACTGACGATCGAGCCGGCCGAGCTGGCCGCCGCCGACCTGGTGGTGCTTCCCGGCTCCAAGTCGACCGTGGCCGACCTGGCCTGGCTGCGGGAGACCGGCCTGGCCGACGCGATCACCGCACACGCCGCCGCCGGGCGGCCGCTGCTCGGCATCTGCGGCGGGTTCCAGATGCTGGCCCGGGCCATCCACGACCCGGTGGAGAGCGGCCAGGGCAGCGTCCCCGGGCTCGGGCTGCTGCCCGTCGAGATCACCTTCGACCCGCACAAGACGGTCGGCCGCGCCACCGGCACGGCCGCCGGCGACGTCCCGGTCCACGGGTACGAGATCCACCACGGCGTCGTCTCCGCAGCCGATCCGGGCCTGCCGTCGCTGCTGCGGTACGCCGACGGCACCGGCGAGGGCGCCCGGCTCGGGGCGGTGCACGGCACCCACTGGCACGGGGCCTTCGAGTCCGACGAGTTCCGCCGCCGGTTCCTCACCGAGGTAGCCCAGCTGGCCGGGCGCACCGGCTTCAAGGTCGCCCCGGACACCGTGTTCGCCGCCGCGCGCGAGCGGACCCTGGACCTCCTCGGCGACCTGGTCGAGGAGCACCTGGACACCGACGCCCTGTGGCGGCTGATCGAGTCCGGCCCGCCGCCGGCCCTGCCGTTCATTCCGCCCGGCGCGCCGGCCGTCTGACGACCCGGCACCGGCCTCGGCCGCCGGTCGGCGCGCTCAGTACCGCACGTCGGCGGGGCGGTCCGACATCGGCAGTCCTGCCTCCCGCCAGCCCTGCACGCCCCCGATCATGTCCGTGGCCCGGCGCAGGCCCAGCGCCTGGAGGCTGGCGGCGGCCAGGCTGGAGCTGTAGCCGTCGCAGCACACCACCACGATCTCCCGGTCGTACCCGGTCGCCTCCGGGATGCGCCACGCGCTGGCCGGGTCCAGTCGCCACTCCAGAACGTTCCGGTCGATGACGATCGCACCGGGCAGTTCGCCCTGCTCTCGTCGCCGCGCCACGGTACGCGTGTCGACCAGCAGCGCACCGTGGCTGACCGCCTCGACGGTCTCGTGCGGGCTGAGCCGGCGGAGCCCGGCCCGGGCCTGTTCCAGCAGGGCGTCGACGCCCGGAGTCATCACGTCATGGAGCACCACCCGATGATGCCCGGCGGGGACGTCGGCCCGCCCGGCGAATGGCCCGCTGAACCGCAGGATCCAGCGAAGGAGGGACGCTCGCCGACCGTGGACGGCGCCGGTGGCGGGCGGTCGATCGGCTCCCCGGCGGTCGGCGCTACCGTCGACCGCGTGACGGTGGCGGTGGCGGTGGTCGAGGCGTACTCCGGGCTGGCCCGGCAGGTGCTCGCCGGGGCGGCGCGGCTGGGGCGTACCCGACTGGTCGCGGTCGACGGGCCGAGCGGCGCCGGCAAGTCCGTCTTCGCGGCGCGCCTCGCGGGGGCCGTCGCCGCGCTGTCCGGCGGCGATCAGCCACCGGTGGTCCGGACCGACGACCTGCTGGACGGCTGGGAGGACCAGTTCACCTTCTGGCCCCGGCTGGAGCGGTGGGTGCTCGCGCCGGTACGCGCGGGTCGACCCGGCGCCTACCGGCGGTACAGCTGGGAGCGGCGGTGCTTCCTGGACCGGGAGATGCCGGTGCCCGCGGGGCCGGTGCTCATCGTGGAGGGCGTGAGCGCCGCACGTGCCGCGATCCGGCCGGAGCTGACCCTGTCGGTCTTCGTCACCGCACCGGCGCCATTGCGGCTGTCCCGGGCACTTGCTCGCGACGGCGCGGAGATCCTGCCTGAGCTGCGCCGCTGGCACGCCGGGGAGCGGACGCATTTCGCGGTCGACGACACCGAAGCCGCGGCCGACCTCGTGGTCGATGCCGCCCCCAGCCTGCCCCACGACCCCGACCGCTACTACGTCCGCCGCCGCTGACCGGGCCGGCCGTGCGGCGGTAACCGGGCGGACCGCTGGCGGGTGTCCGAGGCGGCGGGTGGCCTCGGGGGTGGCCTGCGGTAAGGCCGACATACGATGCCGGTCATGACCACACCGATCCTGTCCGAGTCCGAGGTACGGGCCGCCGTCGAGCGTGAACTGCCCGGAGTCCGTGCCGACCTGGAACGCCTCGTCCGTATCCCGGGCATCGCCTTCGAGGGCTTCGACCACTCGCACGTGGAGCGCTCCGCCGAGGCCGTGGCGGAGCTGCTGCGCGGCTGCGGCCTCGACACGAAGATCGTGCGTTCCGGCGGGCAGCCGGCGGTGATCGGGAAGAAGCCGGCCCCGCCCGGCGCGCCCACCGTCCTGATGTACGCCCACCACGACGTCCAGCCGGTCGGCAACCTTTCGCTCTGGCTGTCCGACCCGTTCGAGCCGGTGGAGCGGGACGGCCGTCTCTACGGCCGGGGCGCCGCCGACGACAAGGCCGGCATCATGGCGCACGTCGCCGCGCTGCGCGCGTTCGGCGACCAGCTCCCGGTCGGCGTGGTCCTCTTCATCGAGGGCGAGGAGGAGTACGGCTCGGACTCGCTGGAGCGGCTGCTCGCCGAGCACCGCGAGGAGCTCGCCTCGGACGTCATCGTGATCGCCGACTCGACCAACTGGGACGTCGGCGTGCCCGCGCTGACCACCTCGCTGCGCGGCATCGTCAACTGCTTCGTGGAGGTGCGCACCCTCGACCACGCCGTGCACAGCGGCATGTTCGGCGGTGCCGTGCCGGACGCCCTCACCGCGCTGGTCAAGCTGCTCGCGACGCTGCACGACGACGCCGGTGACGTGGCGGTCGAGGGGCTGGTCGGCCGGGCGGGCGCCAGCGTCGACTACCCGGAGGACCGGTTCCGTGCCGAGGCCGGGCTGGTCGCCGAACTCTTCGGCACCGGCCGGATCACCGAGCGGCTCTGGACCAAGCCGGCCCTCGCGGTGCTCGGCATTGACGCCCCGGCCACCGCCGAGGCCCCGAACGCGCTGGTCCCGTCGGCCAAGGCCAAGCTGAGCGTACGGCTGGCGCCGGGCGACGACCCGAAGCAGGCGTACGCCGCGCTGACCGCCCACCTGGAGAAGCACGCCCCGTGGGGCGCCGACGTGACGGTGACCTTCGAGCACGACGGTGCCCCCTGCGTCATCGACGCCACCGGGCCGATGTTCGAGGCGGCGCGGGAGGCCTTCCGGGGTGCCTGGGACGGCACCGACCCGGTCGACATCGGCGTCGGCGGCTCGATCCCGTTCATCGCCACCTTCCAGGAGATGTTCCCGGAGGCGGCGATCCTGGTGACCGGCGTGGAGGACCCGCACGCCCGGGCGCACGGGCCGAACGAGAGCCTGCACCTGGGCGAGTTCGCCCGGGTCTGCCTGGCCGAGGCGCTGCTGCTGGCCAAGGTCGCCGAGACGGGCACACACCGGAACTAGCGGGCGTCGGAACCGTAACTTCGTCGCCGGTGTCGGAGTTTGCGGTGTGTCGGGCGCAGGGGTGTTATAGCCTCTCGAACATGCGTACGAACGACGAGATGGCGCGGCTCCAGGCCGCCGTGAGTGCTCTGGGGGACGTCGACGTCTCCGCGTGGCCCGAGGACACGCTCAAGGAACAGCTCGGCGAGCTCTCCGCCGCGCTGGTCGCGCTCGACGCGCTGCTCACCCGGGTCGCCGACGAGGTCCGCGCCCGTGGCCTGCGGATCGAGGAGCCGGTCTCGGCCTGACCGGGCCGGCTCACCCGGTTCGCGGCGCTGCCGCGCGGTGCCCGTCCGTGCCGCCCACGCGCGACGGCGTCCCGGCCGGGCGACGCGCGGGATCCGTCGCCCGGCCGGGATGCGCCGCCGGGTCGGGGGTGGCTGGCAGGATGGGATCCGTGCGGTTCCTCGACCTGGCGGCCACCTCCGCCGCGGTGGGAGCCACCAGCGGCCGGCGGGCCAAGGTGGAGCTCCTCGCCGCCGCGCTGCGCTCGCTCGACCCGGCCGAGGTCCCGGCGGGAGCCGGCTACCTCGCGGGTGAGCTGCGCCAACGGCAGACCGGCGTGGGCTGGGCGAGCCTGCGCGACCTGCCGCCGCCGGCCGCCGAGGCGACCCTGACCGTGGCCGGCGTCGACGCGGCGGTCGACGAGCTCGCGGCGCTCCGCGGCCCCGGTTCGCAGGCCCGCCGACGCGAGCTGCTGCACCGGCTCTTCGCCGCGGCCACCGCCGACGAGCAGCGGCTGCTGGCCGGCCTGTTCCGGGGTGAGCTGCGCCAGGGCGCCCAGGCCGGCCTGCTCACCGACGCGGTGGCCCGGGCCGCCGACGTGCCGGTGGCGGCGGTCCGGCGGGCCCTGCTGCTCGCCGGTGACCTGCGGGCGGTGGCGGTCGCGGCACTCTCCGGCGGCGCGGCGGCGCTGGCCGGGTTCGGCCTCCAGCTGGGTCGCCCCCTGGCCCCGATGCTGGCGCAGAGTGCCCCGACGGTCGACGAGGCGCTCACCGCCACCGGCGTCCCGGCGGTGGTCGACGTGAAGCTCGACGGCATCCGCATCCAGGTGCACCGGTCCGGCCAGGACATCGCGATCTTCACCCGCAGCCTCGACGACATCACCACCCGGCTCCCCGAGGTGGTGGCCGCCGTCCGCGCCCTGCCGGCGCGGGAGCTGGTGCTCGACGGCGAGGCGATCGGGCTGGACGCCACCGGCCGTCCGCTGCCCTTCCAGCAGACCTCCAGCCGGGCGGCCCGGCGCACCACGCCCAGCACCACCGGCCCTACGCCGGTGGCGCCCGCGGTGCTGGCCGCCGCCGAACGCACCGGCGAGACCGTGCTGACGCCGTACTTCTTCGACCTGCTGCATCTGGACGGCACGGATCTGATCGACCTGCCCGGCCGGGAACGGTGGGCCGCGTTGGCAGCTGCGGTCGACCCGACGCTGCTGGTCGGCCGGGTGGAGGTGGACGGGCCGGAGGAGGCCGGGGCCGCCTTCGCGGCGGCGGTCGACGCCGGCCAGGAGGGGGTGGTGGTGAAGGATCCCGCCGCGCCCTACGACGCCGGCCGGCGCGGCTCGGCCTGGGTCAAGGTCAAGCCCCGGCACACCCTCGACCTGGTGGTGCTGGCGGTCGAGTGGGGCAGCGGCCGGCGGCAGGGCTGGCTCTCCAACCTGCACCTCGGCGCCCGCGACCCGCGCACCGGCGAGTTCGTGATGCTCGGCAAGACGTTCAAGGGGCTCAGCGACGACCTGCTGCGCTGGCAGACCGAGCGGTTCCTCGACCTGGCCGTGGAGAAGGGCGACTGGGTGGTCCGGGTCCGCCCCGAGCAGGTGGTCGAGATCGCGTTCGACGGGGTGCAGACGAGCAGCCGCTACCCGGGCGGCATGGCGCTGCGCTTCGCCCGGGTGGTGCGCTACCGGGAGGACAAGACCGCTGCCGAGGCGGACACCATCGACGCCGTACGCGCCATCCACGCCGGCCGGATCACCGGGTGAGTCCGACGGTCAGGCGGACGAAGCCGAGGAACCGAGTCACGCCGAGGCGCTGGAGGCCGGCTCGGCGGCCCGGTCGACGGGCGGACGGGGCTTGCCCAGACCGGCCGCGCGCCGTGCTTCCCGGCGCGCCACCCAGCCGTAGCCGAAGATGCTCATGGCGGCGAAGAGCCACCACTGCACCACGTAGCCGAAGTTCTGCCAGTTGTTGGTGTGCCCGATCGGAACCGCCTGGAACGCCGGGTCGGCGGCGGGCGTCTGCTGGTCGAGCAGCACGTAACCGCCGGCGACCGGGTACGGCAGCTGCTTCGCGATGCGGGGGATGCTGATCCGCCGGGTCTCCAGCTTGCCGTCACGTCGGTCGACCGCGCCGCCACCGCTCTCGCTGGCCACCACCCGTCCGGTGACCGTCACGTCCCCGGTCGGCGCGGCGGGCACCTGCGGCTGGACGGTGGCGCTACCACCCGGCACGGGCGGGATCCAGCCGCGGTCCACCAGCACCGCGCTGCCGTCGGCGAGGACCAGCGGGGTGAGCACCTCGAAGCCGACCTCGCTGTCGACGGTACGGCCGCGGACCAGGACGATGTTCGAGGTGTCGTACCGGCCGGTCGCGGTGACCTTGGTCCAGGTGATCCGCTCGGCCGGGGCCGGGCCGGTGCTGCCGGGACCGGCGGTCGGGGCCGGCAGGGCGTCGGGCAGCGGCACGGGAGCCATGGTGGCGCCGGCGTCGATCCGCTCGTTGACCGCCGTGCGGCCCCGGTAGCGGTCCAGCTGCCAGTTGCCGAGGAACACCATCACCGCGGCGGCGACCAGGGTCAGCGCGAGATAGCCCAGCCAGCGCGGAGTCAGCAGGAACCGGTACACGTTGGGAAAGGCTACCCGTATGAGCGGGCCCACTGAGCTGGGCCGGGCCGAAACCGTCGGTCGCCGCCCCGCGCGCGTCGGGCCGGACGGGTATGGTCACGCGGGCGGAAAGCGCCGCGCACCATCCACGCGTATGCCCCGTCGCCCTCGAGGAGCCGATGATGACCGTCGTGCCGCGCGTCGTGTTGGGCGCGCCCTCCTCGGGCCACGGCACCGGTGCCATCGCCCTCGGCCTGCTCGCCGCCCTTGCCGACCGCGGGCTTGACGTGACCGGCTTCAAGATCGGGCCCGACCAGGTGGACACGGCGTATCTGGGGCTGGCCGCCGGGCGCCCGGGGCGGAACCTGGACCCGCGGCTGGTCGGGCCGGAGCGGATCGCCCCGCTGGTCGCGCACGGCGCGGCCGGGGCCGGGTTCGCGCTGGTCCAGGGCACCATGGGCCTCTACGACTCGATCGCCGGCCGGCCGGACACCGAGTCCACGGCCGCCGTCGCCACCGCGCTGCGCAGCCCGGTGGTGCTGGTGGTGGACGTGGCCGCGATGGGCCAGTCGGTGGCTGCCCTGGTGCACGGTTTCCGGTCCTACGACGAGCAGCTCTGGCTGGGCGGCGTGATCCTCAACCGGGTGGCGTCGCCCCGGCACGAGGCGATGCTGCGCGAGGCGCTCGACGATGTCGGGGTGCCGGTCTACGGCGCGCTGCGCCGCCACGAGTCGCCCCCGGCGCTCCCCGCTCGCCGGCATGGCGTGGTCCCGGCGGTCGGGCGGGACGGCGACGCGCTGCGGGCGGTGCGCCGGTTGGGCGAGGCGGTGGCCGCCACCGTCGACCTGGACCGGCTGCTGGCGCTGGCCCGTTCCGCGTCGGAGCTGGCCGTCGAGCCGTGGTCGCCGCCGCCGGCGGACGGCGCGACCGGGGAACGGCCGGTGGTCGCGCTGGCCGGCGGCCCGGGCGGCAGCTACAGCCACCCGGAGACCGCCGAGCTGCTGCGCGCCGCCGGCGCCGAGGTGGTCACCGTCGACCCGCTGCGCGACGAGACGCTGCCCGCCGGGACCCGCGCGCTGGTCGTCGGCGGTGGGCTTCCCGAGTCGTACGCGGAGCAGCTCTCCGCCAACCGCCGGCTCTGCGTCGCCGTGGCCGAGCTGGCCCGTAGCGGCCGGCCGGTGATCGCCGAGGGCGCCGGCCTGCTCTGGCTGGCCCGGGAGCTGGACGGCCTGCCCATGTGCGGGGTGCTGGACGCGATCGGGACGAGCCGGGACGGCCTGGTGGTCGGCTACCGGCAGGCGACCGCCCGCACCGACAGTGTGGTGGCAACGGCCGGAGCGGTTGTGGTCGGGCACAAGCAGCACGCGGCCGTGCTCACCCCACGATCCGGCGAGCGGGCGGCGTGGAGCTGGGAGGGCGGCGCCCCGGAGGGTTTCGTGTGGCGCGGCGTGCACGCCTCGCAGCTGGTGCCCCACTGGGCCGCGTACCCGGAGGTCGCGGCCCGGCTGGTCGCGGCGGCCAGGGTGCCGGCGGAGGCCCCGGCGTGATCGGGCAGGTGGCCGTGCGCCGCTTCCCGTCGCTGACCGTCTCGACGCCACGCACCGAGGTCCGCCGGCTCGTCGCAGCGGACGCCGAGCTGGTCGACGAGGTGTTCGCGGACCGGCAGACCCAGCGCTGGCTGCCGCTGGCCGACTCGTCCGGGCGGATCGAGGGACCGGCCTGGTGTACGGAGCTGGCCCGGCAGCGGCGGGACAGCGGCGACGGCGACCACTACGGGGTGGTCCGCCGCGAGGACCAGCGACTGGTCGGATGCCTGTGGACCCGCCGCACCGACTGGGGTGCGCGGCTGACCGAGGTGTCGTACGCGATCGCCCCGCACGCCCGCGGGTACGGCCTGGCCGCCGAGGCGGTGGACGCGGTCGCCATCGCGCTGATCCTGGAGCACGGTTTCCAGCGGGTCGAGCTGCGGGTGGCGCCGGGGAACGTGGCGTCCCGGCGGGTGGCCCGAGAAGGCCGGCTTCAGCTACGAGGGGCTGCTGCGCAACGCGGGTTTCGTCCGGGGTGCCCGGGTCGACCTGGAGCTCTGGTCCTTCGTCGCCGCCGATCTCCGCTGAGCCCCGGAAAGGCGATCAAGAGGTTCGCGGCGGCGGCCGCGAACCTCTTGATCAACTAGCCCGGGCGCACCCCCGGACAGTCCGGCGACGGCCGGAGTCAGCCGACGATCTGGTCGGACGGTGGGGTGAACTGGCGGGTGGGCTGGCCCTTGAGCGCGTCGCGCAGGGTCATCGCCACCGCGTCGACGGGCACCTGGGACAGCCCGTCACCCACCGCGTTGAACGGGTTGTCCGGGTCGGCGATGAAACTCGCCGCGGCCAGCTCCGGGGTGTAGCCCGCGAACCAGGCGGACCGGGTGCTGTCGGTGGTACCCGTCTTGCCGGCGACCGGGCGGCCGACCGTACCCCGGACGCTGTCGGCGGTGGACCAGCCGCCGCAGCTGCCCCTGGCCGGGGTGTCGCCGGTCGGGCACCGGGCGGCGTCGGTGGCGGCCCGGGCCGCGTCCGCGCTGACCACCTGCCGGCAGCGCGGCTTGGCGACCTCCCGCTCCACCCCGCCGACGGTCTTGTACATGGCCGGCGTGCCGTCCCGGTTCAGGATCGAGTTGACCGGGATGGCCTCGCAGTATCGGCCGTCGGCCGCGACCGCGGCGTAGGCGTTCGCCACCTCCAACGGGGTGGCGTCGGAGACGCCCAGGGTGAACGCGCCCCACTTGTTCGCATTGTCCGGCGAGGCGTGGTCACGGTCCACGTCGGTACGCCAGCGCAGCCCGAGCTGCTCGGCCAGGCGCACCGCCTTCTCCGCGCCGATCTTCTCCTCCAGCTGCACGAAGAAGGTGTTCACCGACTTGCCGAAGCCGGACCACATGGTCTGCACGCCGGTCATCGCGCCGCTGGCGTTGACCGGGGCCCACCCGTCGTAGATGGCCGACTGGTACTTGAACGGCGAGTTGATGGTGTCGGAGAGCTTGGTCCCGGAGTTGAGCGCGGCGAGCATCGTGAACATCTTGAACGTCGATCCGGCCTGGTAGCCGGGGAGTGTGCCCCCGCCGAGCAACGGCGCGACCGTGTTCGGATAGTTCGCCTTGACGTTCGGGCCGGCCTCCGGGTTGGAGCTGTTCGGGTTCTCGCCCAGGTCGAGCGAATAGTTCCGGTTCACCGCCATCGCCTTGATCCGTCCGGTGCCGGGCTCGGCGACCACGATGCCGTTGGCGTACGGGCTGCCGGTGCCGTCCTTGGCGCCCACGTTCTTCTCCGCCGCCTCCTGGATCTTCGGGTCGAGGGCGAGCACGATGCGATAGCCGCCCCGGCGGAGCTTGTCCATCCGTTCCAGCCGGTTGTCCCCGAACGCGGGCTGCGTGCTCCACCAGTTCTTCAGGTAGTCGCAGTAGAAGCCCCAGGTCGCCCGGTACTTCTCGAGGAGCGAGGCGCAGTCGTTCGGCGGATTGGTCAACCGCAGCTTGATCGGTTCGGCCTTGGCCCCGGTGGCGGCGTCGGGCGACATGTAGCCGAGGCGGGCCATGTTGTCGAGCACGTAGTTGCGCCGGGCGGTGGCGTCCTTCTGGTCGGAGGTGATCGGGTCGTACTGCGACGGGGACTTGACCAGGCCGGCGAGGGTGGCCGCCTCGCCCGGGGTGAGGGTGGCCGGCGTCTTGGAGAAGAAGATCTGCGAGGCCGCGTAGATCCCGTACGCCCGGTGGCCGAAGTAGGCCGAGTTGAGGTAGCGCTCCAGGATCTGTTCCTTGCTGAGCTCCTTCTCGATGTCCAGCGCCATGCGCATCTCCTTGACCTTGCGCAGGCTGGTCTGCTGGGTGGCCTCCTGGACCTCCTTCGGCGTCTTCGCGCTGTCCCGCAGGGCCATCCGGACGTACTGCATGGTCAGCGTGGAGGCGCCCTGGGAGACGCCGCCGGAGCGGGAGTTGGCCACGAAGGCGCGGGCCACGCCCTTGGGGTCGACGCCGCGGTGCTGGTAGAAGCGGTTGTCCTCGGCGGCGACGATCGCCTGCTGGACGTTCGGCGAGATGTCCTCGATCTTGGTGTACTGCCGATACTCCTCATAGAACATCGTCAGCACGGTCTTGCCGTCCGGCGCGTAGAGGTACGACGTCTCGGCGGGTAGCGCGGTCTTCAGGATGCTCGTCTTCTGCTCCACTGCGTGCGCGGTGGCCTTGGCGCCGATGCCGGTCACGGCGGCGAGCGGGTACGCCGCAGCGGCGACCACGATGCCGGCGATCAGCCCGGCGCGGAGGAGGGGAACGGCACGACCAGCGGAGGCAAGGGGTCGATTGCTCACGTGGTCAAGCTATGACATTTCCGATTCGGAAATGAGAAGAATTCATAAACGGGCGGACAGTCGGGTGGTGGTGACGCGACCCACGCCGGGATCGGCTGTCCCCCGCGGCGGGTTCCCGGCAGGATCGCGGACATGCGTGCTCAGCTGACCGGGAAGCCGGCCACGACCGGGGAGCCGGCGGACGCCGAGTTCGACCTCGGGCACCACGGGGACGCCGAGGCGACCCCGGGTCTGGTCGACCTGGCGGTCAACGTACGCCGCGCCCCGATGCCCGACTGGCTGGCCGACCCGCTGGTCGCGGCGTTGGGGGAGCTGGCCGCGTACCCCGACCCGATCCCGGCCCGGGCCGCCGTCGCCGCCCGACACGGGCGTACCCCGGAAGAGGTGCTGCTCACCGCCGGGGCGGCCGAGGGCTTCGTCCTGATCGCCCGGGCGCTGCGCGACGCCCGGCGCCCGGTCGTGGTGCACCCGCAGTTCACCGAGCCGGAGGCCGCCCTGCAGGCCGCCGGGCACGCCGTCGACCGGGTACTGCTCGACCCGGCCGACGACTTCCGGCTCGACCCGGCCCGGGTGCCCGCCGACGCCGACCTGGTGCTGGTCGGCAACCCCACCAACCCCACCTCCGTCCTGCACCCCGCCGGGGCGCTCGCCGCGTTGGCCCGCCCCGGCCGGGTGCTGGTGGTCGACGAGGCGTTCGCCGACACCACCGGTGCCCCGGGCGTCGACGGCGAACCCGAGTCCCTCGCGGCCCGCCGCGACCTGCCCGGCCTCGTGGTGGTCCGCAGCCTCACCAAGACCTGGGGGCTGGCCGGGCTGCGCGTCGGCTACCTGCTCGGCGAGGCGCCGTTGCTCGCCCGGTTCGCCGCCGCCCAGCCGCTCTGGGCGGTCTCCACCCCGGCGCTCGCCGCCGCGGTCGCCTGCGCCTCCCCGGCCGCCGTCGCGGCCGAGCGCGCGATCGCCGCCGAACTCGCCGCCGACCGCGAGCACCTGGTGGCCCGCCTGTCCGGCCTGCCCGGCGTACGCGTCGTCGGCCGACCGGCCAGCGCATTCGTCCTGGTCCACCGACCCGGCGCCGCCGTGCTGCGGGAGCGACTGCGCGAGCGCGGCTGGGCGGTACGCCGGGGCGACACCTTCCCCGGGCTCGGCCCGGACTGGCTGCGGATCGCGGTGCGCGATCCGGCGACGACCGACGCGTTCACCGACGCGCTGGCGGAGATCCTGGAGGCGTGATGCTGGAATCCACGGTCGCGGCGATCCGGCCGCTCGACGAGGCCGTCATGGCGGCGGCTCGCGACCTCCAGGGCCGGCTGACCAAGCCCGCCGGCTCCCTCGGTGCGCTGGAGCCCCTCTCCGTACGCCTCGCCGGGCTGGCCGGAGCCTGCCCTCCGCCGCTGCCCGAGCCGGCCGCGGTGGCCGTCTTCGCCGGTGACCACGGCGTGCACGCCCAGGGTGTGACCCCCTGGCCGCAGGAGGTCACCGCCCAGATGATCGGCAACTTCCTGGCCGGTGGCGCGGTGGTCAACGCCTTCGCCCGGCAGGCCGGCGCCTCGGTCACCGTGATCGACGTCGGCGTGGCCACCCCGCTCCCGGCGGCCGTCGCCGACCCGGCCGGCCCGCGTCTGGTCGCGGCGAACGTCCGCCCCGGCACCCGGGACCTGGCGGTCACCGCCGCGCTCACCCGGGACGAGGCCCGCGCGGCGGTGGAGACCGGCATCCGGGTCGCCGGGGAACTGGTCGACGGCGGGGCGGGCATCCTGCTCACCGGGGACATGGGCATCGGCAACACCACCCCGGCCGCCGCGCTGGTCGCCGCGTTCACCGGGGCCGACCCGGCCGAGGTGACGGGGCGGGGCACCGGGGTGGACGACGAGACGTACCGGCGGAAGGTCGCGGTCGTGCGGGCCGCCCTCGACCGGCACGCGCCCGACCCGGCCGACCCGTTGGGCGTGCTGGCCGCGGTCGGCGGGCTGGAGCACGCGGCGCTGGCCGGGCTGATCCTGGGCGCCGCCGCCCACCGGGTGCCGGTGCTGCTGGACGGGGTGATCGCGGTCAGCGGCGCGCTCGCCGCCGCCGCGTTCGCGCCGGACGCCGTCGGGGCGATGGTCGCGGGGCACCGCTCCGCCGAACCGGGGGCCACCGCTGCCCTGCGGCACCTCGGCCTGGAGCCGCTGATCGACCTCGGGCTGCGCCTCGGCGAGGGGACCGGTGCGCTGCTCGCCCTCCCGGTCGTCACCGGCGCGGTCCGGGTGCTGCACGAGGTGGCCACCTTCGACTCGGCGGGAGTGGCCGAGAAGTGAGCAACCCGTACCCCCTCGGGCTCCGCCTGGCCGGCCGGCGGGTCGTCGTGGTGGGCGGGGGAGCGGTGGCCACCCGGCGGGTCCCCGCGCTGCTCGACGCCGGCGCCGACGTCCTGCTGGTGTCGCCGGAGCTGACCCCGGCACTGCGTGCCCACGTCGACGCCGGCCGGCTGCGCTGGGAGGCGCGCCGGTTCGCCCCCGCCGACCTGGACGGCGCCTGGCTGGTCCAGGTCGCCGTCGACGACCGGGTCGCCGCGGCCGCGGTCAGCGCCGCGGCCGCCGAGCGCCGGATCTTCTGCGTCCGCGCCGACGACCGGGCGGCCGCCACCGCGTGGACCCCGGCGGTCACCCGGCACGGCCCGGTGACCGTGGCCGTGCTCGGTGGCGGCGACCCCCGCCGTGCGATGACCGTCCGGGACGCCGTCCGTGCCCTGCTCAACGCGAGGACCGGCCCGCTGTCGACGCCTGGGGCAGAGGAGGTGGCGCCGGTTGACACCCCGCGCCGGCCGGCCGGGCGGGTGGCGCTGGTCGGGGCGGGGCCGGGCGACCCGGAGCTGATCACCGTGAAGGGCTGGCGACTGCTCACCGAGGCCGACGTGGTGGTCGCCGACCGGCTGGTGCCGGGGCTGCTGCTCGACGAGCTGCGCCCCGAGGTCGAGCTGGTGGACGCCTCGAAGATCCCGTACGGGCCGTCTCGCGCCCAGGAAGAGATCAACCGGATCCTGGTGGACCGGGCCCGGTCCGGGAAGTTCGTGGTCCGGCTCAAGGGCGGCGACCCGTACGTATTCGGCCGGGGCGGCGAGGAGCTGCTGGCCTGCGCCGAGGCGGGGGTTCCGGTGACCGTGGTGCCGGGGGTGACCAGTGCGATCGCCGTGCCGGCGGCGGCCGGTGTGCCGGTCACCCACCGGGCGGTGGCGCACGAGTTCACCGTGGTCTCCGGCCACGTCGCGCCCGACTCGCCGGCCTCGCTGGTCCGCTGGGAGGCGCTCGCCGGCCTGCGCGGCACCCTGGTGGTCCTGATGGGCCTGAAGAACCTCGCCGCGATCAGCGCGACTCTCGTCGCGCACGGACGCCCGGCGGAGACCCCGGCGGCGGTGGTGCAGGAGGGCACGACCAGCGGCCAGCGGACGCTCCGCTCGACGCTGGGCGCGGTGGCCGCCGACGTGGCGGCCGCGGGCCTCCGCCCACCCGCCATCGTGGTGATCGGCGACGTGGTCGGCGCCCTGGGCAGCTGACCGCAAGCCGTCCCCGACCCGGGTTGCCCGAACCGGCGGCGGCCCGGGACGCATCGTCCCGGGCCGCCGTCGTCGCTGGTCAGGTCACTGCTTGAGCATGTCGTCCATCAGGAGGGCGCAGCGGATCAGGCCGAGGTGGCTGTATGCCTGCGGGTGGTTGCCCAGGCCGCGCTCGGCGAGCGGGTCGTACTGCTCCGGGAGCAGCCCGGTCGGGCCGGCCGTGTCGATCATCTGGACGAACAGCTCCTCCGCGTCGGAGCTCCGTCCGGTGCGCAGGTACGCCTCGATCAGCCACGCCGTGCAGATGTGGAAGCCGCCCTCCCGGCCGGGCAGACCGTCGTCCCAGTGGTACCGATAGACGACCGGGCCGCTACGCAGCTCCGCCTCGATCTTCAGCACCGTCGACAGGAAGCGCGGGTCGTTCCCCGGGAGCAGCCCCGACAGGCCGATCCAGAGCGACGAGGCGTCCATCTCCTCGTGCCCGTACGCGACGCTGTACGCCTCGGCCTCCTCGTGCCAGCCGTACTCCAGCACGTTGGAGCTGATCCGGTCGCGCAGCTCCACCCACTCCGGCCGGTCCTCGCCGCCGTGCTGCCGCACCACGTGCAGCGCCCGGTCGACGGTCATCCAGCACATGACCTTGGAGAAGATGTGGTGCCGCGGCGGAAGGCGGGCCTCCCAGATGCCGTGGTCGGGCTCGTGCCAGCGGCGGCGGACCGCCTCGACCATGTTGTCCAGCACCCGCCACTCTTCGTCGCGGACCGATCCCCGGGCGTCCGCCACCGCGGCGATCAGGTCGGCGATCGGGCCGAAGACGTCGAGCTGAAGCTGGTGGTTGGCGAGGTTGCCGACCCGGACCGGCCGGGATCCGGCGTACCCGGGCAGCGTGTCGATGACCGCCTCGGCGCCCAGCTCGTACCCGTCGACGGTGTAGAGCGGGTGCAGCCGTTCCGGGTGCCCGCCGGTGCGCTCGATCACGCCGTCGATCCAGCGCAGCAGCGCCTCCGCCTCCTCGATCGAGCCGAGGTCGACCAGCGCCCGGGCGGTCATCGCCCCGTCGCGCAGCCAGCAGTAGCGGTAGTCCCAGTTGCGGACGCCACCCAACTCCTCGGGGAGCGACGTGGTCGCCGCGGCGAGGATCGAGCCGGTGGGCTCGTGGCAGAGCCCGCGCAGGGTGAGCGCGCTGCGGGCGACCAGGTCCCGGGAAGTGCCGGGCAGCCGCAGCCCGGCCACCCAGTCCTTCCAGGGCTGCTCCGCGGCGGCCTGCCGCTCGTGGATCGGCACCCGGTGGTGCTCCAGGCTCTGCGTACCGAAGCGCAGCTCCAGGACCACCTGGCCGCCGGCGGCGGAGAGGTCCACCACGGCCTTGGCCGTCTCGTATCCACCGTCGTTGGTGACGTCCCAGTCGACGCCGGGGGCGTAGAGCGCGACGGGCTCGTTGGAGCCGAGCACCAGCAGCCCGTCGTCCATCGGCTGGAGCTGCACCGCGACCTGGCCGAACTCGGGACGCGGGGCGAACTCGATCCGGGCCCGGCCGGAGCCGCTGAGGACCCGGACCAGCGTCGAGTCGCCGGTGACGATCGCCGGGCCGTCCGGGGTGGTCTCCCTCGCCGGCAGGCCCAGCCAGTCGGTGACGGTCAGGCCGGACCAGCGGGTCTCCAGGGTCATCGTGCCGCTGCGGTAACGCTGGCCGAGCGGCAGGCCGCCGCGCTCGGGGCCGACGGTGAAGTGCCCGGCCGGGCTGCCACCGACCAGGTCGGCGAAGATCGCCGCCGAGTCCGGCTTCGGGTGGCAGAGCCAGGTGATCTTGGCTTCCGGCGTGACCAGCGCGACCGTCCGTCCGTTGGCCAGCATCGAGTGCCGCTCGATCGGCACCGCCCGCTCGCCGAAGAGCCAGTGCCGGCGGGTCTCCAGCAGCAGGCCCAGCGCCCGGGCCGCCTCGATCGGCTCGGCCACCCGGTAGTCGGCCTGGGTGTCGCCAGGACCGATCTTGATGCCGACGTCTGGGCCGTGCAGGTTGCCGAAGGCGTTCTCGTCGGTGACGTCGTCGCCGATGAAGAGCACCGCGCTCGCCGCGAGCTGGGTCCGGAGCTGGTCGACCGCGGTGCCCTTATGGGTGGCGACCACCGACAGCTCGATGACCTCCTTGCCCTGGGTGACGGTCACGTCCGCCCAGGTGGCCGGGCCGCTGCGCACCGCCTCGATGGCCGAGGCGGCGACCTGCGGGTCGACCCCGCGGGTGTGCACGGCGACGCTGGCCGGCTTGCGCTCCAGGCGTACGCCCGGGTGGGCCGCGGCGATCTCGCGCAGCGCGTCGCGCAGCCGGGTGCGCACCGCGATCAGCTCGGGGGAGAGCCGTTCGACGAAGCCGATGTCGAACTCGGAGCCGTGGCTGCCGACCAGGTGGACCTCGCTGGGCAGGCGGGAGAGCGCGGCCAGGTCGCGCAGCGCGCGCCCGGAGACCACCGCGACGGTGGTCTGCGGCATCGAGGCGAGCGCGCGGATCGCGGCCACCGACTCGGGCAGCGGTACGGCCTTGCTGGGGTCCTCGACGATCGGCGCGAGGGTGCCGTCGTAGTCGCAGGCGACCAGGAGCTGCGGGACCCGGGCGATCCGGCCGATGGCGGCACGCAGCTCGGGGTCCATCACTCCGGCGTGCGGGGTGGCGGTGGCGGGGGAGTTCACGCGGCCTCCGCATCCGGCACGCCGAGTTCGGTCAGGAACGACGTGGCCCAGTGTCCGACGTCGTGGGTACGCAGGTGGCGCTGCATTGTTCGCATGCGCCGGCGGGCCTCCGGTCTCTCGACGTGCACGGCGCGCAGCAGCGCGTCCTTGACCGCATCGGGGTCGTGCGGGTTACACAGAAACGCCTGGCGCAGCTCGGTCGCGGCGCCGGCGAACTCACTGAGCACGAGCGCGCCGCCCTGGTCGGCGCGCGATGCGACGTACTCCTTGGCCACCAAATTCATTCCGTCTCGCAGCGGGGTCACCATCATCACGTCAGCCGCGACGTACATCGCGGCAAGTTCGGAGCGACTGTACGACTGATGCAGATAATGCACTGCGGGCACGCCGACCCGGCCGAATTCGCCGTTAATCCGGCCAACCTCGCGCTCGACCTTCACCCTTAGTGCCTGGTAGTGCTCGACCCGCTCGCGGCTCGGTGTGGCGACCTGCACCATAACCGCGTCGGGAACTGTCAACTTTCCGTCAGCAAGGAGTTCGCGGAAGGCCTTCAGTCGGAGTTCGATGCCCTTGGTGTAGTCAAGCCGGTCGACGCCCAGGATGATCGTCTTCGGGTTGCCCAGCTCCTCGCGGATCTGCTTGGCCCGGGCCTGGATCGCCGGGTCGGCGGCCATCCGTTCCATCTCCTGGGTGTCGATGGAGATGGGGAACGCGCCGGCCTTCACCTGCCGGCCGTCGACCTGGATCATCTGCCCCTCGTAGCGCAGGCCGAGCAGGTGCCGGGCGAGCCGGACGAAGTTCTGCGCCGCCAGCCGCTGCTGGAAGCCCACCAGGTCGGCGCCGAGCAGGCCGCGCAGGATCTCGGTGCGGAACGGCATCTGCATGAACAGCTCGATCGGCGGGAACGGGATGTGCAGGAAGAACCCGATCCGCAGGTCCGGGCGCAGCTCCCGGAGCATCGCCGGAACGAGCTGGAGCTGGTAGTCCTGCACCCAGACCGTCGCGCCCTCGGCCGCGACGTCCGCCGCGGCCTCCGCGAACCGCGCGTTGACCAGCCGGTACGCCTCCCGCCAGCGGCGCTTGTACGCCGGCGTCTCGACCGCGTCGTGATAGAGCGGCCAGATCGTCGCGTTGGACTGCCCCTCGTAGTAGCGCTCCAGCTCCTCGGCGCTCAGCGGCACCGGGTGCAGCCGGATCCCCTCCAGGTCGAAGGGCTCCGGGGCGGCGCCGGTGCCACCGGCCCAGCCGACCCAGGTGCCGTGGTGCTCGGCGAGGACGGGGTGCAGTGCGGTGACCAGGCCCCCCGGGCTACGCCGCCATTGCCGTCCTTCGGGTGTGCTCACCTCGTCGACCGGCAGTCGGTTCGCCACTACGACAAAGGAGCTACGGACGGTCACGATCGGCCACCTCCGGGTGCTGACGGGTCCACCGCGTTGAGCGTACTGAGCGTAGCTGCGGCGTCTGTTCCCCCGTGCCGGAGTCACCTACCCGCCCCGGAACCGCTGAATCCCGATCGTGATCTTGCCGACAACCCGGCCTGCCGCGGCGCGCCCGTACGCCTGGGGCGGGGTGATGTGGGCGGAGCCGGCCGTACCTGTCAGGATTGACGACGGCGTGCGCGCGGCCGACTCCCGGCCGGCGGCGGCGGGCGGAAGTCGCAGCCCGCGCCCGCGCCCCGCAAGCTCGCGATCGCAACCGACGGAGGTAGCCCGCACCGTGGCCCAGTTCATCTACGTCCTGGAAAAGGCGCGCAAGGCGCACGGCGACAAGGTCGTGCTCGACAACGTGACGCTGAACTTCCTGCCGGGGGCCAAGATCGGTGTGGTCGGTCCGAACGGCGCCGGTAAGTCCAGCCTCCTCAAGATCATGGCAGGGTTGGACCGGCCGAGCAACGGTGAGGCCCGGCTGATGCCCGGCTACACCGTCGGCATGCTCGCCCAGGAGCCCCCGCTCAACGACGCCAAGACCGTCCTCGGCAACGTCGAGGAGGCGGTCGCCGAGACCAAGGCGAAGCTGGAGCGGTTCAACAAGATCGCCGAGCAGATGGCGACCGACTACTCCGACGAGCTGATGGAGGAGATGGGCCGGCTCCAGGAGGAACTGGACAACGCCGACGCCTGGGACATCGACTCCAAGCTCGAACTGGCGATGGACGCCCTGCGGTGCCCGCCGCCGGACGCCGACGTCACCAAGCTCTCCGGTGGCGAGCGCCGCCGGGTGGCGCTGTGCAAGCTGCTGCTGGAGGCCCCGGACCTGCTGCTGCTCGACGAGCCCACCAACCACCTGGACGCGGAGAGCGTGCAGTGGCTGGAGCAGCACCTGGCCAAGTACGCCGGCACCGTCCTGGCGATCACCCACGACCGGTACTTCCTCGACAACGTGGCCGGCTGGATCCTGGAGCTGGACCGCGGCCGGGCCATCGGCTACGAGGGCAACTACTCCACCTACCTGGAGAAGAAGGCCGCCCGGCTGTCCGTCGAGGGCCGCCGCGACGCCAAGATGAAGAAGCGGCTCTCCGAGGAGCTGGAGTGGGTCCGCTCCAACGCCAAGGCCCGGCAGACCAAGTCCAAGGCCCGCCTCGACCGCTACGACGAGATGGCCGCCGAGGCGGAGAAGACCCGGAAGCTGGACTTCGAGGAGATCCAGATCCCGCCGGGCCCGCGCCTGGGCAGCACGGTCATCGAGGCCAACAACCTCACCAAGGCCTTCGGCGACCGGGTGCTGATCGACGGTCTGTCGTTCTCGCTGCCGCGCAACGGCATCGTCGGCATCATCGGCCCGAACGGCGTCGGCAAGACCACCCTGTTCAAGACCATCGTCGGGCTGGAGCAGCCGACCGATGGCAACGTGCGGGTCGGCGACACCGTCTCGCTGTCGTACGTCGACCAGAACCGGCAGGGCCTGGCCGGCGACAAGTCGGTCTGGGAGGTCGTCTCCGACGGGCTGGACCACCTGATGGTGGGCAAGGTGGAGATGCCGTCCCGGGCGTACATCGCCGCGTTCGGCTTCAAGGGGCCGGACCAGCAGAAGCCGACCAAGGTCCTCTCCGGTGGCGAGCGGAACCGGCTCAACCTGGCGCTGACCCTGAAGATCGGTGGCAACGTCATCCTGCTCGACGAGCCGACCAACGACCTGGACGTGGAGACGCTCTCCAGCCTGGAGAACGCGCTGCTGGAGTTCCCGGGCTGCGCCGTGGTCATCTCCCACGACCGGATGTTCCTGGACCGGGTCGCCACGCACATCCTGGCCTGGGAGGGCGACGACCAGAACCCGGCGAAGTGGTTCTGGTTCGAGGGCAACTTCGAGGCGTACGAGAAGAACAAGATCGACCGGCTCGGCGCCGAGGCGGCCCGCCCGCACCGGGTGACCTACCGCAAGCTCACCCGTGACTGACCGGTGCTGATCCTTGTCTGATCGGTTTGTCTACCACTGCACGCTGCGCTGGTCCGATCTGGACGCGTACGGCCACGTCAACAACTCGCGCTTCCTCACCCTGTACGAGGAGGCGCGGGTGGCGTTGATGTTCGCCGGCGGCCGGGCGTGGGGGGTGGGCTCGTTCGCCGACGGGGTCGTCATCCGTCGGCACGAGGTCGACTACCTGCGCCCGGTCGACTACGCGCTGGGCCGGGCCAGTGCGGAGGCGGCCCCGACGGTCCGGATCGAGCTGTGGGTGGACGAGATCCGGGCGGCCTCGTTCAGCGTCGCCTACGAGCTGTACGACGGCGACGTGCTCGCCAGCCGGGCCCGTTCGGTGCTGGTTCCGTTCGACCTGGCCGCGCAGCGCCCCCGCCGGGTCACCCCGGAGGAGCGTGCCTTCCTGCTCCGGTACGCGCCCGGGGTGACGCCGTGAGCGCGAGGAGTGAGCCGGTCCTGCGAGCCCCGCAGTCGCGAACTGAGGTGGCATTGTGAGCGCGAGGAGTGAGCCGGTCCTGCGAGCCCCGCAGTCGCGAACTGAGGCGGGCACGTGACCACCGACCACGGGCTGGACGGGGTGGCCGACGCCGGTGCCTTCCTGGCCCGGCTGGTCCGGTTGGACCCGGCCGTCCTGGTCCGGCTCCGGCCGGTCCCGGAGGCGGGGCGTACCGCCCTCTGGGCCCGGCTGCCGTGGGGCGTCCTCGTGGTCCGCACGGTGGCCGGGTCGGCCCCCGGTGACGTCACGGTCGCCGCCGGTGAGCTGCTGACCGAGCTGGCGGCCGGCGGGGCCGGGCTGCCCCGGCGCCGCGACGACGGGTGGCGCTGGCCGCTGCCGCCGCCGGCGAGCCGGGCGGTGGAGACGCTGCCCGCCGGGGACGTACGCCGGATCGCCGCCGCGGCGGCCGGGACGCTGCGCGAGGCGGCCGCACACGGCGTGGGTGGCCGCGCGGTGGGGCAGCGCGCGCTGCGGGACGCGTTGCTGGACCACGTCGCGGTCGTGGTGACCCCGGACGACACGCCGGACGCTCCGGTGGAGGTGCCGCAACGGCTGGTCCAGGGGCTGGTCCGGATGGGCTTCCTCGGCCCCGGCGACGTCCAGGTACGCGTCGCCGGCCGATGGGTCGGTCTGGTCGGACCGTATGGAGCGGCTTGGTCGCGAAAGGTTACAGAACTCGCCCTCACGCCCACCATCGTTCATCCGAACGGATGACCCCCGGTCGTTCTTCCAGTCTGGGGCAGCCGTTGGGGGGATGCCTCAACCCGGCTGTCCGGGTACCGTCCATCCTCGGATCCAACGCACCGTAGGCGATTGGATCCGCTGGGGAGTGAGGTGCGCGAGCGATGCCGTGGTGGTCATGGCGCCCAGGTTCCGCCGCTGGCGGCGACCCGGAAACTCGAAGCGGGATCACAATGGAGGACACCGTCCGGGTCGGACCACCGACCCCCCCGCCAGCCGGGGGACGACGCGCCGGCCGCCGAGCGGCCCGTGATCGCGGACATGCCGGCCATCGTCGCCCCGGTCACCCTCCGCCGGGTCTGCGACGCGCTCGACCTGCTCGACGTGCGCTACCTGGCCGACGGCGGAGGCAACCTGCTGGCCATGTGGGAGCGCCACGCGGTGCTGGTCACCCTGGAGGGCCCGGACGACGAGATCCTGGTGCTGCGGGCACGTCCACACGCGACGGTCCCGCCGGACTGGGCCGACCGTGCCTACCGGGTGGTGAACGAGTGGAACCACACCCGACGGTTCTGCAAGGCGTACATCGGCGACCCGACCGAGCGCGGCCAGCTTCCGATTTACGCGGAGCTCCAAGTCCCGCTCGGCGCGGGCACCCACGACGCGCTGCTGGTCGAGATGCTCGACTGCGGCGCGGCGGTGGCCACCACTTTCGTGGACTGGCTGCACGACGAGGGTGCGCTGCTCTGACCGCGCCGGCCGGGGCCCTCGGCCCCGGCCGTGCCGCGCGGTCGACCGCCGTCAGGCGCCGGCGGCCGGGTCCTCCATGACGTTGACCATGAAGTACGCGGCCCGCTCCAGGTAGTCCCAGAGCGCGGCGGCGATCTCCGGCGGCAGGTCCAGCCGGTCCACGGCCCGGCGCATGTGGTGCAACCAGGCATCCCGCTCGGCCGCGCCGATCCGGAACGGCGCGTGCCGCATCCGCAGCCGCGGGTGGCCCCGCTGCTCCGAGTAGGTGTGCGGGCCACCCCAGTACTGCACGAGGAAGAGGGTCAGCCGGTCGGCCGCCGGGCCGAGGTCCTCCTCCGGGTACATCGGCCGCAGCAGCGGGTCGGTGGCGACGCCGGCGTAGAACTCGTCAACCAGCTTGCGGAAGGTGGGTTCGCCGCCGACCGCCTCGAAGAGGGTCATCGACTCGCCTGAGGAAGTCACGGTTCCATCCTGCCAGGTACGGCCGGCGTGGCCGCCGCCCACCGGCAGGCAGCGAGTCAGGTCACCGCCTGGCGGCGCCGGGCCCGCTCGCCGACCGCCGCGGGAGCGCCGGCCCGAGCCGGCGGATGCGGGTGGTGACGGGCGGCGGCCCACCCGGCCGAGGCGGCCTCGACGGCCGCGTTCACCGTCTGCGGACGCGGCCAGGCGAGCGCCACGACGAGCATCAGGAGCACCCCGGCGATGCTCCATGCGCCCACCACCACGGGGATGGCGATGCGCTCGGCGAGCGCCCCGGTGGCCAGCACGGCCGCGCCCTGGATGACCTGTGTTCCGCTGGCCATCACGCCGAACGCCCGGGCCCGGTAGCCGTCCGGCAGGACACGGACGAAGAGACTGTTGGCCATCGGCATCAGCGCCCCCACCGCGAAGCCGCAGGCGGCCGCGAGGAGCGCCACGACGAGCGGGGGCGGGTCGAGCAGCGCGGGAACCAGGACCGCCGGGGCGAGGACCGACAGCGGCCGGATCAGCGCCAGCCGCCGGGCCGGGGCGACCAGCCGACCGATCAGCAGCCCGCCGAGGATGACGCCGACCGGGCCGGCGGCCATGATGACCGCCTGGGCGGTGGCGGTGGACATGCCGTGTCCGGACCGCTCGGCGGCCCACGCCGCGGCGAGCCCCTCCGGCACGATGGAGAAGACCATCGCGCTGAACACCAGCACGGCGATGGCCCGCAGGACCGGCCAACCGAAGACCAGCCGGAAGCCCTGGCCGGTCTCCCGTAGCAGGTGGCTGCGGTGCGCCGCGGTCATCGCGGGCGGCCGGTCCCGGAGCCCGAACCGGACCAGTGCCGCCGACACGGCGAAGGTAGCCGCGTTGAGCAGCAGCGCGGCGGTGGGGTTGACCGAGGCGATCGCCGCGCCGAGCAGGTAACCGGCGACCTGGGCCGCCTGGCCGGTGCTCGCGGAGACCGACAGGCCCACCACCAGCCGGTCGCTGGTGAGGATGTGCGGCATCAGCGCGGACCGGGCGGCCTGGCTCGGCGGATTGGCCAGCGTGGCGGCGAAGATCAGGACGAGGATCGCCCAGGGTGGCAATCCGGGCACGGCCACCAGGGCCATCAACGCCATCCGGATCAGGTCGCAGGCCACCATGACCTGGCGGTACCGGTGCCGTTCGGCGAGTGCGGAGAGCAGTGGGCCACCGACCAGCCAGGGCAGGTAGCTGACCGCGAACGCGGCGGCGGAGAGCGCCACCGATTCGGTCTGCCGGTAGATCAGGATGGTGACCGCGGCCTTGGCGACGTAGTCGCCGACCCAGGACAGGGTGTTGGCCGACAGGAGGGCGCGGAACTCCGCCTGGGCGAACACCTCGCGGAAGGTGGCCGGGCCCTCCTGGGCGGGTCGCTCGTCGGACACCGTCGCCTCCATCGTCCCCGAGGACCGACCACTCGTGATGGTCCGACCGGGAACCGTCGTCAGATCTACGGATCAGCGAGGACACGAGCACGCTCCAGGGGGAGCGTGCCCACCGGATTCTGCCCGATCGTCTGACAACTGGCTAGGGCGAACGGATTGATCGTCACATCTCCGACTGAACGAACGGACGATACCCGAGGGGTCGGCTGGCGCGCGACCCCCGAAATCGTCCACCTCGACCCGGACCGGTGGCGACTGGACTCAGGTCGGTCCGGCGGCTCCCGTCTCGCCCGTGGCGCGGGTCGGCACCCCCGGATAGAGCCGGGCCGCCGCGATCCGGGCGGTGATGCCGGAGTTCTCCAGCGCCTCGGCCAGCCGGCGGCGCAGCTCGCGGCCGACGGCGAACTGCCCGTCCGCGGTCGTCTTGACCACCGTGCGGATCACCGCGCCGTCCACCGTGATCTGCTCCACGCCGAGCACGTCCGGCTCCTCGACGATGTGGGGCGCAAGCTCGGGATCCAGCGCCACCGAGGCCGCCGCCGTACGCAGCACCGCGGTGGCCTCCTCGGTGCTGGCGAAGCCGATCGGCAGGTCCACCACCACCAGCGCCCAGCCCTGGCTCTTGTTGCCGACCCGGATGATCTCGCCGTTGCGGATGTACCAGAGCACCCCGCGGCCGTCGCGGACCGTGGTTACCCGCAGGCCCACCGCCTCCACCGCGCCGGTCGCCTGACCCAGGTCGACGGTGTCGCCGACACCGTACTGGTCCTCGATCAGCATGAACAGGCCGGCGATCAGGTCCTTGACCAGGCTCTGCGCGCCGAACCCGAGGGCCACGCCGGCGATGCCGGCGCTGGCCAGCAGCGGGGCCAGGTCGAAGCTGAACTCCTTCAGCACCATCAGCAGCGCGATGCCGAAGATGAACGCGGTGACCATGCTGCTCAGCACCGAACCGATTGCCTCGGCGCGCTGCCGCCGGCGCTCCGGCACGAACTGCTCCGGGTTCACCGTGGCGCTGGGGATCCGCTCCCGCAGCGGGCGGAGCAGGGTGGGCACCGCCCCCTCGGTGGTGGTCCGCACCAGCCGGTTGATCGTCCGATGCAGCGCCCAGCGGGCGGCGACCGCCAGCAGCAGGATCAGGACGATCCGCAGCGGCTTCAGCAGGATCCAGTAGCTGCCCTCGGCGAACCACACCGAGCCGCTGACCTTCCACACATGATTGCAGAGCGGCTCCTGGAGGCACTCAGGGCTCGGCGTCGGGTCGGGGTCGGCCGCGGCGGTCAGGGCGGCCAGGGTGCGGAGCATCAGGTCGGTGGCACTCACACTGCTTTCGTACCGCAAGGCCGCTGAGCGCCGGCTGTCGGCCCACCCACGAGTGCCGCCGGTCCGCCTGGCAACCGATCACCTCGGGTGGAACCGGTCATCGTGGCACACCCGGAAAAGCTTCATGAGGGTACCCCGGATTAGTGCGTGCAATCCGTGGCCCGATCAGGGACGATTGGCGCAACGGACGTCGGTGATCCGGCCGGCTTCGGTGCGGTTCCTCACTGTCTGCGGGGCGTACCGGCGCGGCGGTGGCGGGAGCGGCTGGACCGGGAGGGTGAGCACGATGCCTGACATACGACCCACGGCGGGCTCCGGTGCGCTGGTTCTCAACGCCACCTACGAGCCGCTGTGTGTCGTGTCGGTGCGTCGCGCCGCGATCCTCGTGCTGTCGGCCAAGGCCGTCTGCGTCGCCGACGGCGACGGCATCCTGCACAGCGCGCGCAGCGCGCTCCCCGTCCCCTCGGTGGTCCGGCTCACCCGCTACGTCCGGGTCCCCTACCGGACCCACGTCGGGCTCTCCCGCCGGGCGATCTTCGCCCGGGACGGCTGGCGCTGCGCCTACTGTCGCGGTCCGGCGGAGACCATCGACCACGTCTTTCCGCGCAGCCGGGGTGGCCGGCACGCCTGGGAGAACGTGGTCGCGGCGTGCGCCCGCTGCAACCACACCAAAGGCGACAAGACCCCGGCCGAGCTGGGCTGGCGGCTGCACAGCCTGCCGGCCGCCCCGAAGGGGACGGCGTGGCGGGTGCTCGGCCATCGGGCGCCGGATCCGCGCTGGGCGGACTGGCTGGACCTGCGCGAGCCGGAGCCCGAGGCCGCCGCCTGAGCCTCGGCTCACGGGCCGCGCGACTGGACCAGGGACGCGTAGACCACCAGGTTGTCGGCGTACCCGGTCTCGCCGCCCACCCACCGGCCGCCGCAGGTGATCAGGCGCAGGTTCGGCCGGCTGAAGTCGCCGAAGATCTCGTCGACCGGCAGCTTCTCCTTGCCGTACTTCTGCACCGAGGTGACCTCGAAGACGGCCACCGAGTGGTCCTCGCGGGTCACCTCGACCCGGTCGCCGTCGTCCAGCTTCTTCAGATCGTGGAAGACGGCCGGGCCGGAGGTGGTGTCGACGTGCCCGACGATCACCGCCGGTCCGTTCTGCCCGGGGGTCGGCCCCTGGTCGTACCAGCCGGCCTCGCCGGCCTTCTCGAGCTCGGGTACGGCGATGGTGCCGTCCGAGGCGATGCCGACCCGGTGCACCGGTGCCCGCAGGCCGAGCTTGCTGATCGAGATGTTCGTCGGCGGGCTCGCCGACAGCACCGGGAACTTCTTCGGCGGCGGACGTATCCCGGCGAAGAGCCGATCCGGCAGCACGGTGACGCCGGTCACCCGCTCGACGCCGAGCATCGCCACGATCAGCACCATCAGCGCGGCGATCACCAGCACCGGGGCGCCGGGGCCGCGCCGTACGGCGTGCCGCCAGCGGGCGGCGGCCGTGGTGGTGGGCCGGGCCAGCCGAGGCTGCGGATCGGCGGTGGCGACGCTGGCCGTGGAGGCCTGGCCGGCGGCGCGGGTGAACCGGCGGGACGCCCGGGCCGCCAGCCGCAGCACGGTCCGGAGCCCGCTGCCGGTCCGGCCGCGCCCGGTCCGGCCGTCGCCGCGGTTCGTGGCGGTCCGGTCGTTTCGCGGGCCCGGCGGGCGGCCGCCGTCCCGGGCCGGCGTGCTGCCGCCGTCGCCGCGGATCCGCGTGGTGCCGGCGTCGCGGTCGACCCCGGCCGGGTCACCCGTGCGGCGGACCCCGGTGGTGCGCCCGTCGCCACGGGGCCCGGTGGTGCGCCCGTCGCGACGGATCCTGGTGGTGCTGCCGTCGCGATGCATCCGCGTGGTGCGGCCGTCGCCGTAGATCCGGGGGGTGCGGCCGCCGGTGCGGGCCGGCCTGGTGGTGCCGTCGCCGGTGGGGCGGGCGTCGCGGTGGATCCCGCCGGTGCGGCCGTCCCCGTGGATCCGGGTGGTGCGGCCGCCGGCGGGGGGCGGCGTGGTGGTCCCGGCGCCGCCGACGCGGGTGGTGCGACCGTCGCCACGGATCCCGGTCGTGCCGCCGTTGCGGCGGCTCCGGGTGGCGCGACCGTCGTCCCTGCTGTCCGGCTGCCAGCCGGCTCGGGTCCGTGAGCGGGCCATCGCCGCACCCCGTCAGAAGCGCGACCCGGTCCTGCGACGGGCACCGACGCCGGCCACCACCGCCACCGCGACCAGCCCGCCGACCAGCAGCAGCGAGCCCGCGCCCCGGCCGCCCGCGGTGCCGCCACCGCCGGTGGCCGGGCCCTTGCTCGGCTGGGCCATGTTCAACACGGTGAGCACGGTCGACGCCGTGTTCCCGTTGGAGCAGCGCAGGTCGACCGGGAAGTCACCAGCCTGCTTGTTGGCGGGAATGGTCACCGCCCCGGTGAGGAAACCGTTGTCCGGGCGGAGCATCACCCGCCCGAAGGCGTCCGAGTTCACCTCGGCCTGCCGGTTGTTCGCGTTGTCGCAACTGGCCCGGATGCTCACCCGGGTGCCGGCCTGCGCGGGATTCGGCGTGACCTCGACAAAGACGTTCTCCCCGGCCCGTGCCGGGGTGACGGTCATCAGGACGAACGCCGCGACCAGCCCGAGCACGCTCAGGACGGCCGACAGGGCACGGTGTGACACGAGCCCTCGCATGATTCCCCCCTCCCGGTGCGGTGCACCGGAATCCTGCTGATGGGCAGCGGCGGTTGCTTTCCCGCTGGCCGCGGGGCAAACCGGTGCGGGGCTGTCAACAGGAGGCCTGCTGTTCAGCAGGCGTTGACCGGGTGTCCCGCCCTACCCCTCAGCGGCGGCGGGTGGAGGGCGGTGAGCCGGCGGGCGGGAGCGGGGTGACCGGGTGCCAGTGCAACGGGGTGGAGAGGACCATCGTGCTGGACGGCTGGCCGTACGGGGCGAGCCGGTCGATGACCCCCTCGAACTCGTCGATCGAGCCCGCCGCCACCTTGAGCATGCTGCACGCGTCCCCGGTGATCCGGTGGATCTCCATGATCTCCGGCCAGCCCGCCACCTCCGGGTCGTTGAGGATGCAGCGGGACCCGTAGCAGGACATCCGGATCAGCGCGACCACCGTACGTCCGGCCCGGGTCAGGTCCACGTGCGCGTGGTAGCCGGTGATCACGCCGGACTCCTCCAGCCGGCGGACCCGTTCGGCCACGGCCGGCGGCGACAGGTGCACCCGGCGGGACAGCTCGCTGAACGAGAGCCGGGCATCGGCCTGGAGTTCGCGCAGCAGCGCCCAGTCCATGTCGTCCACTGCGTGACCTTTCGTTCGTGAACCCGTCCTCCGCGCGGCCTTCCAACCGGCAGGTCGAACCACCGTACCGCCGTTGAACAGGCATTCCATCGGCGGATCCACTGGCGGGATCATGTCGTCTACCCCACGTACGGAGGGAGAAGACGGTGGAGAAGACGGACCTGCGGGCACCCACGGTGGCTGCGGCCGTGCGTCCGGCCACCCCGCGGCAGCGGGCGGCCCGGGCGGCGCGCAACGGCGGCGAACCGACGCTGGAGTTCGCCGACCGGGTGCCCTACGACGCGTACGTGCGGGCGAGCACGCTGCACCGCCTGCAGCAGCCGCTCAGCGACGACCCGGGCGAGATGTCCTTCCTGATGGTCAGCCAGATCATGGAGCTGTACTTCGGCCTGACCTGCCACGAGCTGCGGCACGCCCAGCGGGAACTGCGGGCGAACCGGATCTGGGACGCCCTGCCCCCGCTGCGCCGCGCGGCCCTGCACCTGGAGGGGCTCAACGCCGCCTGGCAGGGGTTGCGCTGGATGACCCCGGCCGACTTCAACCGGTTCCGTGACCGGCTCGGCGAGGGCTCCGGCTTCCAGTCCGCGATGTACCGCCACCTGGAGTTCCTGCTCGGCCTCCGCGACCCGGCCCTGATCCGCCCGTTCCGCCGGCAGACCGAGGTGCACGCGGAGCTGACCGCCGCCCTCGCCGCGCCGAGCCTCTGGGACGACGTGCTCGCCCTGCTCGCCCGGCGCGGCTTCGACCTTCCCGCCGAGCTGCTCGGCCGGGACGTGCGGACCGAGCACGAGCCGCACCCTGCCGTCGAGGCGGCCTGGGTGCGGATCTACGCCGACGGCGGCCCGGACAACCACCTGCGGCTGTTGGGCGAGGCGCTGACCGAGGTGGCCGAGCGGTTCGCCGACTGGCGCTGGCACCACGTCAAGGCGGTGCAGCGCACCATGGGCGCCAAGGTCGGCAGCGGCGGCTCCGCCGGGCTGGCCTGGTTGCAGCGCAGCATGGCCCGGGTGGTCTTCCCGGAGCTGTGGTCGGCCCGGACCGCGATGTGACCCGGAGGACGCGAGACATGCAGACCCCTGAAGAAGAAGCCCGCCGCCTCGACGCCGCCGACGCCGGACACCGGCACCTGTTCCACGTGCCGCCCGCCGAGGGTGGGCGCTACCCCGAGGTGGCCTACCTGGCCGGCAACTCGCTGGGCCTGCAACCCCGGGCCACCCGGGACGAGCTCCTCGCCGACCTGGACGCCTGGCGCAGGCTGGGCGTGGAGGGGCACCTGGAGGCCGAGCGGCCCTGGCTGCCGTACCACGAACTGCTGACCGAGCCGGCCGCGCGACTGGTCGGCGCGCGCCCCGCGGAGACCGTGGTGATGAACTCCCTCACGGTCAACCTGCACCTGCTGATGGTGAGCTTCTACCGGCCGGCGGGGCAGCGGACCCGGATCGCCATCGAGGACAGCGCCTTCCCCTCGGACAGCTACGCGGTGCGCAGCCAGGCTCGCTTCCACGGCCTCGACCCGGACGCCACGGTCGTGCGGCTGACGCCGCGCTCCGGCGAGGACACCCTGCGGACCGAGGACGTGATCGACTTCCTCGCCGCCGAGGGACAGACCGTCGCGCTGGTGCTGCTCGGCGGGGTCAACTACCTGACCGGCGAGCTGATGGACATCCCGGCGATCACCGCCGCCGGGCGGGCCGCCGGAGCGGTGGTCGGCTGGGACCTGGCGCACGCCGTCGGCAACGTGCCGCTGGCGTTGCACGACTGGGACGTCGACTTCGCCGCGTGGTGCTCGTACAAGTACCTCAACTCGGGGCCGGGTGCCCTGGCGGGCGTCTTCGTCCACGAACGCCACCTCGGCGACCCCGCCCTGCCCCGATTCGAGGGCTGGTGGAGCACCGAGGCGGTGACCCGGTTCGAGATGACCCCGGTGTCCCGGCCGCCGGCCACCGTCGAGGCGTGGCAGATCTCCAACCCGCCGATCTTCGCGATGGGTCCGGTGCGCACGTCGCTGGAGCTGTTCGACTCGGTCGGCATGCCCGCGCTGCGGGAGCGCAGCCTCCGCCTCACCGGGTGGCTGGAACGGTTGCTCGACGAGGTGACCGCCGACCGGCCGCTCACCGTGGTCACCCCGCGTGACCCGGCCCGCCGCGGCTGCCAGCTCTCGGTGCGGATCGGGGTGGGCAGCGCCAACGAGCTGACCAAGCGGCTGCGGCACGAGCACGGGGTGATCGCGGACGCCCGCGAGCCCGACGTCGTCCGCTTCGCCCCGGTGCCGCTCTACTCGACGTACCACGACTGCTGGCGGGTTGCCGACGCGCTGGCCGCGACCGTGGAGGTGGACCGGTGAGCGCGAGGAGTGAGCCGGGCCTGCGAGCCCCGCAGTCGCGAACGGAGGTGGACCGGTGAGCGCGAGGAGTGAGCCGGGTCTGCGAGCCCCGCAGTCGCGAACGGAGGTGGACCGGTGACGCAGCGACGCGACGAGATCGCGGTGGTCGGGGCCGGGCTGGCCGGCTGCCTGCTGGCCTGTTTCCTGGCCCGACGCGGGTACCCGGTGGCGCTGTACGAGCGGCGGCCGGACCCGCGTACCGGCAAGGTCGAGCGGGGGCGCTCGATCAACCTGGCGCTCTCCGAGCGCGGGCTGGACGCGCTGCGCCGGATCGGGCTCGACGAGCAGGTGATGGCGGACGCGCTGCCGATGCGCGGCCGGATGATCCATCCGGTCGAGGGGGAGCCGCAGTTCCAGTCGTACAGCGTCTCCGGCGACCGGGCGATCAACTCGATCAGCCGGGGCGCGCTGAACAACGCCCTGCTCAGCGCCGCCGCCGCACTGCCGGGCGTGCGGATCGCCTTCGACCACCGGCTGGTCGGGCTCGACCCGAACACCGGCGAGATGACCTTCGAGACCCCGCAGGGCAAGGTCACCGGCACCGCGTCGGTCGTCCTCGGTGCCGACGGCGCCGGCTCCGCCGTGCGCGGGCAGCTCCTCGGGTACGGCGCGCTGACCGAGAGCCTGGACTTCCTCGACTACGGCTACAAGGAACTCACCATCCCGCCGATCGGCGGCGACTTCGCCCTCGACCCCGGCGCGTTGCACATCTGGCCGCGCGGCACCTCGATGATGATCGCGCTGCCCAACCCGGACCGCTCGTTCACCTGCACGCTCTTCTGGCCCACCCACGGCACCGCGAGCTTCGCCTCGCTGGGCAGCCCGGCCGCCATCGAGCGGTACTTCGCCACCCACTACCCGGACCTGATCCCGCTCGCCCCGAACCTGGTCGACGACTACCAGCACAACCCGATCGGCGTGCTGGGCACGGTCCGCTGCACCCCGTGGCAGGTGAACGGGCGAGTGGGCCTGCTCGGCGACGCGGCGCACGCCATCGTGCCGTTCTACGGCCAGGGCGCGAACTGCGCGTTCGAGGACGTGGTCGAGCTTGACCGCTGCCTGGACGAGTGCGACGACGAGTGGTCGGCGGCGCTGCCGCTGTTCCAGCACCGGCGGCAGGCCAACGCCGAGGCGATCGCCCAGATGGCGCTGACCAACTTCGTGGAGATGCGGGACAAGGTCGCCTCGCCGGTGTTCCAGACCCGCAAGCGGATCGAGCACGCGCTGGAGCGGGCCCTGCCCGACCGGTACGTGTCGCAGTACGAGCTGGTCTCCTTCTCCACCACCCCGTACGCGCAGGTGCGCCGCCGGGTGCGCAGGCAGTACCAGGTGCTGGGTGCGGTGGCGGCCGGCGCGGTGGCGCTGCTGGCCGGCGCGGCGACGGCGATCGGCCGAGGGAGGCGGGCATGACGATCTGGGATCCGCGGCTGATGGCCGGGCACGCGCCGGACGGCCCCGGCCTGCTGCGCAACTTCGTCGGCGGTGAGTTCGTCGACGCCGGGCGGCGGTTCACCAAGCGGAGCCCGGTCACCGGCGAGCCGGTCTTCGAGGTGGTCGAGGCTTCCTCGTCCGTCGTGGACGACGCGGTGGCGGCGGCCCGGGCGGCGCTGTGCGGGCCGTGGGGCCGCCTCGGCGAGCGGGAGCGCGCCGAGGTGCTGCGGCGGATCGCCGACGAGCTGGAACGCCGCTTCGACGACCTGGTCGCGGCCGAGGTGGCGGACACCGGCAAGGCCATCTCCCAGGCCCGCATGCTGGACATCCCGCGCGGCGCGGCCAACTTCCGGGCGTTCGCCGAGATCGTGGCGACCGCGCCGACCGAGTCGTTCACCACGGTCACCCCGAACGGCGGCCGGGCGCTGAACTACGCGGTCCGCAAGCCGGTCGGCGTGGTCGCGGTGATCGTGCCGTGGAACCTGCCGCTGCTCCTGCTCACCTGGAAGGTCGCCCCCGCCCTGGCCTGCGGCAACGCGGTGGTTGTCAAGCCCAGCGAGGAGACCCCGGCCTCGGCCACCCTGCTCGCCGAGGTGATGGCCGCCGCCGGTGTGCCGGAGGGGGTGTTCAACCTGGTGCACGGCTTCGGCCCCGACTCGGCCGGGGAGTTCCTCACCCGGCACCCGGGCGTCGACGCGATCACCTTCACCGGGGAGTCCGCCACGGGCAGCGCCATCATGCGCGCCGCCGCGGACGGGGTGAAGGCGGTCAGCTTCGAGCTGGGCGGCAAGAACGCCGGGCTGGTCTTCGCCGACGCCGACCTGGACGCGGCGGTCGCCGGGTCGGTGCGGTCCAGCTTCACCAACGGCGGTCAGGTCTGCCTCTGCACCGAGCGGATCTACGTGCAGCGGCCGGTCTTCGAGGAGTTCACCGCCCGGCTCGCCAAGCGCGCCGACGAGCTGGCGTACGGCTGGCCGGCCGACGAGGCGACGGCGAACATGCCGCTGATCTCGCGCACCCACCGGGACAAGGTGCTCGGCCACTACGACCTGGCCCGGGCGGAGGGCGCCGAGGTGCGCGCCGGGGGCGGGGTGCCGCGCTTCGGCGACGCCCGCGACGGTGGTGCGTACGTGCAGCCGACCGTGCTGACCGGACTCGGGCCGGACGCCCGCACCAACCGGGAGGAGATCTTCGGCCCGGTGGTCCACGTCGCCCCGTTCGACGACGAGGACGAGGCGTACGCCCTGGCCAACGGGACCGACTACGGCCTGGCGGCGACGGTCTGGACCCGGGACGTGGGCCGGGCGCACCGGGCCGGCTCGCGGCTGGACGCCGGCATCGTGTGGGTGAACACCTGGTTCCTGCGTGACCTGCGTACCCCGTTCGGCGGGGTGAAGGCGTCCGGCATCGGCCGGGAGGGGGGCGTCCACTCCCTCGACTTCTACTCCGAGCTCACCAACGTCTGCGTGGACCTCTCATGAGCGGCGCGAAGGGCAGAATGCACGGGCATCGTGAGCGTCGTCAGCGAGCGCAGCGAGGAGCGGGGATGACCACCGTCGACATCGAGGCCGCGAACCGGGAACTGGCCGTCGCCCGGCAGGATGAGAAGCCGTGCCCGCCCCTGCGGGGCCGGCTGCTGCCGGAGGGCGACATCGAGTCCGCCTACCAGGTGCAGCAGGTGTACACCCGGCAGCGGCTCGGCAAGGGCCACCGCCGGGTGGGCGCCAAGATCGGGCTGACCTCCCGGGCGGTGCAGGAGAACTTCGGTGTCTTCCAGCCCGACTTCGGGGTGCTCTTCGACGACATGGCGGTCGGCGACGGCGTCGAGGTGCCGATGGGCCGGCTGCTCCAGCCCCGGGTGGAGGCGGAGATCGCCTTCGTGCTCGGCGCGGACCTGCCCGACGAGCGGGTCACCACCGTCGACCTGATCCGGGCCGTGGACCACGTGCTGCCGGCCATCGAGATCGTCGACTCGCGGATCGCCGGCTGGGACATCACCATCGTGGACACCATCGCGGACAACGCCTCCAGTGGCCTCTTCGTGCTCGGCGCCGCGCCGCGCCGGCTCGCCGACGTGGATCTGCGGCTGTGCGGCATGGTCCTGGAGCACGCCGGGGAACCGGTCTCGGTCGGGGCCGGGGCGGCCTGCCTCGGCAACCCGTTGCACGCGCTGGAGTGGCTGGCCGGGACGATGGCCCGCGCCGGCGACCCGCTGCGCGCCGGCGACGTGGTGCTCTCCGGGGCGCTCGGCCCGATGGTGCCGGTCACCCCGGGCGCCGCGTACGAGGCGCGGATCTCCGGGCTCGGCTCGGTGCGGACCTGTTTCTCGAAGGAGACGGCATGAGTGTCGGTGTGGCGGTGCTGGGGTCGGGCAACATCGGCACCGACCTGATGATCAAGGTGCTGCGGCTGAGTGACAGCCTGCGCATGGTGGCGATGGCCGGCATCGACCCGGCGTCGGACGGTCTGGCCCGGGCCCGGCGGCTCGGCGTGGCCACCACCGCCGAGGGCGTGGACGGGCTGGTGGCGTTGCCGGAGTTCGCCGACGTCGAGCTGGTCTTCGACGCCACCTCGGCCGGCGCGCACCGGCACCATTACGAGGTGCTGCGGGCACACGGCCGGACCGTGGTCGACCTGACCCCCGCCGCCCTCGGCCCTTATGTGGTGCCCCCGGTCAACCTCGACGAGCACCTGCACGAGGCGTGCGTGAACATGGTGACCTGCGGCGGCCAGGCGACCGTGCCGATCGTCGCCGCCGTCGGCCGGGTCACCCCGGTCGCGTACGGGGAGATCGTCGCCTCGATCGCCTCGAAGTCGGCGGGTCCGGGCACCCGGGCCAACATCGACGAGTTCACCGAGACCACCGCCCGGGCGATCGAGGTGGTCGGCGGTGCCGAGCGCGGCAAGGCGATCATCGTGCTGAACCCGGCCGACCCGCCGCTGCTGATGCGCGACACCGTCTACTGTCTCTGCCCGGACGCCGGCGCCGACCGCGCCGCGATCGCCGCCTCGGTGGCCGAGATGGTGGCCACCGTGCAGGAGTACGTCCCGGGTTACCGGCTCAAGCAGGACGTGCAGTTCGACCCGGTCGACACCTATGTGCCGTCGCTCGGGCGGCACCTCACCGGGCTCCAGGTGTCGGTCTTCCTGGAGGTCTCCGGGGCCGGGCACTACCTGCCCGCGTACGCCGGGAATCTGGACATCATGACCTCGGCCGCGCTGCGCACCGCGGAGCGGCTGGTGGCCCTGCGCAAGGGGGTTGCGGTGAGCGCGAGGAGCGCAGCGGAGCGGAGCCCCGCAGTCGCGAACAACGGGGGGATCGCGTGACCGACCTCTACATCCAGGACGTGACGCTGCGCGACGGCATGCACGCCATCGCGCACCGGTACACCGTGGACCAGGTGCGGACCATCGCCGCCGCGTTGGACGCCGCCGGGGTGGCCGCGATCGAGGTGGCGCACGGCGACGGTCTGGCCGGCTCCAGCGTCAACTACGGTCACGGCGCGGCCAGCGACGCCGACTGGATCTCCGCCGCCGCCGAGGTGCTGGCGTCGGCGAAGCTCACCACCCTGCTGCTGCCCGGCATCGGCACCATCGCCGACCTGAGGGCGGCGAAGGCGCTCGGGGTGACCAGCGTCCGGATCGCCACCCACTGCACCGAGGCGGACATCTCCGCCCAGCACATCTCCTGGGCCCGGGAGAACGGCATGGACGTCTCCGGGTTCCTGATGATGTCGCACATGAACGACCCCGCCGGGCTGGCCGCCCAGGCCAAGCTGATGGAGTCGTACGGTGCGCACTGCGTCTACGTCACCGACTCGGGTGGCCGGCTGCTGATGTCCGACGTGGCCGACCGGGTCGACGCGTACCGGCAGGTCCTCGAACCGGAGACGCAGATCGGCATCCACGCCCACCACAACCTGTCGCTCGGGGTGGCGAACAGCGTGCTCGCCGTCGAGCACGGCCGGATCCTCGGCGACGCGCCGGCCGGGTCGGACGCCCCGCACGGCCGCACCGTCCGGGTGGACGCGTCGCTGGCCGGGCAGGGGGCGGGTGCCGGCAACGCGCCGTTGGAGGTGTTCGTCGCGGTCGCCGAGCTGCACGGCTGGAAGCACGGTTGCGACGTGTTCGCGCTGATGGACGCCGCCGACGACCTGGTCCGCCCGCTGCAGGACCGGCCGGTCCAGGTCGACCGGGAAACGCTCTCCCTCGGGTACGCGGGGGTCTATTCCAGCTTCCTCCGGCACGCCGAGCGAGCCTCGGCGAAGTACGGGGTGGACGTCCGCTCGATCCTGGTGGAGCTCGGCCGGCGCCGGATGGTCGGCGGCCAGGAGGACATGATCGTCGACGTGGCGCTGGACCTCGCGAGCAAGGAGAACTCATGATCGGGCCGGACATCGCCGGGATCGCCGGGCAGTTGGGCGTGGCGGCCGACACGGCCACCGCGATTCCGCAGCTCGCCGCCGAGGCCGGCCTCGACGTCGACTCCGCGTACGCGGTGCAGACCGCGCTGCTGCAGCGCCGCCTCGACCGGGGCGAGCGGCTGGTCGGGCTGAAGATGGGGCTGACCAGCAAGGCGAAGATGGCCCAGGTCGGGGTGGACGAGGTGATCTGGGGCCGGCTCACCGACGCCATGCGGGTCCCCGACGGCGGCACGGTCGACGTCGCCGGCTTCATCCACCCTCGGGCCGAGCCGGAGGTGGCGTTCCTGCTGGACCGCCTCCCCGAACCGGGCGAGCCGGTCGGTTCGTTCACCGACGCGGTCCGCGCGGTCGCCCCGGCGATCGAGCTGATCGACTCCCGGTACGCCAACTTCACGTTCTCCCTGCCGGACGTCATCGCCGACAACACCTCGGCGGCGGCGTTCGTGGTCGGGCCCTGGTCGCCCGTGCCGGACGGGCTGGACAACCTCGGCGTACTGCTGGAGATCGACGGGCGGGTGGCGCAGGTCGGCTCCACCGCCGCGATCCTCGGCGACCCGCGCCGGGCGCTGGACGAGGGCATCCGGCTGGCCGGCCGGCACGGGGTGCGGCTGCGCGAAGGCTGGGTCTTCCTCGCCGGCGCCGCGACGGCGGCGGTGCCACTGCGCCCCGGCGCCCACGTCCGTGCGGTGGTGGAGAAGCTCGGCACGGCGTCGTTGAAGGCGGCGGCGTGAGCGCGAGGAGTGAGCCGATCTTGCGAGCCCCGCAGTCGCGAACCGAGGACAGCCCGAGCGCCCGGGTGGTGGCCGGGAAGGCCGTGCCGCGCGGCGCGTTCCCGCACGTCAAGGTGGCTGGCGGGTTCGTCTTCGTCTCGGGTACGTCCTCGCGTCGGCCGGACAACACCTTCGCGGGCGTGTCGGTGGACGAGTTCGGCACCACGGACCTGGACATCCGGGTGCAGACCCGGGCGGTCGTCGAGAACATCCGCGACCTGCTGGCGTCGGTCGGCGCCGGGCTCGACGATCTGGTCCAGGTCACCAGCTACCTGGTCAACATGAATGACTTCGGTGGATACAACGAGGTGTGGGCGGAGTTCTTCGACGCCACCGGGCCGACCCGGACCACGGTGGCCGTGCACCAGCTGCCGCATCCGCACCTGCTGATCGAGATACAGGCCGTGGCCCTACTTCCGTCGGGAGGTCATCGTGAGTGAGATCGCCGAGCCGTTCAGCTTTCCGGGGTGGATCGCGGAGAACCAGCACCTGCTGAAGCCGCCGGTGGGCAACAAGGAGATGTTGCCGGGCAGCGACGACTTCATCGTCATGGTGGTGGGCGGCCCCAACCAGCGGACCGACTTCCACGTCGACCCGTACGAGGAGTTCTTCTATCAGGTCAAGGGCAACATGCACGTCAATCTGATGCTTCCGGAGGGCCCGCGTACGGTGCACATCCGCGAGGGCCAGATGTGGATGCTGCCGCGCAACACCCCGCACTCGCCGCAGCGGCCCGAGGTCGGGTCGATCGGCATGGTGATCGAGCGGGTCCGCGAGGAGGGCACGCTGGAGAAGTTCCAGTGGTACTGCCTCGAGTGCAGCCACCAGGTGCACGAGGTGGAGCTCCAGGTCCGTGACATCGCCGCCGACCTGCCCCCGGTCTTCCAGGCGTTCTACGCCGACGAGAAGGCCCGTACCTGCACCAACTGCGGCGCGCTGCACCCGGGCAAGGGCTGATGCCGCACCCGGTCGTGGACGTGCACACGCACGTCGTACCCAAGGGTTGGCCGGACCTCGCCGCGGCGTGCGGCGGGTCCGGCTGGCCCTGGCTGCGGGTGGACTCCGAGCGCGCGGCCATGATCATGGTGGGGGAGACGGAGTTCCGGCCGGTCGGCGCGGAGTGCTGGGACGCGGAGACCCGGCTCGCCGACATGAGCGCCGACGGCGTCGACGTGCAGGTCGTCTCGCCCACCCCGGTCTTCTTCAGCTACGACCGCCCGGCCGGCCAGGCGGTCAAGGTGGCCCGGATCTTCAACGACCTCGCCCTCGAGGTCACCGCCGCAGGGGGCGACCGGCTGGTGCCGTTCTGCCAGGTGCCGTTGCAGGATGCTGACCTGGCCTGCGCGGAGCTGGACCGCTGCCTCGCGGCCGGCCACGTCGGGGTGGAGATCGGCAACCACGTCGGGGACCGGGACCTCGACGACGCCGGCATCGTGCAGTTCCTGACCCACTGCGCCGAGGTGGGCGCCCCGGTGTTCGTGCACCCCTGGGACATGCCCGGCGGCCCGCGGCTGGACCGCTGGATGGCCCGCTGGCTGACCGGGATGCCGGCCGAGACGCACCTGTCGGTGCTGGCGCTCATCCTCGGTGGGGTCTTCGACCGGGTGCCGGAGACGCTGCGGATCTGCTTCGCGCACGGCGGTGGCAGCTTCCCGTTCTGGCTGGGCCGCGCCGACAACGCCTGGCACCGCCGCGGCGACCTGGTACGCGGCGCCTCCACCGCCCCGCCCAGCTCCTACGTCGACCGGTTCTGCGTGGACTCGGTGGTCTTCGAACCGGCCGCGTTGCGGCTGCTCGTCGACACCATGGGCGAGGACCGGGTGCTGGTCGGCAGCGACTACCCGTACCCGCTGGGGGAGCGGCCGGTCGGGCAGGTGGTCCGGAAGGCGGACTTCCTCACCGCCGACCAGCGGGACAAGCTCCTCTCCCGCAACGCCCTACGCTTCCTCGGTAGGTCGGATATTTGAGTGCTGTCCTGATCGACGCGCGACCGTGTCGGGACGACACACGCCGGTCGCGAGCGGGCAGGATGGCGGTATGGCCGAGCCGCACGACCTGACCGCGCTGGAGCAGGCCGCCGCGATCCGCCGGGGCGAGCTGTCCAGCGTGGAGCTGGTCGAGCACCACCTGCGCCGGGTCGAGGCGCTGGGCGACACGGTCGGCGCGTTCGTCACCGTCACCCCGGAACGGGCCCGCGAGGCGGCCCGGACCGCCGACGCCGTGCCGGTGGACCAGCGCGGGCCGCTGCACGGCGTACCGACCGCCGTCAAGGACCTGACGTTGACCGCCGGCGTGCGGACCACCTTCGGCTCGGCCGCCTTCGCCGACTTCGTGCCGCCGGTGGACGCCGACGTGGTCCGGTTCATGACCGCCGCCGGGCTGGTCAGCCTCGGCAAGACCACCACGTCCGAGCTCGGCTGCTCGCTCTACTCGGAGGGCCTCGTCGCGCCGCCGGCGCGTAACCCGTGGCACCTCGCGTACACCGCGGGTGGCTCCAGCGGCGGGGCCGCGGCCGCGGTGGCGGCCGGGCTGGTGCCGGTGGCGCAGGGGTCCGACGGCGGCGGCTCGCTGCGCATCCCGGCGTCGCTCTGCGGTCTGGTCGGCTACAAGCCCAGCCGAGGGCTGGTCTCCGGCGGCCCGCTCGGCTTCGGCGCGTTCGGGCTGCCCATCAACGGCCCGCTCGGGCGGACCGTCACCGATGTCGCCGCGCTGCTCGACGTGCTGGCCCAGCCGGTGCCCGGCGAGCCGTACCTGCCCCCGGCCGCGCCCGCCGCCGGCTACCTGGGCGCCGCCCGCGACGCCGCGCCCGGGCGGCTGCGGATCGGCCGCTTCACCACCCCGATGCTCGCCGACGAGCCGGTGCACCCCGACTGCGTGGCGGCCGTCGACCGGGCCGCCGCGCTGCTCACCGCCGCCGGCCACGAGGTGGTCGAGGTCCCGGCGCCGCTCGGCCCGGAGGCGTGGCCACTCTTCGAAACCGTCTGGTACGTGCTGGCGCTCTCGCCGGTGCCACCGGAGCGGGAGAGCGAGCTGCTGCCGCTGACCCGGTTCCTCCGTTCCCGGGGCGAGGCCGTCGGCGCGGGGCCGTTGCTGGCCGCCCTGGGTGAGCTCCAGGCCCAGGTACGCCTCGGCGTCCGCCGCGTCGCCGGCTGCGACCTGCTGCTCTGCCCGACCCTGGCCGCACCGCAGGCGCCGGTGGGCGCGTTCGCCGCGCTCGATCCGGCCGAGGATTTCGACCGTCAGCGCCGCTTTTCCCCATATTGCGCCATCTTCAACGTGACCGGCGATCCGTCCATTTCCCTGCCGCTCGGCCGGAGCGCGGACGGGATGCCGGTCGGGGTGCTGCTCACGGGCCGGTACGGCGACGACGCGACATTGATAGCCACTGCCGGGCAACTGGAGAACGGCTGTGGCGGCTGGGATCAGCACCCCGCAATCTGGCGGGCGGTCGACTCCGCTAACGTGAACAGGACAAGCGGAGTCGGGCGCTGGTCGTGATCGTCCGCCCGACCCGGAAATTCCTGATCTCTCTTTCCGCCTGGGGGCGTTGGGATTGTCTGTTACCGAGACGTTGCTGATCTACTTCGGCATCCCGGCGGCCGCGGTGCTGGTGATCGCCGGACTGGCATTCGCCGGCAGCCGCGGCGGCGGTGGCGGCACCAAGCGCTACCGGCCGGGACGGCCCTTCGACTTCACTCCGGTCTGGTTCCTGGCCCGTCCGGAGCAGCTGGCCGACTCGGCCGGCGCCGCACTGGCCGCCGGCGCGCAGGCGCCGGCGTTGACCAGCCGCAAGCAGGAGCAGGCCGGCCGGGAAGCGCCGGCCGGTGGAACCGGAGGCGCAAGTGACCGTTGGTGAGAAGCAGGCCGTGACGGGGACGGACACTCCGCCCGAGGTGCTCGACGGGCCCTTCTCGACCCGTCAGCTGCTCCGCATCGACGAGGCGCTCCGCCTGGCCGACCAGGGCACCGGCCTGGTCTTCTCGGTCTACGTGGGTGGCCTGGGCGGCCCCGACGAGCCGATCCGGGAGCACGCCGAGCGGCTGCACCGTCAGCTCGCCGAGCCCGACAGGTCCGTGCTGATCGTGGTGTCGCCCAACCAGCGGCAGCTCGAGATCATCACCGGCCGGTACGCCCGCAAGCGCATCCCCGACACGTACGCCAAGCTCGCCGCGCTCTCCATGGTGGCGTCCTTCGGCGGTGGCGACCTGGCCGGCGGCATCATCCAGGGCCTCGACCAGCTCGCCAGCCACGCCGGCAAGGGCTGAACCCTTCCCGTACGACGAAGCCCGGCCCGCGAACTCGCGGGCCGGGCTTTTTCGTCGGGTGCTCGGCGGCTCGGGCCCGAGGTATCCCTCGCCTCAGGCGCTGCGGGCGTCCCGGGCGCGGGCCTTCAGCGCGCGGACCACACCGTCGCGGCCCTCGGCCACCAGCCGGCGCAGCGGCGCCGGGTGACCCTCCTGCGCCAGCCACGCGTCGGTGGCCGCCACCGTGTCCTCCTCGACCAGGTACGCCGGGTAGGCGAGCTGGACGAACTCCTGCGCCGGCTCGCTGTCCCGCTGCGCCCAGATCTGCGCCACGGCGGCGAAGTACTTCTCCCGGTACGGCGCGGTGAGCTCCACCTGCGCCGGGTGGGTGAAGCCCTGCAGCAGCGCCCGGTTGCGCCAGTTCGGCAGCGCCTCCGGGCCGGTGAGCTGCGCCCACACCGCCGCCTTGTTCTCCGCCGTCGGCACCAGGGCGTGCGCGTACGCGGCCTCCCGCTCGCCGCTGGCGGTGCGGTCGTCGGCCAGCTCGGCCTCCACCTCGGCGGCGCCGGCCGCGCCGTTGGCCACCAGCGACTGGAGCACCGTCCAGCGCAGCTCGGTGTCCACGGTCAGCCCGGCCGTCACCTCGACGCCGTCCAGCCAGCCACGCAGCGTCGCCAGGTCCTCCTCGGAGCGGGCCGCTGAGGCGTACGCCCGGGCCCAGGCGAGCTGGAAGCCGCTCCCCGGCTCGGCCGCGGTCAGCGCCGCCCGCGCGGTACGGGCCAGCTCGGCCCAGCCGGTCGGCGCCCACGCCGGGTCGGCGTAGAAGGTGAGCGCGGTGGTCGCCTGACGCAGGGTGGCGGTGACCAGGTTGATGTCGGTCTCCGCGGGCAGCCCGGCCAGCACCAGCGCCAGGTAGTCCCGGGCGGACAGTTCGGCGTCCCGGATCATGTCCCAGGCCGCGGTCCAGCAGAGCGCCCGGGCCAGCGACGACTCGAAGCCGGCGATGTGCTGCACCACGTTGGCCATCGACCGCTCGTCCAGCCGCAGCTTGGTGTACGTGAGGTCGTCGTCGTTGAGCAGCAGCACGTCGGCGGCGGGCCTGCCGTTCAGCACCGACAGCTCGGTCGCCGCCCCGGTCACGTCCACCTCGACCCGCTCCCGGCGGACGAGCCGGCCGTCGGTCAGGTCGTAGAGGCCGACGCCGATCCGGTGGGTCCGCAGCGTCGGGTACCCGGCCGGCGCCTCCTGGCGAACCAGCACCTGCTCGTACGTGCCGCCGGCGCCGATGGTGACCTCGGGGCGCAGTGTGTTGACCTGAGCGGTCTCCAGCCACTGGGCGGCGAACTTGCGCAGTTCCCGACCCGAGGCCGCCTCCAGCTCGGAGAGCAGGTCGTCGAAGGTGGCGTTGCCCCAGGCGTGCTTGGCGAAGTAGGCCCGCAGGCCGGCCAGGAACGGCTCCTCCCCGACGTACGCGACGAGCTGCTTGAGCACGCTGGCGCCCTTGGCGTAGGTGATGCCGTCGAAGTTGACCTCGACCGCCTCCAGGTCCGGCATGTCGCAGTAGACCGGGTGGGTGGAGGAGAGCTGGTCCTGCCGGTAGCCCCAGTTCTTCCGGATCGACAGGAAGGTCGTCCACGCCTCGGTGAAGCGGGTGGCGTGGGTGTTGCACCAGTGGCTGGCCCACTCGGCGAACGACTCGTTCAGCCACAGGTCGTTCCACCAGCGCATGGTGACCAGGTCACCGAACCACATGTGCGCCAGCTCGTGCAGGATCGTGTTGGCGCGCTGCTCGTACTCGAAGTCGGTGACCTGTGACCGGAAGATGTAGTGCGACTCGGCGTGGGTGACGCAGCCGAAGTTCTCCATCGCGCCGGCGTTGAAGTCCGGCACCCAGAGCTGGTCGTACTTGGGCAGCGGGTAGCGGACCTGGAACTGCTCGTGGAAGAAGTCGAAGCCCTGCTTGGTGATCAGGAAGAGGTCGTCCGCGTCGAGGTAACGGGCCATCGAGGCTCGGCAGTAGACGCCCAGGTCGATGCCGTCGTGGCTGTCGCGCACCTCGTGGTACGGGCCGGCGCAGAGCGCGGTGATGTAGGTGCTCATCCGGACCGACTCGGCGAAGTGGACGGTCTTCAGCCCCTCGCCGGCCGGCTCCTCCCGCTCCACCGGCATGTTGGACACCACCCGCCAGTGGTCGGCGACGGTGGCGTGCCAGGTGTAGACGCTCTTCAGGTCCGGCTGGTCGAAGCAGGCGAAGACCCGCTGCGCGTCCGCCGTCTCGAACTGGCTGTAGAGGTAGGTCTCGCCGTCGACCGGGTCCACCGTGCGGTGCAGCCCCTGGCCGCTGTTCGAGTACGCGAAGTCCGCGTCCACCACGAGGACGTTCTCGGCCTCGAGACCGGACAGGGTGAGGCCCTTCTCGGCGGACCAGCCGGAGACGTCGACCGGCGCTCCGTTGAGCGTCGCCGACCGGACCGACTCCGCGGCCGCCTCGATGAAGGTGGTCGCGCCGGGCTCGGCGCAGCGGAACCGGACCTCGGTCACCGAGCGGAACGTGCGGCCCTCGGCCTGCACGGCGGCCGACAGGTCAAGACTGATGTCGTACGCGGTCGCGTCGAGCAGACGGGCCCGCTCGGTGGCCTCGACCTGAGTCAGGTTGCGAACTCCCGGCACTGTTTGTCTCCATCCCACTCTTCATTGCCGCGCGCCCGCGGCCCCGGCCTCGCCGGTCCGCTCGTGACGGCCGGTCCGAAACCGAGTCTTCCATGCACCGACACCCTGCGGTGGCCGAGGTCACGCTCTCATTCCGGCACCGGTCGATGCTGCTCGGGGTGAAGATCGGGGAAGGCGCCGGGGTTCCGGCGCGGGAAAGTCGTGAAGGGATAGCACCGTGACCGAACGTGTCGCCGTGGACATGTGGTTTGACCCGCTGTGCCCCTGGGCGTGGATCACCTCCCGCTGGCTGTTGGAGGTCGAGGAGGTCCGGGACGTGGACATCCACTTCCACGTGATGAGCCTCTCCGTGCTCAACGAGGGCCGGGACCTGCCCGAGCAGTACCAGGACCTGATGAAGAAGGGCTGGGGCCCGGTGCGGGTCTGCATCGCCGTCGAGCAGGCGCACGGCGGGGAGACGCTGGCGAAGCTCTACACCGCTCTGGGCACCCGGATCCACCTGGGCAAGGAGCCGCTCGACCGGGACCTGCTGGTCAACGCCCTGACCGACATCGGGCTGGACCCGGTGCTCGCCGACGCCGCCGAGTCCACCGCGTACGACGAGGCGCTGCGGGCCAGCCACGAGGCCGGCATGCGGCCGGTCGGCACCGACGTCGGCACCCCGGTGATCCACGCCCCCGGCCCGGACGGCGGCAAGGTCGCCTTCTTCGGCCCGGTGATCACGCCGAGGCCGAAGGGCGAGGCGGCCGGCCGGCTCTGGGACGGCGTCCTGTTGGTCGCCGGCACCCCGGGCTTCTACGAGCTCAAGCGCAGCCGCGAGCTGGGTCCGATCTTCGACTGAGGAGCAACCGCCGACCGACGTCTCCGGTGGCGCACAGGCCCCCGGCTGACGCGACGAACCCCGCGCCGTCGGCGTCACCCCGGCGGGGCGGGGTTCGTTTCACCGGGTGTCTAGGCCGGCGGCCCACGGAGGTCGCACCCCGGCAGCTCCTGGAGGCAGTCCCATGGGTAAGCACCGCCGCATGCCCGCCGAGGCGCCGGAGACGGCGACCGAGGACTCCGGTGCGACGTACTGGTCCGTGGCCGAGGGCGACTGGCCGGCCGTCCGGCCGTCCCTGCCGGCCGAGATGGTCGAGCTGCTGGCCCCGCCGATCGTGGTCGGCGTGGCCCGGGTGGTGGCCACCTCCCGGTTGACCCCGCCGGCCGACGCGGGCCTCCCGCCCCGGATCCAGGGCCCGATCCGGTCCAGCGCCGCGGCCGGCCGTCCGGTCCCGGCCGGCACGACGACGGTACGCCTCAACTCCGCTCCGTCCCGCCCGGTCGCCCCGGCCGCCGCCCGCCGGCTGAACGCCGGGCGCCACCGCAGCGCCATCCCCGACCGCACCGCCTGATCGGGGTGTGGAGAAGAGGCCCGGCACCACTGGAGGCGGTGACCGGAGGCCCCTCCTTTCATCTGATGGAAGCGGCTGGGTCCGGCACCGGCGTGGCGGGCGGCGCGGGTAGCGTCAGCGGGCATGACGGTCGTGCATCCGATCGCCCGGGCCTGGATCACCACTGGCGGCACCGGCGCGCAGAACTACGACGAGTTCGCCGACGACGCGGAGATCACCGCCATCGTCGAGGCGAACCCGCACAGTGCTTTGGGCATCGAGATGCCCCACCGGGCGCCGGACAGCCTCGGGAAGTCCTTCCTCGACGCGCTGCCCGACGCGGTGGCCCGGCTCGCCGAGGCGAAGGCGGACGGCAGCTACACCCCGGCCGAGCAGGTCGTGGTCGCCTACCGGATCAGCGCGCCGGGGGAGGAGACCGCGTACGGCCTCTTCGCCATGGTCGACACCGACCAGATCTCCACCCGGGCGGACGAGCCCGGCCTGGTGATCCGCAACGAGGACGTCTTCATCGCCAAGGTGCGGGAGCGGGTCGCCTTGGCCGAGGCGCTGGGCCACCTGCTCTCGCCCGTTCTGCTGCTGCAGACCGGGCGGGGTGACGAGCTGCACGCCGCGCTCGCCGCGGCGACCGAGGCGGCCGGCGCGCCCGCCGCCACCGACGTCGACCAGGCCGGACGGACGCACGCCATCTGGCTGCTCGGCCCGGGGCCGGAGCAGGATGAGCTGACCGCCTTCGCGGGCGGCGGCGAGCTGGTGGTCGCGGACGGCAACCACCGCAGCCTGGCCGCGCAGACCGGCGGCCTGCCCCGCTTCCTCGCGGTGATCACCACGCCCGCGTCGGTCGCCATCCAGCCCTACAACCGGCTGGTCAGCGAGCTGACCAGCACCCCGGCGGAGCTGCTCGACCGGCTCCGCGCCCCCGGCGCGCAGGTCACCCCCGTCAGCGGCCCGCTCGAGGTCCCGGCGGCCGGCGGCACCGTCCACCTCCACCTCGCCGGTCAGGGTTACGCGGTCACCCTGCCGCACGTCGAGGGCGACCGGCTGGAGAACCTGGACCACGCCCTGGTCGAGCGGCTGCTGCTGCGCGACGCGCTCGGCCTCGACCCGGGCGACAAGCGGATCACCTACGTGGGCGGCGACTACCCGGCGAGCTGGCTCACCGGCGAGGTCGACGCCGGGCGGGCCGAGCTGGCGATTCTCATCGCCCCGGTGACCGTGGACGACTTCGTCGCGGTCAACCTGGCCCGGGAGAAGATGCCGCGCAAGAGCACCTGGTTCACCCCCAAGGCGCGGGCCGGCATGGTCGTGGCCGAGCTGCCCCGGTGATCCTGTGACGAATTCGCCTCGGGGCCGCCGCCGCTGCGGCGGCCCCGAGGCGGGCCTGACAGACTGCGCGGTATGCGCGTCTACCTGGGATCCGACCACGCCGGCTTCGAGCTGAAGGTGCACCTGGCCAACCACCTGGCCAAGCAGGGGTACGAGGTGGTCGACGTCGGCCCGCACGCCTACGACCCGGACGACGACTACCCGGCGTTCTGCCTGCACACCGGTGACCGGGTGGTCGACGACCCGGGCAGCCTCGGCGTGGTCATCGGCGGCTCCGGCAACGGCGAGCAGATCGCCGCCAACAAGATCGCCGGCGTCCGCGCCGCGCTCGCCTGGAACATCGACACCGCGCAGCTGGCGCGGGAGCACAACGACGCCAACATCGTCGCCGTCGGCGCCCGCCAGCACACCCTGGACGAGGCGACCGCCCTGGTCGAGGCCTTCCTGACCACGCCCTTCTCGGGCAACCCCCGGCACGCCCGCCGGATCGACCAGGTGGTCACGTACGAGCAGACCCGGCAGCTCCCCGAGCTGCCCGCCTGACGCCCTGCCCCGCGCGGGCAGGTCGCCCCGGCACGGCGGTCAGCGGCCGGTGCGGGGCAGTTCGTCGCGGGGCACCCAGTGGCGGCGCACGATCACGACGTGGGCCTCGGCCTCGGCCAGGTCCGCATCGGTCGGTCGGGCCGCGTCCCGCGCCCGCAGTGCGGCGCTCACGCTCACCTGGGAGGAACCCGAACCGACCAGGCCGCGCAGCCCGCGCTCGCCGTCGTCCGCGGAACCGGTGCGGCGTCCTCGGGGCTCCGACGACTCCAGTTCGGCGTGTCTGACGCCACGCTGCGACCTGGAGCCGTCGTCCGACGATTCCGGCTCGTCGTGTCTGACGCCACGCTGCGACCTGGAGCCGTCGTCGTCGTACACCGCGGCCGTGCTCGCGCTCGGCCCGTCTGCGTAGGTGCCGACGGGCTCATGCCGGCCGGCCTGCCCGGCGGCACCCTCACCGTCCGGCACCCCGGCCTCGCCGTGGTGCCGCAGCCGGCGTCGCCGTCGCTCCGCATCACCCATCACCCGACCGTACCGCCCCGACCGCCCGGCGTGCCCGCCGCTGCCCGCGTCAGAAGACCTCCATCGGGGCCGGGGCGCGGTGCCAGCCGAAGGCCGGACCGGCCGCCGCCAGCGTCCCCGGAACGAGTTCCCGGACCCGGCCTGCGGCGGCGAGCGCCCCCAGCCCGGCCCCGCCGAGGTAGAGCTCGCCGAGGGCGGCCACGTCGCAGGCGAGCTGGGCCGCCGCCGTGGTGGGCGTGCACTCGGCCCCGGACGGCCCACCGACCAGCCGCCACCGGCCGGCGTTCTCCGGCAGCAGGTCGTCGGTGACCTCGATGACCACGTCGACGTCGGTGGCGTACCGGCGGGCGGCCAACGCGGCGGAGACGTCCACGAGGCGCACCCAGAGGGCGTCGGAGAGGTGGGCACCGAGCTGCCGCGGCTCGTTCACCAGCCACAGCAGCGGCTCGTCCACGGCGGCGATACGGAACGACAGCCGCCGGGTCAGGTCGATCGACAGCAGCAGCCGCCACAGCGCCTGATAGGCGGCCGGGTTCCCGGCGACCACCTCGTCGACCCGCACCTCGCCGCGCGGGCCGCTCCGGTCCCACTCCTCCTTCGTCCGGTAGAGCGCGTACCCGTCGAGGCCGTCGGGTCCCTCGTGCAGCAGCACCCGGCGCTCGGTGGCGCCGCCCCGCAGGCTCTTCACGTCGGCGAGCACGTACGCCCACCAGCGCTCGTCGCGGCTGGACCAGCCGGGGCGGTCGGCGCGGACCCGCTCGTACAGCCGGGCCAGCTCGGCCTGGTGCGGGGCCGGCCGGTCCAGGCGGAGCGTGCCCTCGGCGGACGCCGGTTCCGGCAGCCGCAGTTCGGTGGTCTCGCAGGTCAGGGTGAGTTGCTGCACGGCCATGCCGTAGCCGAACCGGGAGTAGATCCGGCCCTCGCTGGCCCAGAGCACCGCGACCGGTTCGCGACCGGCGTCGCGGACCTCGCGGAGCTGCCGGCGCATCAGCCCGGTGAGCAGGCCCCGGCGGCGGTGGGTCGGGGCGACCGAGACCATGGTCACGTGCGCGGCGGGCACGCTGGCGCCCGGCACGGCCAGCTCGCGGCTGAACGCCCCGGCGTGTGCCACGGCGGTCCCGCCGTCGCGGACCAGCAGCGAGCGTTCCGGCTCGAAGGCGCCGCGCTCGACCTCCAGCAGCTCGGGGTCGAGGTCGCCGTGGAAGGCGAGGGCCAGCAGTTGGGTGATCTCGTCGAAGTCGTCGGCCCGGGGTACCAGCGCGTCGGTCATCGGATGTGTCTAGCCCATCACCTTCGGGGTCGGCGACCGATTTGCCGGCTCGCTACCCTCGGAATCGTGGCCGGCGTCGGTCGAGGGGGAGGAAGAGATGGCGGACCAGACACAGCCGTGGGCCGAACGCACCGTGGAGGTGCCGCCGCAGCCCGGTGTCGGGGTGGTGCCACCGCAGCGCGACGAGTTCCGGCGCGGGGTGGCCGCCGTGGGGCAGCAGCGTACGCCCCGGACCGAGCAGTTCGGCGCCGTCGACCCGGCCGGCTGGTCCGGTGACTCCGCACCGCACCGGCCGTTGAGCTGGCACCTGGCGCGGCTGCGCCGGGGCGGGGAGTGGAGCGCGGCGGGCGCCCTCTTCGCCTTCGTCTGCTGGGGCATCTGGGCGATCTCCGGGCGCGGCGACCTCGGCGCCCCGCTGCTCATCTTCGGGCTCAGCCTGCTGACGGCCGTCGGCCTCTTCGCGCTCGCCCGGCTGGTCGGCCGGTTGGTCTGGGAGCGGCAGCTGGGCCGGGTGCGCCGCAGCGCCCGGGGCGCGCACCTGCTGACCGCGCTCTTCCTGGTCGGGGTGGGCGTCGCCTACCTGCAGCAGACCGAGTGGGTCGTGGCGGCCTGGAACTGGGTCACCGGCAACTGACCTCGTGGCCGCGGGCGGGACGGCGTCCACCGCCCCGCCCGCGCGCCCGGTCGCGGTACGCCGCGCCGCCGGTCGTCACTCCACCAGGACGGCGGTCCCATTACCCGGCCGGGCGCGGTTCATCCGTCACCCGTCCGTGAAGCGGTAGATCACGAACTCCTTGGCCGACCCGCAGGCGATCACCTCGGCGTTCCACGAGCAGGACTCGCCGCGGACGTCCTTGAGGTCGCCCAGCGGGACCATCTTGCCGGACCTCGCGCCCACTCCGGTCACACTGCGGTCGTCCTCGCTGCCGGTCAGCCGTCTGGCGAACAGCAGCAGGTTGCCGGCGTCGACCCGGACGGCCACCCCGTCCTCGTCGTCGAGCACCCGCGCACCGTCCGGCCCGAACAGGGTGACCGCCGGTTCCGGGTACGTCCGGGTGGCCAGCACCCGCTCGCCGACCGGCACGAGCTGCTCCATGCCCGGCGCCGGCCAGCGCCGTGGATCCTTCCCCTCGGTCGCGGCCACCACTGTGGCGGTCTTCACGTCGGAGTTCGCCACCTCGAGCAGGCAGGCCCGGTGCTCGCCGCACGGCACCAGCCCCTTGGCCCGGTGCTTGTCGTCGGCGCGATAGAGCACGCTCGGCTGCGCCTCGCTCCCCAGGTCGTACGCGAGCAGCCGTCCGTCGTCACCCGCCACGTACAGCCGGTCCTCGTGGGCGGCGACCAGGTCGTCCGGCTTGGCCACGGCGTTCCAGCGGCGTACCTCGTCGCCGGAGGAGACGTCGATCAGCCGGACGGAGCGGTCCGCGCTGACCTGCACGAGTCGGCGGACCGGCTCCGCCTGCAGGTTGCGCGGCGCGCCGTCGACGAAGCCCGGGCCGGCCAGCCCCTCGTCGGTGGTCACCGGGTACACGCTGGTCCGCGAGCTGCCGTACTCGTCGGTCAGGTCGGCGCGGGACCACCGCCGCGTACCGTCGCGCAGGTTGAGGCCGATCAGTTGCTTGCCGGTCCGGTCGGCGAGGACCGCCACCTCGGCGCCGGCGAAGAGCACGTCGTCCCCGTGCACCATGCGGTGCCACCGCGGCCTGCCCGTGCCGGCGTCGAGCACCTCCAGCTCGCGCGGGGTGCTGCTGCTCGCCGCGTCCGCGAGGAGCGCCACCGCGCCGGGCAGCGCGACGACCCCGCGCCAGCGGTCGGCGGAGCCGGTGCTCTGCCCGTGCCACAACTCCTCGCCGGTGCCCGCCTCGACGGCGATCACCGCCAACCGGCCGTCGTTCCGGGGATAGGCCAGGTAGGCGCGGTCGCCCGTGATGGCGGTGAACATGTCCGTCGGTCGGTCCTCGCCCACCGAGATCCGCGTCCCCTTGCCGACTCCCTTGAAGTCCAGCTCGGGGTGACGGTCCCGGGTCAGGTACAGAACCGCCGCCGTGGCCACGCCGGCGAGGGCCACCACCGCGCCGAGCGAGATCCACAGCGCCCGTGAGCGCCGGCCGCCGCGGGCCGGCGCCGCCGGTGATCCCGGCACCCCCGGCCCGGGTACGCCCGACCATCCCGCCTGCGGCACGCCCGGCCACGGCCCCGCCTGCTGCGGGATCCCCGCGGCGCCGTGAGGCGGGCCACCGGCCGCGCGCGCCGCTCCGGCGGGAGCCCCGGCCGCACCGTTGTACGGGTTACCTGCCGCTTTGGCCGAGCCGGCGCCGCCGGGAGGCGCGGCGGCGCCGCCCGGCCCGCCGCTGCCAGCGGGGACAGTTGCGGCGACGTCGGCCGGTGGCGTGCCCGGGTCGAGCGGCACCGTGCCGCCCGGGCCGACACCGGGCCGGGGAGCCGTGTCGCCCTCGGCGGACCTCATCGCGGCCACCGGCAGCGGGGGAGCGGCAGCCCGGTTCCGGCGTAGCGGCAGGTCGGTCAGCGCGCCTTCGGCGACGGGCAGTTCCGGCTGCTCCAGCACGGTGGGCGCGATTCCCAGCTCGGCGTGGAGCAGCCGCGCCACCAGCGGGATCCGGGACGACCCGCCGACCAGGAACAGCCCGGCCAGCCGCTCGGGCGTCAGCCCGGCGGCGGTGATCACCCGCCGCGTCTCGGCGACCGCCCGGCGCAGCAACGGCACCGTGACCCGCTCCAGCTCCTCCCGGGTCAGCGGTACGGTCGCCTCGACCCCCGGCACGGCCACCGGCGCGACCGTGCCGCGCGAGAGCATCTCCTTCGCGCCCCGCACGTTCTCGGCGAACTGGAGCCGGTCCCGCCACTGGGTGGCGTTCGCCGGCTCGACCAGCCGCGCCCACTCGGCGGGGTGGGCGGCGACGATCCGCTCGCCCAGCAGCGCGTGCAGGGCGGCGTCGAGATCGAGCCCGCCCAGGTCGGCCAGCCCGCCGCAGGAGACGACGGTGAAGCCGGAGTCGCCCCACGGGTCGGCGCCCTCGTTGCGGACCACGGCGACGTCCAGCGTCCCGCCGCCGAAGTCGAAGACCGCCACGGAGTCGCCGACCGGAACCGGACGGCGCAGCACCTCGGTGTAGTAGCGCGCGGCCGCCACCGGCTCGCGCAGCAGCCGGGTCCCCGGCGGGGTGGGACCGGACAGGGTGTGCTCGGCGGCCGACGGCCAGCCCGCCCCCGCGAGCGCGTCGGCGAGCACCTGGCGGCGGCCGGCGTCCCAGGTCGCGGGGCAGGTGACCACCGCGGGCGGGAGGAACCCGACCGCGCCCACCGCCGCCTCGCCGATCTCGTGAAGCACCGCGGCCAGCAGCTCGGCCGGGCTGTGCCGTCGGTCCCCGAGCGCCACGACCGGTTCGTCGACGCGGCGCTTCGGGTTCGGCTCGTACCGGTCCGGGTCGGCCTGGGCCAGCCGCTGGGCGTCCCGCCCGACGTGCAGGCGGCCCTCGGCGTCGGCGTACACCCCGGAGGGGAGGATCGGCTGCCCGTCCACGAGCAACGGCCGGGTACGCCCGTCCGGCCAGCGCAGCACGGCCACCGTGTTCGAGGTGCCGAGGTCGACGCCGAGGGCGAAACCGTCCTGCTGGCCTGACATCCGTCGCTACCTCCACCCGCTGAGGAGATGTCCGGTTCCGCATCGTACGCAGCACCCACCGCCTCATGATCTCCGGTGCGAGCGGACCAGGTGGAGTCCCTACCGGCCGCGCTGAGGGCCGGCTGCCGGGACCGTCGTCAGTGGACCGATTGGCCCGCGTCTTCACTCCGAAGGACTTCGCGTCGACCGGCATCATCGACGAGCTGGTCACCGTTATCCCACCGGTCCAACAACCTCGCCTGAAGCGTCACGGGTGCCTCAGCGGCCCCCGGCACGGCCACACCCCCGTCGGGCGCGCTCGCTGTCCGCGTCTGCGATCTGCGTGCCCGATGTCCGGTTTGTGGGGTGGGGTGTTGCCGCTCCCCACGCCGCCGCAGGAACCAACAGGAACGCGACGAAGCCGACCAGTAGCCTGCTCGCCCGTCGACCAGGGCTGCGGCTTCGAAGGATGGTGATAGGCGTGACCCCACTACCGGTAGATCTGCAGCTGGACGTGGACGGATCGGCTGGCGACCTGAGTGATGTGGCGTACGAGTGGCTGGAGGGAGTGTCCGCGCGGTTGCTGCCGGACGAGCGACAGGAGCTGGCACCCCTCCCCGCCCGTGCCGAGAAGGGGCTGGGGGAGCCGGGTTCCCTCTTCGGCGTGCTTGCGGTATCGCGCGGAGGGATCACCGCTCCTGCGAAGACGACGGAGCGCAACTGCTCCGCTTCTGGCCTGGCCTGGCTGAGAAAGGAACTGGCCGACCTTCCGGAGATGGCGATCCTTGATATCGGCGTCTTCGACGAGTCGGGGCACCGCGGCAAGCGGCTTCTGATGCTCGTTGTTCGCCGTCATCCGGTCTCGCCTCAATGGCTTCGGCTGTCGGTGTTGGAAAGTGACGAGCGGCTCGACAGATCGGCCGAGAGCCTCAGGTTGCAGCAGGGGTGGCTGGAGACGCTTCGCGCTTACGCGAAGAAGTGGGATGCCGGGTTTGGCCACATCTCCTATGGCCACGGGCTTGGCGCGACCGCGCTGGAGGACTGTCTGCCGGCCCGGGTCAACCCTCCGGAGCAGCGTGAGCCCGAGCACACGGTGAACGAGTGCCGGCGGTACCTGCGGGGGTACTCGTGGTTGACGATCGTCCCGAAGGAGTTGGCCGCGCACCTCGGCGGGCAGAAGGGGGTGACGGAGACAGGCGCCTTCAGGCGGGTGGACGCCCTGCCCGGTGGCGCACTGTGGCTACAGGCCACGGAGCGGTTCGAGGAGTTTCATGGCGATGCCGTGGTGCGTGTCTTCGACGCTCTTGCCCCGGTGCTGCGGCCGGGCCTGCCTGTCGAGATCCCCCGGTATCCGGGCCAACCCCCTCACCTGCTGGTCTTCGAGGACGCGGCCGAACGTCCCGGAAAGCGGTAGCGCGCTCGTGGTGGCGAGCGCCGGAGTGAGCGCGTAGTGGTCCGTGGATGGCCCGCAAGATCAGAGCGGGGGAATGGCTGGCTTGAGCCAGGATCGGGGATACGCCCCCCACCTGGGCCGGAGGGCTGTGGAGCGGGCGACGGGAATCGAACCCGCACCGTCAGTTTGGAAGATCGCGCTCAACGAGCCGCGATGCCCGAAACGCCTGCTGTCGGCGGCAGAGCTCGGTGCCGCTCGTGCCCGCTCATGACCGCTGCGCGCCACGGCTACTGGCCCGTGGATGACCCGCGCCGGTACGAGCGGGTGACCGCCCTGGACATCGGCTACCGGCACGTGGATGGCACGGACCACGCGTATGGGATCGAGGCCCTAAGCTGTCGCGATGCCAGAGCACGGCGTGATCGATCTCGACGAGCACAACCATGTGCCGGCCGAATCGGATGCCACCACTACCCGTCGTCGTGCGGTCAACAAGGCCCAGCTGCGCCTCGTCGCCGCCTTCGTGGTCGGCTTGCTGCTGGGCGGGATCAGTATCAACGAGTTGCGAGACTTACGTGAGCAGCGGGAACGGGTCGAGTTGGTCGCACTCGCCGTCATACCGGGGTCGACCCGTGAGGACGGCGTCGTTACCAACGGCGTCGCTGAACTGGACGGGTCGGTGGAAGTGACTAACTTTGGCCCTCTGCCGGTCACGATTCGTGCGGTTCAAGCGCAGACATCTGGCGTCCTGATTCAGGACACCGGCCAGCCCCAGCCGTTGCGCCCCGGCAACACCCGCTGGCTCGACGTCAAGCTGCGGCTTCAGTGCACGCCCGAAGTGGGGAGAGAGCCGTTGTCGATGCGCCTTTCCGTAGAGACCGCCGACAGGCAAATCAGAGAAGTCCACTACCCCGTAGCCCTGCACGCAAGCGACTGGCACGTCCAGGCTGCGCTCCTGTGCATGCGAGCAGGTCGAGACCGCTGAGACATGGCAGCCGGGGGCCAAGGGCTTGAAACGATCTCCTCGTCGGGCAGTCGCCAGACCGTCCGGGGAGGCTGGTAGCCCTTGCGGTGCCCGGCGAGGTGATCCGTCCCCGGCCGATCTCTGAGGAGGGCCGGGGTTCGGGGCGGAGCCCCGAGGTCTTCGTAGTCCTGTCGTCCCCAAGCGTGGCCGGCCGGCCCGGCCGATGCCGGCCGGAGGTCGCCAGCGAGCTCATGCAGCGAATGGGGCACGCGAGCATGCGGGCGGCGTTGATCTACCAGCACGCGACCAGCGAGCGGGACCGCGAAATCGCTTCGGCCATGGACCGGCGGATTGCCGGTCAGGCGGACGGCCGACGGACCAAGTGATCGCTACTCTGCAAACGCTCACCAGCAGAAGGATCGATCGCGTGTCGGAAGCCTGGCTCAGCTATGACCACCAGTTCGCGCCTGGCGAGGAAATCTTCCGCTCGGAGCGCGAGTTTTCGGTGTGGGCATACACGGTGAGTCATAGCCAGCTGCTACTTCGGGCGCGGGTGGCGGGCGGTCAGCCCCGACTAGACGTGCTGTTCAAGCCGGTCGAGGCGGTGAAGATCCGCACCGACTACGAGGGACTTGCCATCCGATGCGCCACGTTCGAGGAACGCCATCGAATTCTGTCCGACCTGGGCCAGATCGGATCGCGCAGTCGGGTCCTCATGTTGGTGAGCGGCGGCGGCTCGGACTACGTGATCTCCTCGGCCGTCGGCTGGAAAGAGGACCACGGTGACGACCGGGATCCAAGCAGCCTTGCGTTCTTCCCACCGGGTACCGACCCGAAGCGGATCCTGCCCGGCGAGTAGTGGCCCACGGATGGGCCCACAAGATCCGAGCGGGGGAGTGGCCGACCGGCCCAGGATCGGGGGATCCAACCTCTGACCTGGGCCGGAGGCCGTTGGAGCGGGCGACGGGAATCGAACCCGCACCGTCAGTTTGGAAGGTGCCTTGAGTGGACCTGAGCCGATAGGTTGATCTACAGGGTGAGCAGCCGCCTCTTGGTCCGTAGGGACGGAGTGACGGGGCGTCAGATCGCGGAGAGTGCCCATCGTTGGCCGGTGTTGACCGCTAGATCGGGCACGTGCCGGGCACGGTGGCGGCGCTGGCTGGACTGCTGGAAGGACGAAGATCGCCGCCACGGGATACCCGACCGCTGTACTCGCCGGACTGGGTGCAGACCACAACTCTCGCCACCTCCACGGTGTGTGACCGCTGGCAGCCCACCAGGCTGTCGTACACTCGTACGCATCGATCTCGGAGGTTGATGGGCGTGACGTTGTTGAGTGGGGCGTTCCCGGCTAGCCGAGATTTTGACGCCGTGCCGTTGGGAGGGCATGCCAGCA